>NZ_JBFBBZ010000007.1:0-286004 GCF_040682935.1 Amycolatopsis sp. NPDC051061
GCCGCGGCACCAGCACCGCGCCCGCCCGCAACGCCACCTGCGGTTCGTCGGAGGCCGACACCGCGGCCAGCGTCCGGCCGGTCGGGGTGCCCGCGCCGAGGTCGGCCAGCGCGATCCGGCCGGGGTGCTCGGCCTGCGCCGAGCGCACCAGGCCCGCCACCGCGGCCCCGGCCGGGTCGGGGTTCTCCCCCGCCTCGGTGGCCACCGCGCCCCGGGTCACCACGACCAGCGAACCGGTGGACCCGGTCAGCCAGTCCTGCAGCAGGCCGAGCACGCGGTGCAGTTCGGCGTGGACGTCGTCCGTGCCGCCCGCGGGCAGCACGACCAGGCCACTCGCCTCGGCAACCGAGCCGGCCGCCTTGGCGCCCAGCGCCTCGGTGAGGCCGAAGGCGTCCGGGCCCAGCACGGTCCAGTCGGTGACCTCGGCGACGGCGTCGAGGTCGGTCCGCTCCCAGGCGACGCGGAACAGCGAGTCGCCGCCACCGGTCCGCACCGGCTGCGGCACCGCGGACATCGGGCGCAGCAGCAGGGACTCCACCGACGCGACCGGAGCCCCGGCACCGTCGGCGACGTCGAGGGAGACCGCGCCGGTGCCGACCGGGCGGACGTGGACCCGCAGGGTCGTCGCCCCGACGGCGTGCAACCGGACGCCCTCCCAGCCGAACGGCAGCGCCGGTTCGTCCCCGGCCGCCCCGGAGACGCCGATGGTGTGCAGCGCGGCGTCGAGCACGGCGGGGTGGATGCCGTACCGGTCCACATCGGACACCGAAGCGGGCAGCTGGATCTCCGCGAACGCTTCGCCGTCACGCTTCCAGGCCGCGACGAGCCCGCGGAACGCGGGACCGTAGGCCAAGCCGTCGGCGGCCAGTTCCTCGTAGGTGCCCTCCAGCCGGACCTGCTCGGCGCCGGCGGGCGGCCACTCGGTCAGCTCGAACTTCGCGGCCTTGCCCGCCTTGGCGAGCTTGCCGGTCGCGTGGCGCGTCCAGGCGCCGCTGTCGCCTTCCGCCCGGGAGTGCACGCTGAACGTCCGGGTGCCGTCGCCGTCGGGCGCGCCGAGGGCGAACTGCACGCGGATGCCGGCCCGCTCGGGGACGACCAGCGGGTACTCGAGGGTCAGCTCGTCGAGCCGCGGGCAGCCGGCCTCGTCGCCGGCGCGGATCGCCATCTCGACGAATCCGGTGCCGGGGAACAGGATCGAGCCGCCGACGACGTGGTCGGCCAGCCACGGGTGCGTGCCGACGGACAGCCGTCCGCTGAACAGCAGCCCGTCGGCGTCGGCCAGTTCCAGGGCCGACCCGAGCAGCGGGTGGTCCTCCTCGCCGACGGCGCCGCCGGTGCTCTCCAGCCAGAAGCGCTGCCGCTGGAACGGGTAGGTCGGCACCGGCACCGGCCGGGCGCCGGCCGGCTCGTAGATCGCGGCCCAGTCGACGTCGACGCCGCTGACGTGCAGCTGCGCGACCCCGGTCAGCGCGGCCACGGCCTCGTCGTTCTCCTTGTGCAGCAGCGAAGCCAGCACCTCGGGCTGCTCGTCGAGGCAGCCCGCGGTCATCGCGGTGAGCGTGGTGTCCGGGCCCAGCTCCAGGAAGCGGGTGACGCCGTCGGCGGCGGCGCGGGTGACCGCGTCGAGGAACCGGACGCCCTCGCGGACCTGCTGGACCCAGTACTCCGGCGAGGTCAGCTCGGCCGGCCCGCCGGTGACCGTGGAGATCACCGGAACGCGCGGCGACGCGTAAGTCAGCTCCGAAGCGACCGCGCGGAACTCTTCGAGCATCGGCTCCATCAGGCGGGAGTGGAACGCGTGCGAGACGCGCAGCTGCTTGGTGCGCTCGAACTTCGCCGCGACCTCGGCCACGGCGTCGGCCGCGCCCGAGATGACGACCGCGCTCGGGCCGTTGACGGCGGCGATGTCGACGCTGTCCCCCGCGGCTTCGAGCACCGCGTCGGGCGTCGCTTCGATCGCCACCATCGCCCCGCCCGTGGGCAGCGCCTGCATCAGCGCACCCCGGGCGACCACCAGCTTCGCCGCGTCTTCGAGGGAGAACACGCCGGCGCAGCAGGCCGCGGCGAGCTCGCCGATCGAGTGCCCGGCGAGCACGTCCGGCTTGACGCCCCACGAGCGGACCAGGCGGAACAGCGCGACCTCCAGCGCGAACAGCGCGGGCTGGGTGTAGCGGGTCTCCCCGAGCCCCTCCCCGGTGTCGATGATCGAGCGGATCGGGCGGTCCAGGTGCCGGTCGAGTTCGGCGCAGACCTCGTCGTACGCGGCCGCGAACGCCGGGTACTGCCCGGCGAGCCGGGCGCCCATCTTCGCGCGCTGCGAACCCTGGCCGGCGAACAGGAACGCCGTGCGTCCGCCCGCCGTGGCGATCCCGGCGACGACCCCGCGGGCTTCCTCCTCGTCGACCAGCGCCGCGAGTCCGCGGACGAACTGCGGTGACCGGCTGCCGATCAGCACCGCCCGGCGGTCGAACGCGCCGCGCGTGGTGGCCAGCGAGAAGCCGATGTCGGCGAGGCTGCCTTCGGGCTCTTCGTCCACATAGGACATGAGCTGCTCGGCCTGCGCCCGCAACGCCGCGGCGCCGCGGCCGGAGACCGGCCAGGCGACCGGACCGTCGTAGGAGGGCACGCCGCCGCTCACGACCTCGGGCCGGTCGCCCTCTTCCAGGATCACGTGCGCGTTGGTGCCGCTCACGCCGAACGACGAGACGCCCGCGCGGCGGGTGTGCCCGTTCGGCAGCCACTTCACCGGCTCGGCCAGCACCCGGACGGCGCCCGACGACCAGTCGATCTCACTCGAGGGACGGCCGACGTTCAGCGTCGCGGGCAGCTCGCCGTGGCGCATGGCCAGCACCATCTTGATGACCCCGGCCGTGCCGGCCGCCGCCTGCGTGTGCCCGATGTTCGACTTCACCGACCCGATCCACAAGGGACGGTCGCTTGAGGTCTCCTTGCCGTAGGTGGCGAGCAGCGCCTGGACCTCGATCGGGTCGCCCAGCTTCGTGCCCGTGCCGTGCGCCTCGACGGCGTCCACGTCGGCCGCGCTCAGGCCGGCGTCGGCCAGCGCCGCGCGGATCACGCGCTGCTGGGCGGGACCGTTGGGCGCGGTGAGCCCGTTGGACGTGCCGTCCTGGTTCACCGCGCTGCCCTTGAGCACCGCGAGCACCGGATGACCGAGCCGCCGGGCTTCGGACAGCCGCTCCAGCACCAGCACGCCGACGCCTTCGGACCAGGTGGTGCCGTCGGCGTCGTCGGAGAAGACCTTGCACCGCCCGTCGGGGGCCAGGCCCTGCTGGCGGCTGAACTCGACGAACGTCTCCGGAGTCGCCATCACCGTGACCCCACCGGCCAGCGCGAGTGTGCAGTCGCCGCTGCGCAGCGCCTGCGCCGCCATGTGCATGGCGACCAGCGACGACGAGCACGCCGTGTCCACGCTGACCGCCGGGCCCTCCAGGCCGAGGGTGTAGGACACGCGGCCGGTGACGATGGAACCGGCGCTGTTCGCGCCCACGTAGTCGTGGTACTGCACACCCGCGTACACGCCGGTCGGGCTGCCCTTGAGCGAGACCGGGTCGATGCCCGCGCGCTCGACGGCTTCCCAGCACGCTTCCAGCAGCAGCCGCTGCTGGGGGTCGATGGCCGGGGCTTCCTTCGGCGAGACGCCGAAGAAAGCCGGGTCGAAGTCGCCGGCGTCGTAGACGAACCCGCCGCGGGCGACGTAGGTGGTGCCGGGCCGGCGACCGGTCGGGTCCAGCAGGCCGTCGACGTCCCAGCCGCGGTCGGCCGGGAAGTCGCCGATGGCGTCGCGGCCGCCGGCCACCAGGTCCCACAGCTGCTCCGGCGAGGTGATCCCGCCCGGCAGCCGGCAGGCCATGCCGACGATCGCGATGGGCTCGTCGGAGGCGGTGGCCGAGGGCACCGCGGTGATCTCGTCCCCCGTTCCCGCCAGCTCGGCCAGCAGGTGGGCCGCCAGCGCCGACGGCGTCGGGTGGTCGAAGATCAGGGTCGCGGGCAGCCGCTGCCCGGTGGCCGCGGTGAGCCCGTTGCGCAGTTCGATCGCGCTGAGCGAGTCGAAGCCGAGCGAGGAGAACTGGGCCGACGACTCGATCTCGTGGGCACCGCCGTAGCCGAGCACGGTGGCGGCGTGCCCGCGCACCAGTTCCAGCACGGCGTCGGCGCGGTCGGCCTCGGGCCGGGCCAGCAGCCGGGTGGTGAAGGAGTCGGCCGGAGCCGCGGTCGCGCTCGCGGCGATGCGCCGGGTGGGCACGCCGGTGAGCTCTTCCAGGGTCTTCGGGATGCGGTCGAGCTTCCGGAGGGTCGGCAAGTCCAGCTTCGCCGGGACGACGGTGGCCTGCCGGGCGGCGAGCGCCCGGTCGAACAGCGCGAGTCCGTCCGAAGTGGACAGAGGCACGACGCCGCCGGTGGCCAGGCGGGCGACTTCCTCGGCGGACAACGTGCCGCCCATGCCGCCGACCTCGCCCCACAGGCCCCAGTCGAGCGACAGCCCGGGCAGACCGTGCGCGACGCGGTGCGCCGCGAGGGCGTCGAGGAACGCGTTGGCCGCGGCGTAGCTGCCCTGGCCGGGCGCGCCGAGCACGCCGGACACCGAGGAGAACAGCACGAACGCCGCGAGCGCCGTGTCGCGGGTGAGCACGTGCAGGTTCAGCGCGCCGTCGACCTTCGGCCGCAGCACGGCGTCGACGCGCTCGGGGGTGAGCGCGGTGACCACGCCGTCGTCGAGCACCCCGGCGGCGTGCACGACCGAGGTGAGCGGGTTCTCCGCCGGGATGGCGGCCAGCACCGCGGCGAGCGCGGCGCGGTCGGCGACGTCGCACTGCGCGATCTCGACGTCCACCCCCAGCTCACCGAGGTCGGTGGCCAGGCGGGTCAGCTCGGGCGTGCCGCGGCGGCTGACCAGCAGCAGCCGGCGGACGTGGTGCTCGGCGACCAGGTGCCGGGCGAGCTTGCCGCCGAGCGCGCCGGAGGCGCCGGTGACCAGCACAGTGCCCTGCGGGTGGAAGTACGGGGGCTCGGCCCCGGGTTCGGTGCGGACGAGGCGCGGGGCGAGCACGACGCCGTGGCGGACCGCGGCCTGCGGCTCACCGGTCGCGAGCACCTGCGGCAGCACGGTTTCGACGTCGAAGCCGGTGCCCACGTCGAGCAGGACGAACGCGTCCGGGTTCTCCTCCTGCGCCGAGCGCACGAGGCCCCAGGCAGCGGACGCGGCCAGGTCGGTCACGTCGGCGCCGCCGACCGAAACCGCACCGCGGGTCACGACGACCAGCCGCGCGTCCTCGGGATGGTCCTCGGCCAGCCAGGCCTGCGCGGCGGCGAGCACGCGGTGGGTCAGCGTGTGCGTCTCCTCCGCGGTGCCCGCCTTGCCGGTGCAGTCGAAGATCTGCACGTTCGAAGTGTCCACAGCGGACTCGGGAACAACCGCGCGCCGCCATTCGACGCGGTACAGCGGGGCGGCCGCGTCGGCGGCGACCGGCGTGGTGAACGCGCGGAACACGGTTTCGGCCACGGTGGCGACGGGCGCCCCGGTGGCGTCGGCGAGCGCGACCTCGTAGCCGTCCTCGGTGGTCGGCGTGAATCGCACCCGCAGCGCCGAGGCACCGGTGGCGTGCAGCTCGACGCCGGTCCAGCAGAACGGGACCCGGCCGACCCCGCCGTCACCACCGCCCGCGACGCGCAGGGCGTGGGTGCAGGCGTCGAGCGCCGCCGGGTGCAGGCCGAAGCGCTCGGCGTCGCTGTCCTCGGGCAGGACGACCTCGGCGAACACCTCGCGCCCGCGGCTCCACACCGCGCGCAGCGAACGGAACAGCGGGCCGTAGGTGAGGCCGGTGTCGGCGAAATCGTCGTACACGCCCTCGATCCCGACCGGCTCGGCACCGGCGGGCGGCCACTCGGCCAGCTCCACCCCGCCCCGGTAGGACTGGGGCGCGACCGTGCCGCTCGCGTGCAGCGTCCACGGTTCGCCGTCGGCCCCTTCCGGTCGCGAGTGGACGGTCACGGCGCGGACACCGTGCTCCCCCGCCGCGCCCACGGTCACCTGGACCTGGACGCCGCCCCGCTCCGGCACCACCAGCGGGCTGCTGAGCGTGAGTTCCTCGATCCGGCCGCTGCCGACCTGGTCGCCGGCGCGGACCACCAGCTCCAGGAACGCCGTGCCGGGCACGGTGACGACGTCGCCGAGCCGGTGCTCGGCCAGCCACGCGTGCGTCTCCACCGAAAGCCGCCCGGTGAGCACCACGCCGTCGGTGTCGGCGAGCGCGACGGCGGCGCCGAGCAGCGGGTGCCCGGCCGAAGTGAGGCCGACCGCGGTCACCTCGTCGCGGTTGGCGCGGGCGTCGAGCCAGTAACGCTTGCGCTGGAACTCGTACGGCGGCAGGTCGACGCGCTGCGCGCCGCGGCCGGCGAAGACCGCGGCCCAGTCCGGGACGAGCCCGCTGACGAACAGCTCGGCGAGCGCCGTGAGCGCCGCCTGCGGCTCCGGCCGGTCCTTGCGCAGGACCGGCACGACCACCGCGTCGAGGCTCTGCTGTCCAAAAGCGTGCCGGGCGAGCGCGGAGAGCACCCCGTCCGGCCCGACCTCGACGAACCGGGAGACGCCCTGCGCCGAGAGCGCGGTGAGCCCGTCGTGGAACCGGACGGCGGCGCGGACGTGCGAGACCCAGTATTCCGGCGTCGCGACCTCGGCCCCGGCGAGCGCGCCGGAGACGTTCGAGACGAGCGGGATCGTGGGCGCGGAGTAGGTGAGCGTGCGGGCGACGGCGGCGAACTCCGCCAGCATCGGCTCCATCAGCGGCGAGTGGAACGCGTGCGACACCTTCAGCTTCGAGGACTTGCGGCCCTCGAAGCGCGCGACCACGGCGGCGACGGCGTCTTCGGTGCCGGAAAGCACCACGGAGTCCGGGCCGTTGATGGCGGCGATGCTCACGTCGGCGCTCAGCTGCGGCGTGACCTCGTCCTCGGTCGCCTGCAGTGCGACCATGGCGCCGCCGGTCGGCAACGCCTGCATCAGCTTCGCCCGTGCCGCGACGAGGGTGCAGGCGTCGGCCAGCGACAGCACGCCCGCGACGTGCGCCGCGGCCAGCTCGCCGACCGAGTGGCCGAGCAGGAAGTCGGGCCGGATGCCCCAGGAAGACAGCAGCCGGAACAGCGCCACCTCGATCGCGAACAGCGCGGGCTGGGTGTAGCCGGTCTGGTTGATCAGGCGCGGCTTCTCGAAGATGACCGTCTTCAGTGGACGGTCGAGGTGCGGGTCCAGCTCGGCGAAGACCTCGTCCAGTGCCTGAGCGAACACCGGGAACGCGGCGGCCAGCTCGGCCCCCATGCCCGCGCGCTGAGCGCCCTGGCCGGAGAAGAGGAACGCGGTGAGTCCCTCGACGGCGGTGCCGGTGACCAGCTCGCCGGCCGCCAAGGCCGTGAGACCCGCCTTGCCGTCGAGCACCACCGCGCGGTGGCTCAGCGGCGAGCGGGACGTCGCCAGCGAGAACCCGAGATCGAGCGGCGAGACTCCGTCCACGACGGACAGCAGCTTCGAGGCCTGCGCCTTGAGCGCGGTGGCGCCGTGCCCGGACAGGGGCCACGGGACCGGCACTTCGGCGGGCCAGCTCGGCGTGGTTTCCGCGACCTCGATGGCGGGGGCTTCCTCGACGATCACGTGCGCGTTGGTCCCGCTGACACCGAACGACGAGACACCGGCGCGGCGCGGCTTCTCCCCAACCGGCCACGGACGCTCCTCCGTCAGCAACGAGACGTTCCCGGCGGTCCAATCGACCTCGGCGCTCGGCTCGGTGACGTGCAGGGTCTTCGGCAGCACGCCGTTGCGCAGCGCCTGCACCATCTTGATCACGCCGCCGACGCCGGCCGCACCCTGGGCGTGGCCGATGTTCGACTTGATCGAGCCGAGCCACAGCGGGCGGTCGCGGTCCTGGCCGTAGGTGGCGAGCAGGGCCTGCGCCTCGATCGGGTCGCCCAGCGTGGTGCCGGTGCCGTGCCCTTCGACGGCGTCCACATCGGACGCCGAGAGCTGCGCGTTGGCCAGCGCCTGGCGGATGACACGCTGCTGGGACGGGCCGTTGGGCGCGGTGAGGCCGTTGGACGCGCCGTCGGAGTTGACCGCCGTGCCACGCACGACGGCGAGGACCTGGTGGCCGTTGCGGCGTGCGTCGGACAGCCGCTCCAGCAGGAGCGTGCCCGCGCCCTCGGCCCAGCCGGTGCCGTCGGCGCTGTCGGAGAACGGCTTGCAGCGGCCGTCGGCGGCGAGGCCGCGCTGGCGGCTGAACGCGACGAACGGGCCGGGCCGCGACATCACCATCACCCCACCGGCGAGGGCCAGCGCGCAGTCGCGCTGCCGCAGCGCCTGCACGGCCAGGTGCAACGCGACCAGCGACGACGAGCAGGCCGTGTCGATGGTGATGGCCGGGCCTTCCAGGCCCAGCGCGTAAGCGATCCGGCCGGAGATGACCGAGCCGGCGTTGCCGGTGCTCAGGTAGTCCTGCACTTCACCGGCGAGCACCGCCGGCGGCAGCTCGTCGTAGTAGTCCTGGTCGCCGCTGCCGAGGAAGACGCCGACCTGCTGCTTGGCCAGTGAATGGGGCGCGATGCCGGCCCGCTCGAAGGTCTCCCACGCCAGCTCCAGCGTGAGGCGCTGTTGCGGGTCCATGGCGAGCGCCTCGCGCGGCGCGATGCCGAAGAACGGCGCGTCGAACTGGGCGACGTCGTGGATGAAGCCGCCCTCGCTCACGTAGCTCGTGCCCGGGCTGTCGGGGTCGGCGTCGAACATCGTGTCCAGGTTCCAGCCGCGGTCGGTCGGGAACGGCCCGATCGCGTCGCGGCCCTGCGCCACCAGTTCCCAGAGGTCCTCCGGGGAACGGACGTCGCCCGGGTACCGGCAGCCCATCGCGACGATGGCGATCGGCTCGGCTTCGGCGGCCTCGACCTCGCGCAGCCGCTCCCGCGTCTCCTGCAGGTTGGCGGTCACCCGCTTCAAGTAGTCGACCAGCTTGCTTTCGTCAGTCATCGTGGGGATACCTCTCAGGCGCCAAGCTCGTTGTCGATGAGGGCGAACAGCTCATCCGTGGTCGCGGTCTCCAGCACTTCGGTGGTCTTGGTGCCGGCCAGGGTCTTGTGCAGGGTGGTCACCATCGCCTGCAGGCGGGCGACGATCCGGGACCGGTCGATCTCCGCGGCGTCCAAAGCAGACGTGACCGCCTCGAGCCGGTCGAGTTCCGCCTCCAGCGGGACCGCCGCTTCGCCGCCGCCCAGCTGCGTCCACAGGTGCTCGGCGAGCGTCTGCGGGTTGACGTGGTCGAACGCGACGGTGGCCGGGAGCTTGAGGCCGGTGGCGGCGCCGAGCCGGTTGCGCAGGTCGACCGCGGTGACCGAGTCGAACCCGAGCTCCTTGAACGCGCGGGCCGGTTCGACCGCCGAGCCGTTGTCGTAGCCGGCGACCACGGCGACCTGGCCGCGGACCAGCTCCAGCAGCGTCCGCTGCTGTTCGGCCGGCGTCAGCGAAGCCAGCTGACCCTTCAGGTCGCCGGTGTCCTCGACCGGGTCGGTCTGGTCCTCGGCGACCTCGGTCAGCGCGCGCAGCAGCGGCCGCGGCCGGGCGAGCTGGTACACCGGCGCGAACGCGGCCCAGTCGATGTCGGCGACCACCAGGTGGGTCTCGTCGTGGTCCAGGGCCTGGCCCAGTGCCTCGACCGCGAGTTCCGGGGCCATCTCGGCCAGGCCGATGCGCCTCAGCAGGTCGCTCGCCTCGGCGTCGACCATGCCCCCGCCGCCCCACGAGCCCCACGCGATCGCGGTCGCGGTGCGTCCCGCCGCGCGGCGACGGCGGGCGAGCGCGTCGAGGTAGGCGTTGCCCGCGGCGTAGGCGGGCTGGCCGGAGGTACCCCACACGGCGGCGCCGGAGGACATCAGCACGAACGCGTCCAGCTCGGTGTCGCCCAGCAGCTCGTCGAGCAGTGCCGCGCCGGTGATCTTGGCGCCGGTGGCGGCGGCGAACTCCGCGGGCGTGACGTCGGCCAGGGACGGCTCGGCGGTCAGCACCCCGGCGGCGTGCACCACGGCGGTCGGCGGGTGCTCGGCCAGCAGCGCCCGGAGTGCCTGTTCATCGGTCACGTCGCAGGCCGCGACCGTGACCCGGGTGCCGGCCAGCTCGTCGACCAGCTCACGCGCGCCTTCGGCGTCGAGGCCGCGGCGGCTGGTGAGCACGAGGTGCTCGGCGCCGCGTCCGGCCAGCCAGCGGGCGACGTGCGCGCCGACCGCGCCCGTGCCGCCGGTGACCAGCACCGTCCCCCGCGGCGTCCACTCCGCCTCGGTTCCCGGTAGCGGAGCGCGGACCATGCGCCGGGCGAACACCCCGGACGGCCGGATCGCGACCTGGTCCTCGTTGTCCGCCCCGGACACCACGGCGGCCAGCCGCGCGGCGTCCGCGGGGCCCTCGACGTCGACCAGGCCACCCCAGGTGGCGGGCTGGTCGAGCGCGACGACCGTGCCGAGGCCCCACACCGCCGCGGCGGCCGGGTCGGCGTCGGAGAAGGCGTCCACCGCGACCGCACCACGGGTGACCACCCAGGCCGGAGCGTCGACACCGGTGTCGCGCAAGGCTTGCAGCAGCGTGATGGTGGCGGCGACCGCGGTGCTGAGCGCGGGGTGCTCCGGGTGTTCGCGGGTGTCGAGCGCGAGCAGCGACAGCACGCCGTCGAACGGCCGCAGCGCCGTCGCCTCGGTGACCAGCCCGGCCAGCTTCTCGCGGTCCGCCGTCGCGATCACCCGCACGACGTCGCCCTGGGCGGCGAGCGCTTCGGCCAGCTCGGCTGCCTCGGGAACGCCGGTGGGGACGACGACCAGCCAGGTGCCGGCCAGCCCGCCCGCGACGGTCACCGGCGCCCACGAGACGCGGTAGCGCCAAGATTCCAGTGTGGACAGATCGGTGCGGCGGCCGTGCCAGGCGGCCAGCGCCGGGACGACCTCGGCCAGCGGGGTGGCTTCGACGCCGAGCCGGGCGGCGAGCGCGTCGACGTCGCCGGCGGTGACGTCCTGCCAGAAGTCCTGGTCGGCGACCTGCGCTCCGGTCACGGGAGCCGTCGCGGCTTCCTCTTCGTGCCAGAAGCGCTTGTGCTGGAAGGGATAGGTCGGCAGCTCGACGAGCCGAGCGCCGGGAACCAGCGAGGCCCAGTCCGCCGCGCCGCCGCGGACCGAGTGCTCGGCCAGTGAGGTCGCGAACCGGGTCAGGCCGCCTTCGTCGCGGCGCAGGGTCCCGGCGACGGAGCCGCCGTGGCCGCCCTCGTCGAGGGTCTCCTGGATGCTCATGGCCAGCACCGGGTGCGGGCTGACCTCGACGAACCGGGTGTAGCCCGCCTCGGCGAGCTTCGCGACCACCGGCGCGAACCGGACCGTCGTGCGCAGGTTGGTGAACCAGTACCGCGCGTCCATGGTGGACTCGGTCACCGGTTCCTCGTTGACCGTGGAGGTCATCGCGACCGTCCCGGCGCCGGGGGCGATCGGGCCGAGGTCGGCCAGCAGGCGGTCGGAGAGGTGCTCGACGTGCGCGGAGTGCGACGCGTAGTCCACCGGCACCCGCTTGGCGCGGAAGCCCTCGGCGACGAGCTGGTCGCGCAGCTCGTCGAGCGCGTCACCGTCGCCGGAGAGCACCGCCGACGTCGCGCCGTTGTCCGCGGCCACCGAGATCCGGCCGTCCCAGGCGTCGAGCCGGGCACCCAGGTCGGTGGCGGGCAGGCCGACGGCGAGCATCCCGCCGCCCCGGCCGCCGAGGACGTCCCCGATCGCCTTGCTGCGCAACGCGACCACCCGGGCACCGTCCTCGAGGGACAGTGCCCCCGCGACGCTCGCGGCGGCGATCTCGCCCTGCGAGTGACCGATCACCATGTCCGGCTCGACGCCGTGCGCACGCCACAGCGCGGCCAGGGAGACCATCACCGCCCACAGCATCGGCTGCACCACGTCCACGCGGTCGGCGGGCGGGGTGCCTGCTTCGCCGCGCAGCACGGCGATCACCGACCAGTCCACGAACTTCCGCAGTGCCTCGTCGCATTCGGCCATTCGCCCGGCGAACACGGGCGACTGCTCCAGCAGCTCGATCGCCATGCCGGTCCACTGCGACCCCTGGCCCGGGAACACGAACACGGTCTTGCCGCGCGCGTCGGCCGTGCCGGTGACGACGTCCGGCCGCGATCCCCCGGCCGCCAGCGCGCGCAGCGCCTCGGCGGCCTGCGCGCCGTCCCCGGCGAGCACCACGGCGCGGTGGTCGAGCCGGGCTCGCCCGGTGGCGAGGGTGTGCGCGATGTCGGCGAGCCCGCCGGCGTGAGCGTCCACATGGGACGCCATCCGGCCGGCGGCCGCGGCCAGCGCGGCCGGGGTCTTCGCCGACAGCACCAGCGGGCAGACCACCGGCGTGGGTGGTTCTTCCCGCTCCTGGTGCGGTGCCTGCTCCAGGATGACGTGCGCGTTGGTGCCGCTGACCCCGAACGAGGACACGGCCGCGCGGCGCGGACGGGCGACCTCGGGCCAGTCGCGCGGCTCCGTCAGCAGCTCCACCGCGCCCGCGGTCCAGTCGACGTGCTTCGACGGGGTGCCGACGTGCAGCGTGCGCGGCAGCCTGCCGTGCCGCAGCGCCTGCACCATCTTGATCACCCCGGCGACCCCGGCGGCGGCCTGCGGGTGGCCCATGTTCGACTTGATCGAGCCGAGCAGCAGCGGCTCCCCCGTGGTGCGCTGCCCGTAGGTCTCCATCAGCGACTGCGCCTCGATCGGGTCGCCGAGCGCGGTGCCGGTGCCGTGCGCCTCGACGGCGTCCACATCGGACACCGAAAGCCCGGCGTCGGCCAGCGCCGCCTCGATCACCCGGACCTGCGAGGGGCCGTTCGGGGCGGAGAAGCCGTTGCTCGCGCCGTCCTGGTTCACCGCGGAACCGCGCAGCAGCGCGAGGACCTGGTGACCGTTGCGGCGCGCGTCCGAGAGGCGCTCCATGACGAGCACGCCGACGCCCTCGGCCCACGACGTTCCGTCGGCGTCGTCGGAGAACGACTTGCTCCGGCCGTCCGCGGCCAGGCCGCGGCGGCCGGAGAAGTCGATGAACATCTCGGGCGTGCCCATCACGGCGACGCCGCTGACCAGCGCGAGCGTGCAGTCGCCGCGGCGCAGGCCCTGCGCCGCCATGTGCAGGGCCACCAGCGACGACGAGCACGCGGTGTCCACCGAAACCGACGGTCCTTCGAACCCGAGCGTGTAGGACACCTGCCCGGAAACGAGGCTGCCCTCGGGGCTGCCGCCGCTGTAGTCGTGGTACATGACGCCGGCGAAGACGCCGGTGGGGCTGCCCTTGAGCGCGTGCGGGTCGAGCCCGGCGCGCTCGACGGCTTCCCAGGACGCTTCGAGCAGGATCCGCTGCTGGGGGTCGGCGCGGCGGGCGTCACGCGGGCTGATGCCGAAGAACTCCGCGTCGAAGTTCGCGGCGTCGTAGAGGAAACCGCCGTGACGCGTGTAGGTCTTGCCGGGCCGGTCGGGCGTCGGGTCGTAGACGCCCTCGAGGTCCCAGCCGCGGTCGGCGGGAAACTCGCCGATCACGTCCCGGCCCCCGTCGACCACACCCCAGAGGTCCTCCGGCGTCGCGACACCCCCGGGATAGCGGCAGCTCATGCCGATGATCGCGATGGGCTCGGTGTCCCGGGTCTCCAGCTCGTGCACCCGGTGCCTGGCCTGCTTGAGGTCGGCCGTCGCGCGCTTCAGGTAGTCGCGGAGCTTGTCCTCGTTCCCCATGGCTTTCCCGTTCATCGAAACTCCCCTCGGCGCACACTTCTGGGTTCAGCCAGGCGAAGTGGCCGATTCTGCTGGTCCGGCCGGTTCCGGCGCCGGTCGTGCGGTGGTTCCCCCGCCTTGGCAGCGGAGGAGGTCAAGAGATGCCCAATTCGTTGTCCAGCACGGCGAAGAGCTCGTCGTCGGTGGCGGTGCCGAGATCGGCCTCCGGCGCGTCGTGGCCGGTGTGCGCTTCGGTCCACTTGCGCACCAGGGCGTCGAGGCGGGCGGTGACCTTCGCGGTCGAGCCGTTGAGCGACCCGGCGGCGCCGAGCACCGCCTCGAGCCGGTCGATCTCGGCCAGCAGCGGCTCCGCGGCGCCGCGGCCCGGGCCGAGCAGCTCGTGCAGGCGCCGGGCGAGCGCGGCCGGCGCCGGGTGGTCGAACACGATGGTCGCGGGCAGCTTCAGGCCGGTCAGCGCACCGAGCTGGTTGCGCAGCTCCACCGAGGTGAGCGAGTCGAAGCCCATCTCCTGGAAGGCGCGCTCGGGCTCGACCGACGCGGCCGACGTGAACCCGAGCACCGCCGCGACCTGCTCCGACACCACGCTCAGGAGGTAGGCCTCGCGCTCGGTCTCGGGCACCGTGCCCAGCCGGGCGGCGACCGCGCCGCCGGACCGGGCGGCCGTGCGGCGGGCCGGCGCGGGCCGGACGAGCCCGCGCAAGACCGGCGGAAGAGCGTCGGTGCGGGCGCGCAGCGCCGCGAGGTCGAGCTTCACCGGCGCGAGCACGGCATCCTCGGCGACGAGGCACGCGTCGAGCAGGGCGAGGGCCTCGCCGGTGGCCATCGGCGGCGTGCCGAGACGGCGCAGCCGGCGGAAGTCGGCCTCGTCGAGCTCGCCCGCCATGCCACCGTCCTCGGCCCAGGCACCCCAGGCCAGTGCCGTCGCCGCGAGCCCCTGGGCACGGCGATGGCGAGCCAGCCCGTCGAGGTAGGCGTTGGCGGCGGCGTACCCGGCTTGGCCGGCCGCGAGGACGGTGCTCGCGGCCGAGGAGAACAGGACGAACGCGTCCAGGTCGTGGGTCAGCTCGTGCAGGTGCCACGCGCCGTCGACCTTGGGGGCGAAGACGCGGTCCAGCTCGTTGTCAGTGAGCGCCTCGACCCGGCCGGCGGCGGCGACGCCCGCGGCGTGCAGGACGGCGGTCAGCGGCGCTTCGGCCGGGACCGCGTCGAGCAGCGACCGCACGGACGCCGCGTCGGTGACGTCGCAACTCGCGATCGTCACCTCGCTGCCCAGCTGCCGGAGTTCTTCGCGCAGCTCGGCCGCGCCGGGGGCGTCGGCGCCCCGGCGGCTGGTGAGCAGCAGGCGGCGCACCCCGTGCCGCGTCACCAGGTGTTTCGCGACCACAGCGCCGAGTCCACCCGTGCCCCCGGTGATGAGGACCGTTCCGTCGGGGTTCCAGTTCAGTTCCCCGGCCCGCGGCGTCGCCGGGGTCAGGCGCGGCACGAGGACCTTGCCGTCACGGACGGCCACCTCGGGCTCGCCGGTGGCCAAGGCGGACTCGGCGGTGCCGCCCGCGTCGTGCTCGTCTACGTCGATGAGCACGAACCGGCCGGGGTTCTCGGCCTCGGCCGCCCGCACCAGGCCCCAGACCGGCGCGACGGCCGGGTCGACGTCCTCGCCGTCGACCGACACCGCGCCGCGCGTGACCACGGCCAAGCGGGTCTCGCCGTCTTCGGCGAGCAGTTCCCGGACCGCGGCGAGCACCTGCCGCGTGACCGCACGAGCCGCGGCGGGCGCCGGACCGTCCGGAGTGGACACTTCCAGCACCTTCGCGACGCCGGTGTCGCCCGTGGGCGAAGCGGGTTCCCAGGACACCCGGAACAGCGAGTCCCGGCTCGGTGCCAGCTTGTCCAGCGAGATCGGCCGTGCGGCCAGTGACTCGACGGACAGCACGGGCCCGCCGGTGGCGTCGGCGATCCGCAGCGTGATGGTGTCGGCGCTCGTCGGCGAGACGTGCACTCTCAGCTCCGCCGCACCCGCGCGGTGCAGGGTGGTGCCGGTGAAGGCGAACGGCAGCATCGGCTTCGCTTCACCGCCGTCGGTCTCCGGGCCGAGCAGTTGAGCGTGCATCGCGGCGTCGAGCAGCGCCGGGTGCAGGCCGTAGTCGAGAGCGTCGGTGCCGTCGGGCAACGCGACCTCGGCGTACACGTCGTCACCGTGCCGCCACATCGCACGCAGGCCCTGGAAGGCGGTGCCGTAGTCGTAGCCCAGCTCCGCGAGACGCGCGTACGGTTCGGTCAGCTCGACCTCGACGGCACCCGCGGGCGGCCACTCGGCCAGGTCGAACGCCGGCGCGTCCCCCTCGGCGCTCACGAACCCGTCGGCGTGGCGGGTCCAAGCTTCCTCGCCGTCGAGTCGCGAGTGGACGGTGACGCGGCGGCGGCCGTTCTCCTCGGCTTCCACCGACACCTGGATCGCCGCGCCCGCGCCTTCGGCCAGCGTCAGCGGGGCCTGGAGTGTCAGCTCCTCGATCCGGGTGCAGCCCGCCTCGTCGGCGCCGCGCTGCGCCAGCTCGAGGAAAGCCGTGCCGGGCAAGAGGATCGTCCCGAGGACGACGTGGTCGGCCAGCCACGGCGTGGTGCCGGTGGACAGCCGGCCGGTGAGCACCAGCGTGTCGGAGTCCGGGACCCGCACGACGGCGCTGAGCATCGGGTGCCCGGCGGGCTGCTGGCCGTGGTCTTCGGCGTCGCCAGCCGCGGTGGTGGCGGGCAGCCAGTAGCGGGTGCGGCGGAACGCATAGGTGGGCAGCCCGACCCGCCGGGCACCGGCGTAAAACGCCGCCCAGTCCACGGGAACCCCCCGGGCGTGCAGGGTCGCGAGCGCGGTGACGACAGTGTGCGCCTCGGCCCGGTCCTTGCGCTGAGCCGGGACGAACGCGAGCGTGCCGTCGTCCAGCGCGGCCCGCGCGGCGGCGGTGAGCACCGCGCTCGGCCCCACCTCGACGAACGTCCGGACACCTTCGTCGGCCAGTGCGCGCACGCCGTCGTGGAACCGGACGGCCGCCCGGACCTGGTGCACCCAGTACTCCGGCGTCGCCAGGTCGGCGTCGGCCGAGACCGTCGAGACGATGGGGATCCCGGGCTTGGCGTAGGTGAGCTTCTTCGCGACGGCGGCGAACTCGGCGAGCATCGGCTCCATCAGCGGCGAGTGGAAAGCGTGCGAGACGCGCAGCTTCGAAGTCTTGCGGCCGGGGAAATGCGCGGCGACGGCAGTGACGGCGTCTTCTGCGCCCGAGATCACCAGCGCGTCCGGGCCGTTGATCGCGGCGATGCTCACCCCGGCCGTCAGCAGCGGCGTCACCTCGGCCTCGGTGGCCTGGATCGCGACCATCGCGCCTCCCGCCGGCAGGGCCTGCATGAGCTTCGCCCGCGCGGCGACCAGCGTGCAGGCGTCGCCGAGCGAAAGCACCCCGGCGACGTGCGCCGCGGCCAGCTCGCCGATCGAGTGGCCGAGGAGGAAGTCGGGGCGCACGCCCCACGTCTCCAGCAGCCGGTACAGCGCGACCTCGACGGCGAACAGCGCGGGCTGGGTGAAACCGGTCTGCTCCAACGCCTTTTCGTCGTCGAGGACCGTCCGCAGTGGACGGTCCAGGTGCCGGTCCAGTTCGGCGGCCACGGCGTCGAGCGCCTCGGCGAACGCCGGGTACTGCGCGGCGAGCACGAGCCCCATCCCGGGGCGCTGGGCGCCCTGGCCGGTGAACAGGAACGCCGTCCGGCCGCTGCCGCGGCGGTCGCGCACCACGCCGGGCGCGTCGGCCCCCGCGGCGAGCGCGGTCAGCCCGGCGAGCAGTTCCGCGCGGTCGGCGCCGACGACGACGGCCCGGTGGTCCAGCGCCGAACGGGTCATGGCGAGCGAGAAACCGATGTCCGCCGGTGAATCGGCGGCATCGACCCGGTCGGCGAGCCGCTGGGCCTGTGCGGCCAGGGTGTCCGGCGAGTCGGCCGATACCGGCCACGCGAGGACGGGCACCGCGGGCGGGGTCGCCGGCTCCTCCGGCGCCACCTCCGCCTGTTCGATGATCACGTGGGCGTTCGTGCCGCTGATGCCGAACGACGACACCGCGCCGCGGCGGGGCCGGGACACCGCGGGCCATTCGCGGGCCTCGGTGAGCAGTTCGACCCGGCCGGCCGACCAGTCGACGTGCGGCGACGGCGCGTCCACGTGCAGGGTCTTCGGCAGCACGCCGTGGCGGATGGCCTGCACGACCTTGATCACGCCACCGACGCCGGCGGCGGCCTGCGCGTGCCCGATGTTCGACTTGAGCGAGCCGAGCCACAGTGGCTCCTCGGACTCCTCGCCGCGCCGGCCGTAGGTCGCCAGCAGTGCCTGCGCCTCGATCGGATCGCCCAGCTTCGTTCCCGTGCCATGACCTTCCACCAGGTCGACGTCCGCTGTGGACAGTCCGCCCGACTCGAGTGCCTGGTGGATGACCCGCTGCTGCGCCGGCCCGTTGGGGACGGTGAGCCCGCTGGAGGCGCCGTCCGAGTTCACCGCGCTGCCCCGCACGACGGCGAGCACGTCGTGGCCGAGCCGGCGGGCGTCGGACAGCCGCTCGACCACGAGCACGCCGACGCCCTCGCCCCAGCCGGTGCCGTCGGCGCCGGCGGCGAACGCCTTGCAGCGTCCGTCGTCCGACAGGCCGCGCTGCTCGCTGAAGTCCACGAACGTCCCGGGCGTGGCCATCACCGTGACCCCGCCGACGAGGGCCAGCGAGCAATCGCCGCGGCGCAGCGCCTGGCCGGCCCAGTGCAGGGCGACCAGCGAGGACGAGCACGCGGTGTCCACCGTCACCGCCGGGCCTTCCAGCCCGAGCGCGTACGCGACCCGGCCGGAGACGACGCTGCCGGCCGCCGCGTGGCCGGCGTAGTCGTGGTACATCACCCCGGCGAACACGCCGGTGCTGCTGCCGCGCAACGTCTCCGGCACGATGCCGGCCCGCTCCAGCGCGGTCCACGAGGTCTGCAGCAGCAGCCGCTGCTGGGCGTCCATCGCGCGCGCCTCGCGCGGCGAGATGCCGAAGAACTCCGGGTCGAACTCGGCGGCGTCGTAGAGGAAGCCCGCCTCGCGGGTGTTCGTGGTGCCGGGACGCTCGCCCGCCGGGTCGTAGAGCGCCTCCAGCGGCCAGCCGCGGTCGGCCGGGAACGGTCCGATCGCGTCGGTGCCGGACGCCACCAGCTCCCACAGGTCCTCCGGGGAGGCGACCCCACCGGGGTACCGGCAGTCCATGCCGACGATCGCGATCGGCTCGGCGTCGGCCTGCCGCGCATCGCGCAGGGCCCGCTTCGCCTCGCGCAGTTCGGTCGTCGCGCGCTTGAGGTAACCGAGCAGCTTGCCTTCTTCTTCCGTGCTCACGTCATTACCCCCGTTCCGGCACCAGCGGAGCAGAAAATGGCACTCACGTAATCGACCGCCTCGGTAAGTTGCCCGCGAATTTCCAGGTGATTCCCCGGAAAACGCTACCCAGATGTTTTCGCCCGCTCCACCCCTAACCGGGCCGGGACGCCCCCGCAATCAGCGGATCAGTTCGGCCACGACGGTGCGCGGGGCGGGCAGCGCGGAGATCTCCTCACGCACGGCATTCGCGGCGCGGCGCAGCTCTTCATCGGCCGTCAGCGCGCGGACTCCTTCGACGGAGCCGGTCCGTCCGGTGCCGGTCGCCGCGATCCGCGCGGCGATCCCCGACCCGGCCAGGGAAAGCTGGGGCAGGCCGTGCGCCGCCGCCGCGAGCGCGAGTGCCGCGTCGCCGTCGTGGATGACCGCGGCACACGTCGGCAGCAGCGCGGCCGGGGGTGCGGAGTCGACGAGCCGGACGTTGGCCGGCATCGTGACCCCGGCCGGGACGCGGGCCGCTTCGGCCGCGCACACCAGTTCGAAGTCCGCTTCCGCGACCGCGTCGAACACCGGGCCGAACATCGTCTCGTCGGTGAGCGACAGCAGCACGCGGTCGCGCCTCGCCTTGCGGCGCAACCAGTTCGGCACCACTACCGGACCGAAGTAGGGCACGTGCCGGACCGCGCGGGCCGGGCCGCCCTCGGCCCGCAACGACGGGGGCACGGTGTCCAAGGTGATGTCCGCGTCCCCCGGGTCCGGCTCGTCCAGCGCGCCGAGCACCCGGACGGCGACGGCCCCGACCGCCCGCGCGGCGGCCGTTCCCGCCGGTGCGCGGGCGTCGGAGACCACGACCTGGGGCCGCCACAGCTCGGCGAATTCGGCCAGGGCCGCGGATTCGGCGAGCGCGGCTTCGTCACCGCTTTCCAATTCGACCGCCACACAACTGGTGCGGAGGATCTCTTCGACGAACGACGGGCGGCCGGCGATTTTCACGTCATGGCCCGCGGTCCGCAATGCCCACGCGAGGGGCGCGAGATTGTGCAGCCGGGCGGGCGACGACGGGGCGGCCATGAGCACGCGCATGGAATCCACTCCAGGAAATGGAGCCGGGGCACCCCCGGCGCGGATAGTTTGATTCGACACTATCCACGCCGGAGGCGCCCCCATACCCCTATCGCTCATTGCCCGGGCAGGGTCACCGCCTCGATCGGCTTGCGGCGCATGGCGAGCCGCGCGGCGAGCGCGGTGACCGGCCAGACGATCAGGAACACCGCGACCACCACCGCGAGGAACACCCAGACCGGACCGGACGGGATGATCTCCCCGGTCGTGATCGCCATCGGCAGCACGGTGCACAGCGAGATGACGATGCCGAGCACCAGCCCGACCACCGCGACGATGCCGCCCTCGATGAACAGCATCCGCCGGACCTGGCCGCGATCGGCGCCGGCGAGCCGCTGCACGCCGAACTCCCGGCGGCGGCCGAGCACGGCCACGGCGAGCGTGTTCACCGCCGCGATCGCCGCGTAGGCGATGGCGAGCACGGCCAGCAGGTAGTTGATCAGCGCCTCGACGTCCGCGCCCGCCTGGAAGCTCCGCGTCAGCGCCTCGTCATCGCCGACGGTGGTTCCCGGGAAGGTCCGCAGCCGCTCGGTGAGCGCGGACAGCAGGGCGTCCACGTCCTGCCCGCCGGCGGCCTTCAGCAGCACCTGGGGCGGCAGGCCGGCGGTGGTGTGCGCCGCGAGCAGGTCGGCGGGCAGCACCATGCCGGGATAGCTCGACGGGCTGTCGAGCAGCGCGACCACGTTCACCGCCACCGCGGCCCCGTCGCCGAGCCGCATGGTGATCCGGTCGCCGAGCTTGATGTCCAGGTCACCGGCGACCTCCTCGGGCAGGGCGACCGCGTCGCCACTGAGGTTCTTGAGCGACCCCTGCGTGACCCCGGTGGCGAGCACCGAGCCGCCCTGGTCTTCGGCGGCGACACCGAACAGGCGCAGCGGGTCGCTGCCGTTGCCGTCGTAGGGCTGCTCGATCCAGCCGGAGCTGGTGACGAGCGGGGACGCGGTGCCGACGCCCGGCGTGCTCCGGATCGCGGCCAGCTCGTCCGGGGAAACGCCGCCGGTGTCCGAGCTGACCACCGCGTCGGCGACCAGCTGGCCGGCGTACGACGACACCTGGGCGCGCTGCGCCGTGGTCTCCGAATAGACGTTGCCGAGCGCGACCGCGGTGGCGAGCGTGATCGGGGTGAGCGCCGCGGCGAACGCCACCGCGCGGGTCCGGGAATTGATCACGGCCAGGGTGGCGCCCCGGCCCGCGATCCGCCGGATGAGCGGGCCGAAGCGGTCGGCGACGTAGGTCATGATCTCCGGGCCGATCAGCGCCACCGCGATGGCGCCGGTGAGCAGTGCCGGGCCGCCGATCGCCGCGGCCGAGTCGGCCGGCATGAAGACCGTGGTGGCCGCCAGCAGCACGGTCACGGCGGCGAACACCAGCGCACCCGTGCGGCGCAACGGGTTCACCTTCGCGCTCGGGATCGCGGCCTCGGCCATGGCCTGGATCGGCCGGGCCCGCGACGCGGCCAGCGCGGCGAACCACGCGGCGGCGAAGGTGATCGCGAGCGTGACGACCACGCCCGCGCCGAACGCGATGTAGTCCTGGGCGAACACCAGATCCTCCGGCACCATGCCGATCGACACGCTGGTGGCGAAGATCCGGTCGCCGATCAGGCTGCCGAGGAACGCGCCGCACACCGCGGCGATCGCCCCGACGGCCATGGTTTCGGCGACGACCATCCGGTGCACCTGCTTCGGCGTCGCGCCGGTGGCCCGCAGCAGCGCGATCTCCTGCTGCCGCTGCCGCACGGTCAGGCCGATCGTCGCGGAGACGACCAGCGCCATGACCACCAGCACCATGCCGCCGAACACCGAGGCCAGCAGGATGAGCGGGAGCCGGCTGGAGTCCACGCCGAGGAACTCGGCCGAACCGCGGTCGTCGCCGGTCAGCACGCTGGTACCGGCGACGTCGCCGGCGATGCGCGCGGCCAGCTCACCCGCGTCCACGCCGTCGGCGGGGAACACGCCGACCAGGTCGACGCGCCCCGGATGGGTGGCGAACCGCTGCGTGTCGGCGGCCGAGAAGAAGTACGCGGGCGCCCGCACGGCCTGGCCGGGCTCGGCGGTCCCGGTCACGGTGAAGGACTGCCGCTTGCCGTCCACCACCAGATCCACGTTCGCGCCGGCCGCGACACCGGCCGCGCTCGCCGTGGCCGAGTCGAGCACGACCTGGCCCGGCGCCGTGGGCTCCGCGCCCTCGCGCACCGTGTAGCCGCCGAGTGCGGCGGAGTCCCAGCCGTGCCCCGAAAGCACCGGCGCGTCGGAAGCCTGCGGCGAGCCGTCGCGCAGGAGCAAAGCGGGGAACGAGACGTCCGGCACCGCGCGCCCCACGCCCCCTACGGCGGCGATCTTGGCGACTTGGTCCTCGGGCAGCCCGGCGCGCTCGGCGTACGGGACCACCTCCGACTCTTCGTCGGGCAGCTTGAACCCCGACGACCCGCCGACCACGACCGGCGCCGACGCGAGCCGCTGCGGCTTCGCCTCCAGCACGAGGGCCGTCTCGAACAGCCCGGCGCACGCGATCAGCAGCCCGCAGCCGATCAGGATCGCGACGAAGGACGCGAGCGACGCCGCCACGCGGAACCGCAGGCTGGCCAGCGCCAGGTTGAGCACCACCCCCCGCGAACTCACGGCTGCCTCCGTGCCTTGGCCTGGGCCCCCAGCTGCGCCAGCATCGAGGCGACGGCCTCCACGCCCGGGGACGCCAGCTGGGTGACGATCCGGCCGTCCACCAGGAACAGCACGTTGTCCGCGAAGGACGCCGCCACCGGGTCGTGCGTGACCATCACGATGGTCTGCCCCGCTCGCACCAGTTCGCGCATCAGGTTCAGGACTTCGAGCGCGGTGTTCGTGTCGAGCGCGCCGGTCGGTTCGTCGGCGAACACCACCGCGGGCCGGGCCGCGAGCGCGCGGGCGATGGCGACGCGCTGCTGCTGGCCGCCGGAGAGCTCACCGGGGCGGTGCTTCACGCGCTGCGAAAGCCCGACGCGCGCGATCACCTCCTTCACCCACGCCTGGTCCGGCTCGCGGCCGGCCAGCAGCGTCGGCAGGGTGACGTTCTGCTCGACGTTCAGCGCGGGCATCAGGTTGAACGACTGGAAGACGAACGCGACGTGCTCGCGGCGCAGCACCGTCAGCTGGGTCTCGCTCTTGCCCTTCAGGTCGGTGCCGGCCAGCCGGACGCTGCCGGAGGTCGGCTCGTCCAGGCCCGCCGCGCAGTGCAGCAGCGTGCTCTTGCCGGACCCCGACGGGCCCATCACCGCGGTGAAGGTGCCGGCGGGGAAGCCGACGGACACCCCGGCAAGCGCTTCCACCGCGCTGTCACCGGAGCCGTAGGTCTTGTGCACCGAGTCCAGCCGGACGGGGGACTCGACGGAGGTCGTGGCGGGCAGGTCGTTCACGCCGATCCCTCCCTGGTGCGCCGCGCCGGGTCGAGGAACCACCAGAGCAGCAGCAGGACCCCGCCGATGCCGATCGTCCACAGCCAGAACGGCGCCTTGAAGGACATGGTGATCAGGCACATGAGCAGCCAGATCACGAACTGGGCACCGCCGACCACCGCCCACACGATCGTGACGATCCAGCGGGCCAGGCCCCTCGAGGACCGGGTTTCGTCGATACTCTCCGGCATGAGGTCCCCCACATCGGGTTGGCAAGATAACTGTGCATGGCTTACACAGTTTAACAGCGACCGGCCATCCCGACCACCCCGGCCCTATTCGCCCACCCGGGACACCGAGCGCAGGCGGCGGTCCCACTCGCGGGCGGCCCACACGCCGCCCGCCAGCACCCCGCCGCCGAACAGCACCCAGAGCGGCCACAGGTCCCAATCGCCGCTGATCACGCCGATCATCAGCCAGATGACGACGTGGACGACGCTGACGAGCAGCCACAGCGCGGCCGCGATCCGCGGCGCGGCCTCGAGCGCCGGGGGGATCACGTCGTCGGGCCGCCCGGCGACCGCGACGCGCAGCGCGGCGTGCGTGGTCGCGGTCTGCGCCAGCGCCAGCCGCCGCGCCGCCTCGGAGACGTCGTACTCGCCTTCCGAGCGGGCGTGCTCGATCTCGGTGGCCGCCAGCTTCCGGTCCAGCTCGGTGACCCGGCCCGCGAACCGGTTGGTCGCGCTCACGCGCACTCGCCTCCCACTCGTCGCACCTCGCGCGCGATCGCTCCCGCAGGGCGCCGGTGACCCGCCTTTTCGAGGAAGGCGAGCCGTGAGCCGTCGGCCAGGGCGCGCTCTCGGGCCGGCCTGGATGCCGCCACGACCATTTACCCCAGCCTCTCAGCTTGATTAGTGTAGGGCTTGCACAGTTTACTCGAAGGACACCGCGGAGCGAAAGATGACCATCGAGCACGATCCTGCCGACCTCCGGGAACTGCCTCCCGGGCTGGCGCCCGCCTGGGTCACCGCGCCGCGCCCCCGCCGTGGGCCCAAGCCCTCGCACACCGTGGCGCAGATCGTCGCCGCCGCCGTCGAACTCGCCGACGCCGACGGGCTGGCGGGCGCGTCGCTGCCGAACATCGCCGCCTCGCTCGGGCTGACCACCAACGCGCTGTACCGCTACCTCGGCTCGAAGGACGAACTGCTGGTCCTCCTGGCGGACGCCGGGTTCGGGCCGCCACCGGAGTCGCCGGCCGACCCGGGTTGGCGGGCCACCGCGCGGGCCTGGACCCACGCCGCGCTGGACCGCTACCGCGCCCGCCCGTGGCTGCTGGACGTCCCCGCCCGCGGCGACGCGGTCACCCCGCACCTGTTGCGCTGGACGGAAACCCTGCTGGCGGCGCTGTCCGCCGCCGGTCTGTCCGATGCGGACGCTCTCGGTTGCGCGAGGCTGGTGGCGGACTTCGTCCGCGGGACGGCCGAACGCCTCCGCGCCCGCGCCGAACCGGACTCCGCCAGCTTCCCCGCGCACGCCGACGGCGTCCGCGCGTTCCTCCAGCCCCTGCTCGCCGACCGCGGCTACCCCCGCCTGGCCGCCCTCGCGACCCGGCAGGAGTACCCGGCGGGCGCGGACGTCGACTTCGGCCTGGACCGCGTCCTGGACGGCATCGCCGCCCTCGTCGAAAAATCTCAAGCCGGGCATTGACCGCCTTCGCGGTGGTTTCGGCGCCGGCACCCAGCACCGGAACGACAACGACGTCCTCGGCACGGCCGGCGTAGTTCACTTCACGCGGCGACCGGCCGAAGGTGCGCGCCGGCCGGCTCGTCCGTTGATCACCACGATACGAGCGCGTGCCGGGCCCACCCACCCCTAACCACCCGTAACCGCGCGGAGAATCCTGCCCCTACGCCGGGCGGCGCGCGGCGGCCAAGGTCCGCTTTAGACGGTCTTTAGGGGTTGTCGGTCGTCGGCCGCGGATGACAGATTTCCGGCACGTCCGAAAAACTATTCACCTGCGTTGTGCCGTGTTCGGCGATGGCCGGTACGGGAATGGCTCGCCCATTGGACTAAGGCTGGGGATCGGTATGCACAGAAAAATAGGCAAGCTCCTGGTCGTGGGAGCGCACGGCGACGACGAGACGCTCGGCGCGGGCGGCACCATCGCGCGGCTCGCCGACGAGGGCGTGACGATCGCGCTCTGCATCCTCACCAACGACGACGGCTCGCGGTCGGCGAACGGCGCCGGGGTCGTCAACCGCACCGCCGCGATCGAGCTGGCCGCGAAGACGCTGGGCATCGAACGCGTGCGCATCAACGAGTTCGGCGACAACCGCCTCGACACCGTCAGCCACCTCGAGCTCAACCGGGTGGTGGAGAACGAGGTCCGGGACTTCGAGCCCGACACGATCCTCACCACGAGCATGTGCGACCTCAGCACCGACCACTCGCTGGTCAGCCGCGCCGCCCGGGTGGCGGGCCGGCCGGGCAAGGGCAGCGTGCAGGAGGTGCGGACCTTCGAGATCCGGTCCGCGACCGACGTCGGCGAGGCGTCCGGGCTGCCGGTCACCTTCCGCCCCAACTGCTGGCAGCGCCTCGAGGAGACGCACGTCGAGCGCAAGATCGAAGCGCTGCGCGCGTACGGCAAGGAACTCGAGCCGTGGCCCCACCCGCGCAGCGAGCGGGGCGTCCGCGCCCTGGCCGAGTACCGCGGCTCGCAGATCTCCACCGAATTCGCCGAAGCCTTCGAAATCGTCCGGGTCGTGCACTGACACCGCCCCTCACCACCTTCCACCGTGCAAGAGACGGGTGAACCGCAATGACGAGTACTGTCGCTGAATACGCAATGCTGGCCGAGCTGAACGAACTGACCTCCGTCGCGGTGATCGGGATGGGGTACGTCGGCTTGCCGACCGCGCTCGGCCTGCACGAGAGCGGTGTCGGGATCATCGGCATCGACCTTTCGCAGAACCGCCTCGACGCGATCCGCTCCGGCGAGGTCGACCTGATCGAAGCCGACCACCGCCGGCTCGAGAAAGCCGTGCACCAGGAGGACTTCCAGCTCACCGCCGACCTGGCGCGAATGGGCGAGGCCGACGCGGTGCTGGTGTGCGTGCCGACCGGGCTGGACGAGTACCTGATGCCCGACCTCGGCCCGCTGGAGAGCGCCTGCACGGCGCTGATCGCGCACGCCCGGACCGGCCAGACGCTGATCCTCACCTCCACCAGCTACGTCGGCACCGCCGGGCGCCTGCTGGTGAAGCCGTTGGTCGCCAAGGGCTTCAAGATCGGCCGGGACATCTTCGTCGCGTCCAGCCCCGAGCGCATCGACCCCGGCAACGTCACCCACACGCAGCAGGAGACGCCGCGGGTCCTGGGCGGCGTGACGCCGGCGTGCACCGCGATGGCGCAGCGCGTGATCAACCTGCTGACCCCGGCGGTGCACTGCGTCAGCTCGGCCGAGGTCGCCGAGCTGACGAAGCTCTACGAGAACACCTTCCGCGCGGTGAACATCGCGCTGGCCAACGAGTTCGCGGAGATCAGCGACGGCTTCTCGATCGATCCGATCGAGGTCATCGACGCGGCCGCGAGCAAGCCGTACGGCTTCATGGCGTTCCACCCCGGCCCCGGCGTCGGCGGCCACTGCATCCCGTGCGACCCGCACTACCTGCTCTGGCAGCTGCGCGCGACGCAGCAGAACGCGCCGCTCGTCACGCAGGCCATGCACGCCATCGCCGAACGTCCCAAGCAGGTCGTCGACCGCGTCGTCAGCACCCTGTCCCGCAACGGGAAGGGCCTGTCGGGCACCCGCGTCCTGGTGGTCGGCGTGACGTACAAGCCCGGCGTCCAGGACGTCCGGTCCTCGTCCGCGCTGGACATCATCGACCTGCTGGCGGCCAAGGGCGCGAAGGTCGGCTACCACGACCCGCTCGTGTCGACGATCCGCGTCACGGGCGGCCAGCTCGACAACGTCGTCGAGCCGGACGGCGGCGACTGGGACGTCGCGCTGATCCACACCGTCCACCCCGACCACGGTTACGACTGGCTCGGGCAGTGCCCGGCCGTCATCGACGCCACCTACCGCTTCGACACCGCGCTCTTCGCGAACTGATGCCCTTCGGGGGTTCCGGGTGGCGGAGCCCCCGGCCTGGGGCGCAGCTCCAGACAACACTGAGAGGATCCGACGTGCGATACCTGATCACCGGCGGTGCCGGGTTCATCGGCTCCCACCTGACCGAGCACCTCCTGCAGCGGGGCCACGAGGTCGTCGCCCTCGACAACCTCAGCACCGGCACGCTCGACAACCTCACCGGGGTCCGGGACAACCCGGGCTTCCGGTTCGTGCGCGGCTCGGTGACCGACCCCTCGGCCGTCGAGGCGTGCATGGCCGGCATCGACGCGATCTTCCACCTCGCGGCCGCGGTCGGCGTCTTCACCATCCTCGACAAGACGATGGAGAGTCTCCGCACCAACCTGCACGGCACCGAGACCATGCTGGACGCGGCGCTGCAGCACGACGTGCCGATCCTGGTCGCCTCCACCAGCGAGATCTACGGCAAGAACACCGCCGACGGCCTCACCGAGGACGCCGACCGGATCATCGGCTCGCCGCTGAAGAACCGCTGGTCCTACGCCGAAGCCAAGGCACTGGACGAGACGTTCGCCCACCTGTACGCGGTCGAGCACGGCCTGCGCACGGTGATCGTCCGCCCGTTCAACACGGTCGGCCCCCGCCAGACCGGCCGCTACGGCATGGTGATCCCGCGCTTCGTGAAGCAGGCGCTGGCGGGCGAGCCGATCACGGTGTTCGGCGACGGTCAGCAGACGCGCTGCTTCTGCCACGTCCACGACGTCGTGCCCGCCCTGGTGACCCTGCTGTCCGACGAATCGGCCTACGGCAAGGTGTTCAACCTCGGCAGCAACGAGCAGACGACGATCTCGCAGCTCGCGGAGCGCGTGATCACCGCGACGGGCTCCGCGAGCACCATCGCGAAGGTTCCGTACGAGGAGGCTTACGGCGACGGCTACGAGGACATGCAGCGCCGCATCCCCGACTGCACCCGCGCCAACCGGCAGATCGGTTTCGCCCCCACGCGCACCCTGGACGACATCATCACCGCGGTCGTCGCCGACCGCCGCGGTTCCTGATCCGTTCGAGGAAAGCGGGCAGCCTTCGATGGCCGCCGACCGCAGGTGCGGTCGGCGGCCATCGGCGTTTACACGGAACGGAATCGAAGAGGTGCACGCCGGCCGGAACCCCGGTTTCGAACGCCGGCTCGCGAGGCTCGATGTCCCCGGCTCGGCGAAGGCCACCGAATCATCCACTGTGGACTGATCGCCGGGCCGGTCGTCGTCTCCGCCGATGCCACAGCACGAAATCGATGCCTCCCGCGGCGAGCAGGCTCCTTCCGCCGAGGGAAAAACGCCGGCCGCGGCGCGGATCGTCCCGTCGGTGCTCACCCGGGTCGATCCGCGCCGCGGCCGGCGCTGCGCCGGTCCGCACCGCGGAGTTCGCGGTGCGGACCGGGCGCGGAACTCACGAGCCGAGCCACTCCTCGACCGCTTGCGCCGTGGTCGCCGAGCTGTCCTCGACCAGGCTGAAGTGGTCGCCGGGGACCGTCGCGGTCTTGTCGGCGAGGCTCCACGCCGTTCGCCAGGCCTCCGACTCCCCCGCAGCACCTCCGCCGAACCGGTCCTGCGGCCGCACCAGCAGGCTCGGTGCCGCGATCTCGGGCAGGGTGACGTCGGGGAGGATGTCCAGGTACCGGGCGAGCGCGGTGAGCTTGGTCCGGTCGTACGGCCCGTACCGCTCCTCGTTTTCGAGCAGCCCCGAGACCAGGCCGAGGGTGGCCTCGTCCCGCTCCTCCTGATCGCTGCGCTGCATGTCCTCGCCACCGGCGGCGTAGGTGTCCAGCAGGACGACCGCGGCCGGGCCGGTACCCGACTCCTCCAGCCGGCCTGCCACGGCGTGCGCGAAGATCCCCGCCGAGGAGTAACCCAGCAACGCGAACGGCTCGTCGCCGACGGCCTTGCGGATGCTCTCGGTGAGCACGTCCACGATGGCCTCGGCCGATTCCGGCAGCCGCTCGCTCGCCAGGAACCCCGGCATCGGCACCGCGGACAGCGTGCGCACGCCGCGGAAGTGCGCGGCGAACCGCGCGTACTGGTACGCGCCGCCCATCGCCGCCGGCGTCGACAGGCAGAACAGGTGCGGCTGCGCCGCTCCCTCGGCCATCCGGACCGGTGACGGCAACTGGTCGATGTCGGCCGCCGACCGGAAGGCCGGGCGCAACCTGGCCGCCGCGCTCAGCAGGCCGAGCCCTTCCTCCGTCTGTCCCGAGCGGACGGCCTCGGTGAACAGCTGCTTCAGCCCGTCGGACGCCGAATCCGCCGGCGAGGCGCCGGACACCCCGGCCAGTTCGGTCAGCAAGTGCGCGGTCAGCGCCACCGGGTTCTGGTGGTCGAAGATGGCCGTCTGGGCCACGTTCAGCCCGGTGGCCGCGTTGAGGCTGTTGCGCAGCCCCACCGCGCTCACCGAGTCGAAGCCCGATTCGAGGAAGTGCCGGGTCGGGTCGACCGCGTCGGGGTCCGCGTAGCCGAGCACGGCCGCGGTGTGCTCGAGCACGACCCGCAGGAGGATCTTCTCCCGCTGGGCCTGGTTCTGCCCGGCCAGCCGCTTGCGCAGCGCGCTCGGGTCGGCCCCGACGGCCGGGCTCGCCGTGCGACGCGCCGGCGCCGGCGCACCCGGTGCGGCCTTGGTGGTTTGCGCGGGCGCGCCGAGGGTTCCCCGCACCTCGGCGACGGGGCGCACCGTCACGGCGTCGATCGAGGCCACCGGCTTGCCCGCCTGATCGGCCAGCGTCACCGCGACCGAGTCCTCGCCGGCCGGGGTCATCCGCACCCGCAGCTTCGACGCCGCGGTGGCGTGCAGCTCGACGCCCGTCCAGGCGACCGGGAGACCCGGCTCACCGCCGGGACGCAGGCCGAACGCCTGGACCGCGGCGTCCAGCGCGGCCGGGTGCAGGCCGAACTGGTCGGCTTGCCCGCTCGCCTCCTGACCGAGGCTCACCTCGGCGAACACCTCGTCACCCCGGCGCCAGCCCGCGCGCAGGCCCTGGAACGCCGGGCCGTAGCCGAGCCCCACGCCCGCCAGGGCCTCGTACCGGCCGTTCATCGCCAGCGGTTCGGCCTCGGCGGGCGGCCACTCCTCGAGTCCCTCCGGCTTGACCTGCCCGCTGCCGGCCAGCAGCCCGCTCGCGTGCCGGGTCCACACGGCGATCGGGTCGTCCGGGCGCGCATACACGGTCAGCGACCTGGCGTCGGCCTCGTCCCGCGCGCCGACCACGGCCTGCACCTGCACCTTTCCGCGCTCCGGGAGCACGAGCGGCGCGTGCACGGTCAGTTCCTCGATCCGGGAGCAGCCCGCTTCGTCGCCGGCGCGGATGGCGATCTCGACGAACGCCGCGCCGGGCACCAGGACCTCGCCGTGCACGGTGTGCTCGGCCAGCCAGGGGAGCGTGGCGACCGAGAGCCGGCCGCTGAGCACGATGCCGTCCGAGTCCGCCAGCCACATCGCCGCGCCGACGAGCGGGTGCCCGGTCGATTCGAGCCCGGTGGTGGCCAGATCGCCGCTCGCCCGGATCGCCTCCATGTCCAGGTCCGGCCAGTACCGCTTGCGGTGGAACGCATACGGCGGCACCGGCACCCGCCGCGCCTCCCGGCCGGCGAACAGCCGCGTGCCGTCGAGGCTGAGACCGTCCACGTGCAACTGTCCGGCCGCCCGCAGCACCGCGGTGGTCTCGGCGCGATCGCCGGGCAGCACGGACAGTTCGGTGACGTCCTCGCCCGGCCCGGTCAGGCAGGACCGCACGTTCGCCGCGAGCTCACCGCCGGGACCGAGGTCCACGAACCGGTTCACCCCCGCCGCCTCGAGGCTGCGGACCGCGTCGAGGAAGCGGACCGGCTGCCGCAGGGTGGCCGTCCAGTGCCCGGGCTCGGCCAGCTCGTCCCCGGCCGGGGCGCCGGTGACCGTGGAGACCACCGGAACGCGCGCGGCACCGTACGACAGCTCCGCGGCGATCTCGGCCAGCTCCTCCAGGACCTCGTCCATCCGCGGCGAATGCGCGGCCTGCGCCGCGGGCAGCCGCCGGGTCTCGCGTCCCTGCTCCGCCCAGTGGGCGGCGATCTCGAGCACCGGCTTCTCGTCGCCGGAAAGAACGACGGAGTCCGGCCCGTTGACCTCGGCGATCGCCACCCGGCCGGTCAGCAGCGGGCGGACTTCCGCCTCGCTCGCCGCGATCGCGACCATCGCGCCGCCGGTCATCTCCTCCAGCAGCTGTGCGCGGGTGGCGACCAGTTTGACCGCGTCCGGCAGCGACAGCACGCCGGCCACGTGCGCGGCGGCCACCTCGCCGCCGGCGTGGCCGAGCACGTGGTCCGGCCGCTGTCCCCAGAACTCGAGCAGCCGGAACAGGGCGACCTGCACGGTGAACAGCGCCGCGTGCGTGAACGTCGTCCGTTCGAGCAGCTGCGCGTCGACCGAGCGCTCCTCGGCGAACAGCACGGCCGGCAGCGGCCGGTCCAGGTACGCCCCGAACTTCTCGCTCACGTCGGTGAATTCCCGGGCGAACGCGGGGAAGGCCGCGCAGAGGTCCTTTCCGCTACCGGGGCGGACGGCGGCGTGGCCGGAGAACAGGAACGCCGTCTTCGCGCCCGCCCGGACGCTGCCGCGCAGCACCGTGGCGGCGGGCTCGTCCTTCGCCAGCGCGGCGAGCCCCGCGAGCAGCTCCTGCCGGTCCTCGCCGACCACGGCCGCGCGGTGCGAAGCGGGGGCCCGGAAGGTGGCCAGCGAGTACGCGAGGTCCTGCGGGTCGGGTTCGCCGGCGGTGGTCAGCCGGGACAGCAATCGCTGTGCCTGCAGCGGCACGGCTTCCCGGCTGCGCGCGGACAGCAGCAGCGGCGGCAGCAGCCCGTTCCGCTCGGGCGTGGCGGGCTCCTCCTTCTCCTGCGCGGGCGCCTGTTCGATGATCACGTGCGCGTTGGTCCCGCTGTAGCCGAACGAGGAGACACCGGCGCGGCGCGGACGTCCGGCGTCCGGCCACGGCATGGTCTCCGCCAGCAGCCTGACCTGCCCCGCCGACCAGTCGATCTGCTGGGACGGGTTCTCCGCGAACCGGGTCATCGGCAGCTGCTCGTGCCGCAGCGCCATCACCATCTTGATGATGCCGGCGACGCCCGAGGCGGCCTGGCTGTGCCCGATGTTCGACTTGACCGAGCCCAGCCACAGCGGCCGGTCCGCCGGCCGGTCCTGCCCGTAGACGGACAGCAGCGCGCGCGCCTCGATCGGGTCGCCCAAGGTCGAACCGGTCGCGGACGCCTCCACCGCGTCCACATCGGACGGTTTCAGCCCGGCGAGGGCAAGGGCCCGGCGGATCACGCGTTCCTGCGAGGGACCGCTCGGTGCGGTCAGCCCGTTGGACGCGCCGTCCTGGCCCACCGCGCTCGACCGGATCACGGCGAGGACCTCACGGCCGTCGCGCAAAGCGTCCGAAAGCCTCGCGACCACGAGGACACCGACGCCTTCGGACCAGCCGATGCCGTCCGCGGCCGCGGAGAACGACTTGGACCGGCCGTCGGCGGCGGTGCCGCCGGAATCGAAGTGGGCGAACGGGCTCGGCGAGGTGAGGGCCGAAACGCCACCGATCAGCGCGAGCGAGCAGTCGCCCTGGTTCAGCGCCTGGCTCGCCGTGTGCAGGGCCACCAGGGAGGACGAGCAGGCCGTGTCGATCGAGACCGCCGGCCCCTCCAGGCCGAGCGCGTAGGACACCCGGCCGGACACCACGCTGCCGAGCACCCCGGTGCTGCGGAACAGGCCGTTGGTCTCCATGCTGCCGGCCGGCCCCGGGTCGTAGTCCGACTGCATGACCCCGGCGAACACACCGGTGTCGCTGCCCTTGAGCGAAGCCGGGTCGATCCCGGCCCGCTCCAGCGCCTCCCAGCAGGTCTCCATCAGCATCCGCTGCTGCGGTTCGATCATCGCCGCCTCGTTGGGGCTGATCCCGAAGAAGGCCGCGTCGAAGTCGGTGATGTCGTGCACGAACCCGCCTTGGGGCTGCCGCCCGCTCGCCTCGACCAGGCCGAGCCAGTAGTCCATGTCCCAGGACCGGTTGTCGGGGAAGGGCGAGATCCCGTCGCCGCCGGAGGCCGCGAGCTGCCACAGCTCCTCCGGGGTGCCGACCTCCCCCGGGTACCGGCAGGCCATCCCGATGATCGCGATCGGCTCGTCGCCGGCCACGGTGGTCGGCGCGACCGTCTCGTGCTTGGCGCCCAGCTCGCCGACCAGCGCCTGGTACAGGTGCTCGGCCAGCTCCGCCGCGGTCGGGAAGTCGAACACGAGGGTGGGCGGCAGGGGCAGCCCGGTGGCCGCGCCGAGCTGGTTGCGCAGCTCGACGGCCAGCAGCGAGGTGAAGCCGAGATCGTTGAAGGCGCGGTCGACGTCGATGAGGTCCGCCGAGTCCTGGCCGAGCACGGCGGCGACGTTGGCGAGCACGACCCCCCGCACGGCCTTGAGCCGCTCGGTGGCGGGCAGCGCGAGCAGCTTGCCCCGCAAGGAGTCCGGGTCGGCCTCGGCGCCGGCCGGCGTGGCCGCCTCCGGTGCGCCGGCGGCGCGCCGCGCGAGCGGCTCCGGCGCCCGGCTGGGCTCCCGGCGCGGCGCCGCCGCGCCGCGGACCGCGGCCAGCTGCTCCTCGGAGACCTGCCGCAGCGTCAGCGATTCGATCGAGGCGACCGGCTTTCCCGCGACGTCGGCGAGGTCCAGCGAGACGACGTTCGAGTCCGTGAGCCGCAGCCGCACCCGCACCGCCGCGGCGCCCGAGGCGAACAGCTCCACCCCGGACCAGGCGTACGGGAACGACACGCCCTCCCCGTCGCCCGCGAGCCCGATCGCCTGCAGCGCCGCGTCGAGCACCGCGGGGTGCAGCCCGAAGCCCGCCGCGTCCCTTCGGGCTCGTTCGGGCAGGCTCACCTCGGCGAAGATCTCGTCCGCACCGCGCCACGCGCCCCGCAAGCCACGGAACACCGGCCCGTAGTCCAGGCCGCGCTCCGCCATTTCCTCGTACAGGCCCGTCAGTTCGACCGGCTCGGCCCCGGCGGGTGGCCAGGAGGCCGGCGCGAACGACGTCGCGCCGGTCGCGGCGGCCAGCACGCCACCGGCGTGCCGGGTCCACGTCCCTTCCTCGGTCAGGTCATCGGTGCGCGAGCTGATCGTGAACGAGCGCGCCCCCGATTCGTCCGGGGCGTCGACGCTCACCTGGATCCGGACGTCACCCTCCGCGGGCAGCGCCAGCGGCGCGTGCAGGGTCAGCTCCCGCAGCCGGGAGCAGCCCACCCGGTCCCCCGCCCGGATCGCGAGTTCCACGAAACCCGTGCCGGGAAAGAGGATCGAGCCGCCCACGGCGTGGTCGGCCAGCCAGGGATGGGTTCCGACGGAGACGCGCCCGGACAGCACGACGCCCTCGGAGTCCGCGAGCACGGTGGCCGCACCCAGCAGCGGGTGGTCCACCGGTTCGAGGCCGAGGGAAACCGGGTCGCCGTAGATCTTGGCCGACTGCAGCCAGTACCACTTCCGCTGGAAGGCATACGTGGGCAGGTCGGCCGGATGCGCGCCACGGCCGGCGAAGCAGGCCTGCCAGTCCGGCGAGACTCCGTGCGTGTGCAGCGTTCCGAGCATGGTGATCAGGGTTTCCGCGGGCCGGTCGTCGCCCGACGCGGACACCACGACGGCGGTGCCGGTCAGGCTTTCCCGCGCGCCCGTCGGGCCGAACTCGACGAACCGGTTCACGCCCAGGACTTCCAGGTGACGGACCCCGTCCGCGAAGCGTGTCTTCGCGCCGAGTCGCCGAACCCAGTACGCCGGCGAGCACAGCTCCTCTTCGGTCGCCAGCTCGCCGCCGCCGCCCGGCAGCACCGGAATGTCCGGCGCCGTGTAGCTCACCCGCTCGGCGATCTTCCGGAGCGCGTCGGGCCCGGCGCCGGTGGCCGCCACCAGAGCGGCCGCGTCCGGCAGCGACAACACCCCGGAGACGTGGGCGGCGCTCAGCTCGCCGACCCCGTTCCCGGTGACGAAGTCCGGGGTGATTCCCCACGATTCCAGCAGCCGGAACAACGCCACCTCGACGGCGAACGCCGTGCCGTTCCCGCCGTCGCCGTGCTCGGCCAGCTTCGCGCGGGCTTCCTCGTGGGCCGCGGCGAACGCGGGGAACGCGGCGCTCAGCTCCGGCCCGAGGCCGCCGCGCGGTGACGCGGTGCCGGAGAACAGGAAGGCCGTCGACGTCTCACCGCGGGCCACTCCGTGCACGACCTCGGCGGAGGACTCGCCCGCGGCGACGTCAACCAGGCCGCGCAGCAAGTCCTCGCGGCCGGTCCCGGTGACCACGGCCCGGTACGGGAACGCCGCCCGGCCGGTGGCCAGCGAGTAGCCGATGTCGAGCGGGTCGAGCTCGGGATTGCCGCGAACGTGCGCCAGCAACCGCGCGGCTTGCGCGCGCAGCGACTCGGGGCTCCGGCCGGACAGCGCCCACGGGATCGGGCCCGGCGCGGGGATTTCCCCCTGCGGCAAGACTTCCGCCTCCGGCGCTTCCTCGAGGATCACGTGCGCGTTGGTGCCGCTCATGCCGAACCCCGACACCGCGGCCCGGCGGGGCCGGTCATCGCGCGGCCAGGCCACCGCTTCGGTGAGCAGTTCGACGCCGCCGGTGGCCCAGTCCACCCGGTGGTTCGGCTCGTCCACGTGCAGCGTCTTGGGCAGGAGATCGTTGCGCAACGCGAGCACGACCTTGAGCAGCGAGGCGACACCAGCCGCCGCCTGGGTGTGCCCGAGGTTCGACTTGATCGAGCCGAGCCGCAGCGGCCGTCCCGCCGGCCGTTCCTGCCCGTAGGTGGCCATCAGTGCCTGCGCCTCGACCGAGTCGCCGAGCGGGGTCGCCGTGCCGTGCGCCTCCACGAGGTCGACCTGATCGCTCGTCACCTGCGCGTTGGCCAGCGCCTGGCGGATCACCCGCTGCTGGGCCGGACCCCGCGGCGACATCATCCCGTTCGAGGCGCCGTTCTGGTTGACCGCGCTGCCGCGGACGACCGCGAACACCGGGTGGCCGTGGCGACGCGCGTCCGAAAGCCGTTCCAGCAGGAGCATCCCGGCGCCCTCGCCCCAGCCGATGCCGTCCGCGGACTCGGCGAACGACCGGCACCGGCCGTCGACGGACAGCGTGTCGTCGACGCTGAACTCGGCGAAGGTCTGCGGGGAGGCCATCACCGACACCCCGCCGGACAGCGCGAGCGAGCACTCGCCCTGGCGCAGGGCCTGGACCGCCATGTGCAGCGTCACCAGCGACGACGAGCACGCGGTGTCCACGGTGACCGTGGGCCCTTCGAGGCCGAACGCGTAGGCGAGCCGGCCGGAAACCACCGCGGAGGAACCGTAGTGGCCCGGGTAGTTGTGGTACATCACGCCGGTGAACACCCCGACCGGGCTGCCCTTCACCGAGGCCGGCGGGATCCCGGCCCGCTCGAAGGACTCCCAGGTGGTCTCCAGCAGCAGGCGCTGCTGCGGGTCCATCGTGATTGCCTCGCGCTCGCCGAACCCGAAGAACTCGGCGTCGAACTCAGGAGCATCGTAGAGGAACCCACCGCGCCGGGTGCGGCTGGCGCCCGGCCGCTCGCCGCTGGGGTCGTAGAGCCGCTCGGTGTCCCAGCCGCGGTCGGTGGGGAATTCGCCGCTGGCGTCCGCGCCGTCGGCCAGCAGCCGCCACAGGTCCTCCGGCGTGCTCACGCCGCCGGGAAAACGGCAGGCCATGCCGACGATGGCGATCGGCTCGTGGCCGACGTCGCTGAGCTTCTTGTTCTGCGCGCGAAGACGCTCGGTCTCCTTCAGGGACGCACGGAGGGCTTGAACCAGCTTGTCGTCGGACTTGTTCATGCAGACCTTCTCCTGAGTCGCGTGGTCGTCGGCGCGGTGCGGGGCCAGGTCGCCCGGACGCGGCTGCCGGGAGGTCCCGGGAACGGTTCGGCGGGGAGGTTTTTCCGCATCGCCCAGTGCACCCACCTGACGCGGTACGTTACGAGCGGTGAGCACGGCGCACCCACCCCTAACCGTTCGCCTGGCCCCCCTGAGCGAGCGTGGATTCCCGCCACTGCCTCAAAGGTGGTTTCAAGGGTTTTCGGCGGGGGCCAGTTCGGAGGCCAGCGCGGCGCGCCCGGCGACGCCGAGCTTGCGGTACACGCGGGTCAGGTGCTGTTCGACCGTGCTCACCGTGATGTACAGCGTCTCCGCGATCTGCCGGTTCGTGCGGCCCTCCGCCGCGAGCTCGGCGACCCGCAGCTCGGCCTCGCTCAGCGCGGAGGACGCCGCCGTCGAAACCGGCTCCGGGCGCGCGACCGCGGGCCGGGACGCGACCGGCAGCCCCGCCGGCGGCCGGCCCAGCGGCGACCGGCCGGTCTGCCGCGGCACGTGGACCGGCTTCACCAGGCCCGCGGAGCGTTCCGCGTGCTGGCCCAGCTGGTTGAGCGTGCGCATGGTCTTCGCCAGCTCCAGCCGGTCACCGGCGTCCTTGAAGACCTCGGCCGCCCTGGTCAGCAGGCCGGGGCGCGCCTCGGCGTCGCCGGCCAGCGCCAGCACCCGCAGGGCGGAGCCACGCGAGCAGGCGTCGGTCGGTGCGGCGCACGCGAGCTGCTGCCTGGCCAGGTCGACGGCCAGTGCCGGGTTGCCCAGCCGCAGGTTGGCCTCCGCGAGATCGGTGCGCCACGGTGCGATCGTCGGCAGCTCGAGGTTCCATTCGCGCAGGATCCGCCGGCACTGCTGGAAGTCGCTGACCGCCGCGAGCCCCCGGTTGGTCGCCAGGTGGAAGTGGCCCCGCGCGCGCAGGTACCGGACGCCGCCCAGCGTCGTCATCGCCGCGTCCGGCAGCGGGCGCCGCAGCACCGCGGCCGCCGCCTTGAACGCGCCGGCCGCGGTGTGCGCGGTCAGCAGCGTGGCCAGCGGGTAGCTGATCGCGACGCCCCAGTTCGGCGCGTCCAGCGCGGCCAGCGCTTCCGTCGCCCGCTCCGCCGCACCGGCGACGTCGCCCTGGCGCAGCGCCAGGCCGGCACCGATCGCGTCGAGCATCGCCTTCCACGTCACCGCGCCGCGGTACCCGGCCTCCTCCCGGAGCGAGGTGCACCAGCCTTCGGCGCGGTCGGCCTTGTCGTCGTGGGCCAGCGCGAGGATGGCCGTGGACAGCGCCTCGAGCGAGGTGTCCGACAGCCGGCAGTTCTGCAGGATCCGTTCCGCGCACGCCGAGGTCACGTCGGTGCCGCCGGTGTACCACACCGCGGCCAGCGAGTTCGCCGTGCGCAGCCAGGGATCGGTCGCTTCGCCCGAAGCCGCCGAGACGCCGTAGTGCCAGTGTCCGGCGAGGCTGAACTCGGCGGCGGTGCGCGGGTCGAGCGGCTCGATGTCGGCTCCGAGCGCCGCGAGCGCGCACTCGAACGTGTCCCGCTCGCCGAACCACAGCGACTGCCGGGCGAGCGCGGTCCGGTCGGTCCGGTCCAGCGAGTCACCGGCGTCGCGCAGCGACTGCAGGTGCGGCGCGGCGGCGGCCGGGTTCACCCGCCAGGTGATCTTGGCGAGCAGCTGCGAGATCATCTGCTGCTCCCACCGCGCCGTCGACACCGACGCGGCGAGCTTCAGGCAGCGGGTGGCGAAGTCGATGTCGTCCGCGAGCATCACTTCTTCCGCCGCCGCCACCAGCACCGGCAGGGCCCACTCGGCGTTCGCCTCGCCCGCGGCCACGAGATGCCGGGCGACGTCGGCGGCGGGCAACCCGCGCGAGTGCTTCACCTCGGCGGCCCGTGCGTGCAGCCGCACCTTCTCGGGCCCGCGCAGCCCACCCACCACGGCGGCCGCGGCCGGCGGCTGCCGGAACCGGACACCGGCGATCAGGCCCGTGTCCGCGAGCCGGCCGGTCGAAGTCTCGGCGTCGAGCGGATCCACGCCGGCGACGAGGGCCACCGCGTCGGTGGTGACGTCGGTGTCCAGCACCGCGATCGCCGTCGCCACTTCGCGCAGCGGGGAGTCGTAGTGGTGCAGAAGCCGTTGCACGGCCTCGGAGTACGCCGAGCCGGTGTCCGCGCTGCCGCGGTGGGCGTCGACCAGTGCGTTGACGAGCAACGGGTTTCCGCCGCTGAGCTCGTGGATCCGCTCAGGCAGCCCGTCGTGCTCCTCCGCCGCCACCAGCTCCGCGATGGCCCGCACGGAAAGCGGCATCAGCTGCACGTGCCGGTGCGGCTGCGACGCGAACGGCTGCCCACCGCCCCCGTACCACGAGTCGGCGTGGTTGAGCACCAGCAGCAACCCCGCCGACCGCGTCCGGCGCTGCAGGCGCAGCAGGAGGCGCGCGGAGGTTTCGTCCACGTGGTGGAGGTCGTCGACGGCGACGAGCACCGCGCGCTCGCGGACCAGCCGGTGCACCGCGCTGCACAGCCCGGCGATCCAGTCGTCGGTACCGTCGGCGGCGAGACCCTCGGTCAGCGTCCTCGGCAGTGCGGGGCTCGCCAGCAGCTGGTCGATCACGCCGCCCGCCACGTCCCGCTCGTCGGCGGCACCGGTCGCGGTGAGGGTGAGGATGCCCAGTTCCCTGGCGCTGGCCACCACCTGGTTCTGCAACTGCGTCTTGCCGCTGGCCGGCCCGCCACCCACCAGCACGGATTCCCCGGTGCCGGCCTCACATCCGATCAACAAGGTCTCGAGGAACGCCAAGGCCTCGTGCGGGTCGTCTCGGCGGTTCTGCCCCCAGATCGCGCCCATCGCAAGCTCCTCGAAGAAGACGGTTCGCTTCCTGCCTTATCGACATTCGCAGCACGTCCCTAAGTCCAGCCAACCGCGATCTAAAGTCACCCGAAGGGGTGACTTGACTACGCACCGTCGCAGCGCGCTAGGGGTTGCCGGGCCCGCGAACGGACCGGAGACTTCCTGAATTGTGACTGCCCTGAACGAGAAATCGAGCCGGTGGATCCGGCGATTCCACGCGGCCGACGACGCCGCGGTGCGACTGGTGTGCCTGCCACACGCAGGTGGGTCGGCGACCGCTTACTTCCCGTTCTCGCGGGCGGCCACCGAGGCCGGGCTGGACGCCGACGTCATCGCCGTGCAGTACCCGGGCCGGCAGGACCGGCGGGGAGAGCGGTGCTTCGACGAACTCCCGGCGATGGCCGACGTCATCGCCGACGACCTCGGGCCGTGGTTCGACCGGCCGGTCGCGCTGTTCGGCCACAGCATGGGCGCGACGCTCGCCTACGAGGTCGCGCGCCGGCTCCAGGCCCGGGGTTCGCGGCCGCTGGGCCTGTTCGCCTCCGCGTGCCCGGCACCGTCCGTGCCGCGGACCGAGTACGTCCACCGGCTCGACGACGACGGTTTGGTCACCGCCCTCAACGAGATCAGCGGGACCGGCAGCGCCGACAGCGCTGTCTTCGGTGACGACGAGCTGCTGCGCATGGTGCTGCCCGCCATCCGCGGGGACTACACCGCCGTCGAGACCTACCGCCACGAGCCCGGGCCCGAGCTGGACTGCCCGATCCACGTGCTGCTGGGCGCCGACGACCCCGTCGTCGACCTCGCCGAGGTCCGCGCCTGGCGGGCCCACACCACCGGCGACTGCGCGGTGGAGGTGCTGGCAGGCGGGCACTTCTACCTGAACGCCCAGCTCGACGGCGTGCTGACCACCGTCGCCGCCCGCTTGCGCGACTGGCGGGAAGAGGCGCTTTCTCCCGCAACCCGGAACGTGGGCCGCTAGGGGGGAGTAAACCCCAGCTCCCGTTCAGGTGCCGCCCCCATGGTCCGCCGGGCCCGGGTCCGCGAAACTGGATACATCAAGGAAACAGAACCGGACCACCGCCTCGGAGGTAGCCATGATGGCCATTCAAACCGCTCCCGGAGTCACCCAGCGGATGCTTCCCGACGGGCATCTCGAGCTGATCTGCACCAGCACCAGCCGCCAGGTGGAGTGCGAACCGGTCGCCGCGGCGATGTGGATCGCGCTCAAGCAGCACAACGGAGATGTCGACGGCGCGAGCGCCGTCCTCGCCGCGCTGTGGGAGACGGACGTCGACGGCATCCGCTACGACATGATCGCCCTGGCCGGTTCGCTGTGCTCCCTCGGCCTTCTCACCGAGACGTGATCCGCTGAACCGCTCCGGTTCCGGGCTCAGGCGACCTGCCGGATCAGGTCGCCTGCTCGTACAGGGGTCTCGACTTCGGCCGGTGGCCGGTAGCCACCGGCCTGCTGACGCCGCCGATCCGATCGTGGATCCCGCGAGCACGCGAAGCCCCCCACTGCGGCCACCACCCTTCTCAAGTACGCAACGAGTCCCACACAGCCGTAGCCGTGTGGGACTCGCGTGACGGCAGCGGGCGACCCGCGTGCTCAGATCGGCTTGCTGTCCAGTTCTTCGTCCAAGAGCGCGAAGAGGTCCTCGGCACTGGCGCTCTCGATGTCCTCGGACTCGTCGGGAGCCGTGTACGAAGCCAGCAGGGCGGTCAACCGGGTGACCAGCTTCTCGCGTGCGGCCTCATCCAGAGCGGTGTCCCGCAGCGCGGTCTCGAGGGCCGCCAGCCGGGAGTCCACCACGGACGGTTGATCCGCCAGGTCCGCGCCGAGGAACCCGGCCACCGCGGTGGCGGACGGATAATCGAAGATCAGGGTGGCCGGCAGCCGCCGTCCGGACACCTCGTCCAGCCGGTTGCGCAACTCGATCGCCGTCAGTGAATCGAAGCCGAGCTCGATGAACCCCTTCCTGGGGTCGATCGCGTCCGGGCGATCGTGGCCGAGCACCACCGCGGCCGTGCCGCACACCAGGTCGAGCAGCGCCCGCTCCCGCTCTCCGGCGGGCAGCGCCACGATGCGGGCCCACGAGTCGTCGGTGACCGTCGCCCGCCGCCGCGCGCCACCGCGCACCAGTCCCCGCACCATCGCCGGCAACCGGTGTGCCTCGGCCCGCAGCCCGGCCTCGTCGAGCCGTACCGGCACCAGGGCCGGCTGCTCGGTGCCGAACGTCGCGTCGAACAACCCGAGCCCGTCCGCGAACGACAGCCCGCCCACCCCGGATCGCGACATCCGGACCAGGTCGGTGTCCCCGAGCGCATCCGCCATGCCGCCCTCGGACCACATGCCCCACGCCAGCGACACCGCCGGCAGCCCGAGCGCGACGCGGTGGTGGGCCAGCGCGTCGAGGAACACGTTCCCGGCCGAGTAGTTCGCCTGCCCGGCCGAACCGAGCGTCCCGGCGACCGAGGAGAACAGCACGAACGCGGCCAGGTCGAGCTCCGCGGTCAGCTCGTGCAGGTGCCAGGCCGCGTCCAGCTTCGGCCGCAGCACCGCGTCCATCCGGTCCGGGGTCAGCGCGAGCAGCACCCCGTCGTCCAGGACGCCGGCCGTGTGCACGACCGCGGTCAGCGGGTGCTCGGCCGGCACGCCGGCCACCAACGCGGCCGCCGCGGCCCGATCCGCGAGATCGCCGGCCACCAGCGAAACCGAAGCGCCCAGCTCCTCCAGTTCCGCCTTGAGCTCCGCCGCGCCCGGGGCCGCTTCGCCACGACGGCTGCTGAGCAGCAGGTGGCGCACGTCGTGCGCGGTCACCAGGTGCCGCGCGATCAGCCGGCCCAGCGCGCCGGTGCCGCCGGTGACCAGCACGGTTCCGGCCGGGTTCAGCGACGGCGGCCGGCTCTCGGGGACGAACTTCGCCAGCCGGTGCACCAGCACCGCCCCGTCCCGGACGGCGGCTCCGGACTCACCGGCGTGGATCGCCCCGAGCACCGTGTCGAGCGCCGGGTCGCCGCCGTCGACGTCGACGTCGACCACCATGAACCGATCCGGGTATTCCAGCTGGGCCGACCGGACGACGCCCCACAACGCGGCGTGGGTCAGGTCGCCGATGCCCTCGTGGGGATGCGTCGCGATGGCGCCGGAGGCGACCACGACCAGCCGCGAACCGGCCAGCGTCTCCTCACCGACCCAGGCCCGCACCAAAGCCAGCAGCCGGTGGGTGGCCTCGCGCGCCGCCGTGGGCGACGTCGTCCCGGGCGCCGCGAACGACACGAACACCACGTCCGGGACGGCCGTCCCCGCCCGCACCGCGTCGACCAGGGCGGAAAGGTCCACATAGGACTCTCCGCCGAGGCCGAAGGGGTCCGCGCCGAGCACCGCGCGCGAGACGCCGGCCGCGGCATCGCCGGTGTAGGGAAGCCATTCCACCCGGAACAGCGAGTCGCCGGCGGACGGCCGGGTGATCGAGGCGAACGCGTCGTCGGCGATCGGCCGCAGGGCCAGCGATCCCACGGTCAGCATCGGCGCCCCGGTGGGGTCGGTGGCCGTGAGCGACACGGTGTTCTCGACATCCGACGAGAGCAGCACGCGCAGGCTCGATGCCCCACCGGCGTACAGCGAAACCCCGGTCCACGCGAACGGCAACGCCGGCTTGTCCTCCGTCAGCCCGGCGAGGCCGATGGTGTGCAGCGCGGCATCCAGCAGGGCCGGGTGCATGCCGAACGCCGAACCGTCGGCGTGGTCCGGCAAGACGACTTCGGCGGCCAGGGTGTTCCCGTCGCGCCAGACGCGGCGAAGCCCGGCGAACACCGGCCCGTAGTCGAAGCCCTGGGCGGCGAGTTCGTCGTAGCGACCGGTCACGTCGATCTCGACGGCCCCGGCCGGGGGCCACTCCGCGATGGCCGCGGGCGCGTCCGCCGACGGCGACAGCCTGCCGCTGGCATTCTTCGTCCACTCGCCGGCCTCGCCGGACCGCGAGTAGATGTTGACCGAGCGGGCGCCCGACTCGTCCTCCGCGCCCACCGTCACCTGGATCGGGACGGCTCCGTCTTCGGGCAGGATCAGCGGCACCGCGAGGGTCAGCTCGTCGACCTTCGCGCAGTTCACCTCGTCGCCCGCCCGCACGGCCAGTTCGACGAAGGCCGTCCCGGGGAACAACGCGACCCCCTGCACGACGTGGTCGCCGAGCCACGGCTGCGCGTGCAGCGAGAGCTTCCCCGTGAGCACCACGCCGCCGGTGTCGGCGGTCGTCACGACCGCGCCCAGCAGCGGGTGCCCGGCGTCGAGTTGGCCGACTTCGGTGACTCCGCGGACGCGGGCGCCGGTCGGGTTCTCCAGCCAGTAACGCTTGCGCTGGAAGGCGTACGTCGGCAGCTCGACGGCCGAGCCGCCGGCGTAGAACGCCGCGAAGTCCACAGTGGCCCCGCTGACGAAGAGCGCCGCCACCGCGGCGGCCGCCGATTCGGCTTCGGGCCGGTCCTTGCGCAGCACCGGGACGAACGTCACCCGGTCGTCCGCGCCCAAGCACGTCTGGCCCATCGCGGTCAGCACCGCCGACGGGCCGACCTCGACGAACGTCGTGACGCCCGCGTCGAGCAGCGTGCGGATCCCGTCGGCGAACCGGACGGCGTCGCGCACCTGGCTCACCCAGTACTCCGGTGAAGTCAGGTCGGCGTCGGGAGAAACCGTCGAGATGATCGGAATCTCCGGCGTGCGGTAGGTCAGGTTCCGGGCGATGAACGCGAAGTCCGCCAGCATCGGCTCCATCAGGGCCGAGTGGAACGCGTGCGAAACCTTCAGCCGCGAAGTCTTCTCGAACTTCTCGGCGACGGCGAGCACCGCGTCCTCGTCCCCGGAGAGCACCACGGACGCCGGGCCGTTGACGGCGGCGATCGACACGCCGTCGGTCAGCAGCGGCACGACGTCGGCTTCGGTGGCCGCCACGGCGACCATCGCGCCCCCGGCGGGCAGCGCCTGCATCAAGCGAGCCCGGGCCGTCACCAGCGTGCACGCGTCCTCGAGCGAGAGCACGCCGGCGACGTGCGCCGCGGCCAGCTCGCCGATCGAGTGCCCGAGCAGGTAGTCCGGCCGGACGCCCCAGGACTCGAGCAGGCGGAACACCGCGACCTCGACGGCGAACAACGCGGGCTGCGTGTACCCGGTCTCCTCGGAGCCGAGCACCGTCTTCAGCGGGACGTCCAGGTGCTGGTCCAGCTCGGCCGCCACCTGGTCGAAGGCCTCGGAGAACGCCGGGAACGCGGCCGCCAGCTCCAGGCCCATCCCTGCGCGCTGCGCGCCCTGGCCGGTGAACAGGAACGCCGTGCGCCCCGCCTCCGCCACCCCGTCGACGACGCCGGCCGGACGGCCCGCCGCGTACTCGGTGAGCGCCCGGATCGCGCCCGCCCGGTCGGCGGCCACGACCCCGGCGCGGTGCTCGGCGAGGGTACGGGTGGTCACCAGCGAATACCCGATGTCCACAGTGGACGCGTCGCCGGTCAGAGCGGCGAGCTTGCCCGCCTGCGCCCGCAGGGCCTCCGGGTCATTGGCGGACAGCAGCCAGGTCACCGGACCTTCGCCGGCGGAGGAGACCGCTACCGGGTCGCCCTGCTCGACGATCACGTGCGCGTTGGTGCCGCTGATGCCGAACGACGACACGCCGGCGCGGCGCGGCCGCCCGGTCTCCGGCCACGGCCGTTCGGCGGTGAGCAGCGAGACCGTGTCCGACCACTCGACGTGCGGCGAGGGCTCCTCGGCGTGCAGGCTGCGCGGGAGGACGCCGCGCCGCAGCGCCTCCACCATCTTGATCACGCCGCCGACTCCGGCGGCCGCCTGCGTGTGGCCGACGTTCGACTTGAACGACCCGACGTGCAGCGGCCGCTCCGGCGTCGCCGCCTTGCCGTAGGTCGAGATCAGGGCCTGCGCCTCGATCGGGTCACCCAGCTTGGTGCCGGTGCCGTGCGCTTCGACGGCGTCCACATCGGACAGTTCCAGTCCGGCGTCGGCCAGCGCCGCGCGGATCACGCGCTGCTGCGCGGGCCCGTTCGGGACGGTGATGCCGCTGGACGCGCCGTCGGAGTTGACCGCGCTGCCGCGCAGCACGGCCAGCACGTGGTGGCCGTTGCGCCGCGCGTCGGAAAGCTTCTCCAGCAACAGCATTCCGGCGCCTTCGGAGCAGCCGACGCCGTCGGCGCCGCTGCCGAACGCCTTGCACCGGCCGTCGGGGGACAGCCCCTGCTGCTCGCTGAAGTAGACGAACATGTCCGGCGTCACCATCACGGTCACGCCGCCCGCCAGCGCCAGCGAACACTCGCCGCGGCGCAGCGCCTGCGCCGCCCAGTGCAGGGCGACCAGCGAGGACGAGCAGGCCGTGTCCACCGACACCGAGGGGCCTTCGAGGCCGAGGGTGTAGGAGATGCGGCCGGAAATGAGACTGCCGTCGCTGCTCCCGGCGCCGTAGTCGTGGTACATCACCCCCGCGAAGACGCCGGTCTTGCTGCCGCGCAACGTCGAGGGCACGATGCCGGCGCGTTCCACGGCCTCCCACGCCGTCTCCAGCACGACCCGCTGCTGCGGGTCGAGCGTGCGGGCTTCGCGCGGGGAGATCCCGAAGAACTCCGGCTCGAAGTCGGCGGCGTCGTGGAGGAAGCCGCCCTCCTTCGAGTAGGTCGTGCCGGGGCGGCCCGCGGTATCGAAGATCGACGCGGTGTCCCAGCCCCGGTCCGCCGGGAACTCGCCGATGGCGTCGGTGCCGCCCGCGACCAGGTCCCAGAGCTCCGAGGGCGTCGTGACCCCGCCGGGGTAGCGGCAGCCCATGCCGATGATCGCGATCGGCTCGCTCATCGCCGCGGTGAGCTTCTGGTTGTCCGCCTTGAGCCGCTCGTTGTCCATCATGGACTGCCGCAGCGCCGCGACGATCTGCTCGGTGGACGGCGCGGTGTTCGGTTGGCCGGTCACTGGGAGTCCCCTCCGTCGTCGGTCTGGGTGCCGGCCATCGCGGACCGCACCAGGTCGGCCAGGTCCATCCCGGCGATCGCCGCCACCTCGTCGGTTCCGTTGGCCTCGGCCACCTCTTCGACCGGCTCGCCGAGCTCGGGCAGCAGCTCGCCCAGCAGGAACCGGGTCAGCGGCAGCGGGCTCGGGTAGTCGAAGATCAGCGTCGCCGGCAGGCGCAGCCCGCAGGCCGCCCCGAGCCGGTTGCGCAGTTCCAGCGCGGCTAGGGAGTCGATGCCCAGGTCGGTGAAGCCCTTCTCGACGCCGACCGCCGAAGCGTCGTCGTAGCCGAGGACGGCCGCCGCGTGCTCGCAGACCAGCTGCAGCAGCGCCGATTCCCGTTCGTCGGCCGACATTCCGGTCAGCTTCTCGGCGAACCCGGCTTCGGGTGCCGCCGTCACCGTGCCCGCCGCCGCGGCGGCCCGCCGCGGGGTGGCCGTGACCAGGCCCCGTAGGAGCGGTGCCAGCCGGTCGGCCTCCCGCAGGTCGGCGAGCTTCACCGGCACCAGCGCCGGTTCGCCGGCCGCGAGCGCGGCGTCGAAGAGCGCGAGACCGTCGTCGACGGCCAGCTCCGCGACCCCGGACCGGGCGATGTGCGTCAGGTCGACCGCGTCGCCGCTGCCTTCCCACGGACCCCAGGCCAGCGACGTCGCCGGGAGGCCCAGCGCCGCGCGGTGCCCGGCCAGTGCGTCCAGGAAGACGTTGCCCGCGGCGTAGTTCGCCTGCCCCGCGGCGAGCAGCAGGCCGCCCGCCGAGGAGTAGAGCACGAACGCCTTGAGGTCCAGCGAAGCGGTCAGCTCGTGCAGGTGCCAGGCCGCGTCCACCTTGGGCCGCAGCACGTTCTCGACCTGCGCTGGGGTGAGCGCGCTCAGCACCGCGCTGTCCATCTGCCCGGCGGCGTGCACCACGGCGGTGAGGTCGGGCAGCGACGCGATCAGCGTGGCCAGCTCGGCCCGGTCGGTGACGTCGCAGGCCGCGACGGTCACCGAAGCACCCAGCTCGTCGACCAGTTCACGAGCACCCGGCGCGTCCAGGCCCCGACGGCTGGTCAGGACCAGTTTCCGGGCACCGCGGGCGACCAGGTGCCGGGCCAGGTGGCCCCCGAGCAGGCCGGCGCCACCGGTGACGAGCACCGTGCCGTCGGCGTCCCACTCGACCGGGTCGCCCACCGTGGTGACCTTGGCCAGCCGCGGCACGCGGACCTCGCCGACCCGGACGATCGCTTCCGGCTCGCCGGAGGCCACCACCGCGGGCAGCGCCCGCATCGACTGGGGCAGGTCGTCGACGTCGACCACCTGGACCCGCCCGGGGTTCTCCGCCTGCGCGGCCCGGACGAGACCCCAGACCGGCGCCTGAGCGAGGTCCGGGCTGTCGGCCACGGCGTTGCGCGTGACGACCAGGAGTTTGCCGTCGGACGTCCCGTCGAGCCAGGTCTGCAGCTGCCGCAGGGTTTCCTGGACGGTCGCGTGGACCTGCGCGGGCATCTCGCCCTCGACCGAGCCGACCGGCAGGACCAGGACGTCCGCCGCCGCCGGTTCTTCGTGGGTGGGAACGCCCAGGCCGAGGTCGTCGGTGCCGAGCACGGCCCAGCCCTCGAGGGACTTGACCAGGCGGACACCGGCGGCGGGCTGCCAGTCGATCCGGTAGAGCGAGTCGGGGACCTTGGCGCCCAGCTGGCCCTCCGACACCGGCCGCGTCACCAGCGACTCGATCCAGGCGACCGGCGAACCGGTCGCGTCGGCCAGCGCGAGCGAAGCGTCCTTGCCCTCCTTGCGGACCCACACTCGTAGCGTGGTGGCTCCGGCGGCGTGCAGCGAGACCTGGTTCCAGGCGAACGGGATCGTCGTCTCGGTCAGCGCCTTCGGGCCGCCGGGGACGAGGAAGTCCGTCGCGCCCAGCGCCGAGTCGAGCAGACCCGGGTGCAGGCCGAACTCACTCGCCGCGGTGCCCTCGGGCAGCGCCACCTCGGCGAAGACCTCCCCTTCGCGCAGCCACACCGCGCGCAGGTTCCGGAACACCGGGCCGTAACCGAAGCCGAGCCCGGCCAGGTCGTCGTAGAGCCCGGTGAGGTCGGCGGCTTCGGCGCCCTCCGGGGGCCACACCGAGAGGTCGAACTCCGCCGGCTGAGCCCCGGCGGAGAGGGTGCCGGCCGCGTGCTGCGTCCAGCCGTCCTCGGCGCGGGAGTGCACCGACAGCTCACGACGCCCGCCCGCACCCGGAGCACCGACGACGACGCGGATGTCGACGCCGCCTTCGTCCGGCAGCAGCAGCGGCGCCTGCTGGGTCAGCTCTTCCAGGACGTCGCAGCCGACCTGGTCGCCGGCGTGCAGGGCCAGCTCGACGTACGCGGTGCCCGGCAGCATCGTCCGGCCCATCACCACGTGGTCGGCCAGCCAGGTCTGCCGGTCGGCCGCGAGCCGGCCGGTGAGCACGGCGCCGCCGTCGGGCAGCTCCACCAGCGCGCCCAGCAGCGGGTGCCCGGCGGCCTTGGCGCCCAGCGAGCCGACGTCGCCGGCCCGCTTCGTCGCGTTGAGCCAGTACTCCTTGTTCTGGAAAGCGTAGGTCGGCAGGTCCACGGTGGACGCACCACGCCCGGCGAACACCGCGGCCCAGTCGGGCTTCGCACCGCGCGAGTACAGCGTGGCCAGCGCGGTGAACAGCGTCGGGACCTCGTCGCGGCCCCGGCGCAGCGCGGGCACGCCCACGACGCGGTCGGGCCGGTCGGCGGCCGACGTGTCGCACTCGCGGGCCATGCCCGTCAGCACGGCGTCCGGGCCCAGCTCGACGAACCGGGTGACCCCGGCCGAGAGCAGCGTGCCGACGCCGTCGGCGAAGCGGACGGCCTCCCGCACGTGGTTCACCCAGTACTCCGGCGAGCAGAGCTGCTCGGCGGTGGCGATCCGGCCGGTCACGTTGGAGACGACCGGGATGCCCGGCGCCGAGTACGTCAGCTTCTCCGCCACCACGGCGAAGTCGGCCAGCATCGGCTCCATCAGCGAGGAGTGGAAGGCGTGCGAGACGACCAGCTGCTTCACGCGCCGTCCGGCTTCCTTGAAGGCCGCCATGGCGGCCTTCACCGCGTCTTCCGGACCGGAGACGACCACCGAACGCGGGCCGTTGACCGCGGCGACGTCGACCTCGGCCGGGAGCGCGGCGCGCACCTCGTCCTCGGTCGCCGCGATCGCCGCCATGGCTCCTCCGCCCTTGCCCCCGCCACCACCCTCAACGGAGTCGCTCCGCGACGCTGCGTCATTCCCGGGCAGCGCCTGCATGAGGCGACCGCGGGCCGCGACCAGGGCACAGGCGTCGGCCAGGGACAGCACCCCGGCGACGTGGGCCGCGGCCAGCTCGCCGATCGAGTGCCCGGCGACGTAGTCCGGGGTGATGCCCCACGACTCGACCAGGCGGTAGAGCGCGACCTCGATCGCGAAGAGCGCGCACTGCGTGTACGCCGTCTTGTTCAGCAGCTCGCCGTCGTCGGAGCCCTTCTCGGCCCAGATGACCTGCTTCAGCGGGACGTCCGTGTCGAACAGGCCGCACGCTTCGTCGAAGGCACCGGCGAAGACCGGGAAGGCCTCGTACAGCTCGCGGCCCATGCCCGGCTGCTGCGCGCCCTGTCCGGTGAACAGGAACGCGGTCAGGTCGGCCGCGCTGGTCGTGCCGGTGACCGTGCCCGCCGGGGTCCCGCCGGTGGCGAGGCCGTCGAGCGCCTTCAAAGCGGCGTCGCGACCCGCGGCCAGGACCACCGAGCGGTGGTCGAGGCCGGCCCGCCCGGTGGCGAGCGAGTAGCCGACGTCGGTCAGGTCCAGTTCCGGGTTCGACCGGATCCACGCGGCCATCCGGGCCGCCTGGTCGGCGAGCGCCGCCGCCGTGGTGCCGGCGATCGGCAGCGGGACCGACGGCAACGCCGGTGCCGTCCGGCGCGGACGCTCCACAGTGGACGGCGGTGCCTCTTCGATGATGATGTGCGCGTTGGTGCCGCTGATGCCGAAGGACGAGACGCCGGCCCGGCGCGGACGGCCGTTCGGCAGCCACGGCCGGGCCTCGCTCAGCAGCTCGATGTCGCCGGTGGTCCAGTCGACGACCGGGGACGGCGCGTCGATGTGCAGCGACTTCGGCAGCGTGTTGTGCCGCATGGCCTGCACGACCTTGATCACGCCCGCCGCGCCGCCGGAAGCCTGCGCGTGGCCGATGTTGGACTTCACCGAGCCCAGGTACAGCGGCCGCCCGTCCGGACGGGCCTGGCCGTAGGTGGCCAGCAGCGCCTGCGCCTCGATCGGGTCACCCAGCTTCGTGCCCGAACCGTGTGCCTCGACGGCGTCCACTTCGGACGGCTTCAGGCCACCCGCCGCCAGAGCCGCGTGGATCACGCGTTCCTGCGACGGCCCGTTCGGCGCGGTGAGGCCGTTGGACGCACCGTCCTGGTTGACGGCGCTGGAGCGGACCACCGCGAGGACCTCGTGGCCGTTGCGCTGCGCGTCGGAGAGCCGCTCCAGCAAGAGCAGGCCCGCGCCCTCCGCCCAGCCGACGCCGTCGGACGCCGCGGAGAAGGACTTCGACCGGCCGTTGGGCGAGAGCACGCCCTGGCGGCTGGAGTCGACGAAGAGATCCGGCTGCGAGAGCAGCGTGACGCCGCCCGCGAGGGCCAGCCCGCACTCCCCCGCCCGCAGCGCCTGCACCGCGAGGTGCAGCGTGACCAGCGAAGACGAGCACGCGGTGTCGACCGTCATGCACGGGCCTTCCAGCCCCAGCAGGTAGGAGATGCGGCCGGAGACGACCGCGCCCGAGCTGCCGTTGGGGATGTAGGCGGCGACGTCGGCGGGCGCGCCGGGGACGCGGCTGCCGTAGTCGTCGTACATCGCGCCGGTGAAGACGCCGGTCATGCTGCCGCGCAGCGCGGTCGGGTCGATGCCGGCGCGCTCGATGGCCTCCCACGCCGTCTCCAGCAGGAGCCGCTGCTGCGGGTCCATGGCCAGCGCCTCGCGCGGGCCGATGCCGAAGAACGCCGGGTCGAACTCGGTGCCGTGGTGGAGGAAACCGCCTTCGCGGGCGTAGGTCTTGCCGCGCTTGCCCCGCTCGGGGTCGTAGATGCTGTCGATGTCCCAGCCGCGGTTCGTCGGGAACTCCGACACGGCGTCGACCTCGTCGACCAGCAGCTGCCAGAGGTCCTCCGGCGACCGGACGCCGCCGGGGTACCGGCAGGCCATGCCGACGATCGCGATGGGCTCCTGCATCGACGCGTTGGTCCGGGTCGTGGTGGCCGGGACCTTGGCGACCGCGCCGAGCAGCTTGCCCTTGACGAAGTCCGCCACCGCCTTGGCGGTCGGGTGGTCGAAGATCAGCGTCGCGGGCAGGGTCAGGCCGGTCGCGGTGCCGAGCAGGTTGCGCAGCTCGACCGCGGCCAGCGAGTCGAAGCCGAGCTCCTTGAACGCGCGGGTGCCGTCCACTTCGGACTTGTCCGCGTAGCCGAGCACGGTGGCCACCTGGGTGCGGACGATGTCCAGCAGCACGCGGTCGCGCTCGTTGTCGGCCAGCGAGGCCAGCTCGGCGGCCAGCGCGTTGTCGGCCGCCTTCGCCGCCTTGGCGGTCCGGCGGCCCTTCGGCGGGACGAACCCGCGCAGCAGCGCCGGCAGGTCGTCGGTCCGGGCCCGCAGCGCCGCGACGTCCACCCGCAGCGGAGCGATCACGGCGTCCTCGGTGGCGGTCGCCGCGTCGAACAGCGCGAGCCCCTGCTCCGCGGTGACCGCGGGGAGGCCGAGCCGCGCCATCCGGGCGAGGTCCGCCTCGGCCAGCTCGCCGCCGAGGCCGGTGTTCTCGGCCCACAGCCCCCAGGCCAGCGCCGTCGCCGGCAGGCCCGCGGCCCGCCGGTGCGCGGCGAGGCCGTCGAGGAACGCGTTGGCCGCGGCGTAGTTCGCCTGGCCCGCCGGCAGCACCTGGCCGCCGGCAGATGAGAACAGGACGAACGCGGCGAGGTCGTGGGTCAGCTCGTGCAGGTGCCAGGCGGCGTCCACCTTGGCCCGCAGGACCGAGTCGAGCCGGTCGGCCGTCAGCGAGTCGAAGACGCCGCTGTCGGCCGTGCCCGCCGCGTGCACGACGCCGGTGAGGTTGTCGATCGCCCCGAGCAGGCTCTCGACCTGGGCGCGCTCGGTGACGTCGCACGCCGCGACCCGCACCCGGGCCCCGAGGTCCTTCAGGTCCTCGACCAGCTGCTTGGCGCCCGGCGCACCGAGGCCGCGACGGCTGGTGAGCACCAGGTCGGTGACGCCGTGCTCGGCCACCAGGTAGCGGGCCAGCAGGCTGCCGAGCCCGCCGGTGCCGCCGGTGATCAGCACCGCGCCCGTTCCCCAGGGAGACGTGTCGCCGGACTCCGTCTTGACGTACCGCGGCACGAACACCGCGCCTTCGCGGATCGCGGCTTCCGGCTCTCCGGAGGCGACGACCGCCGCAATCGAGGCGGCCGCCGTGTCAGAATCGGCGTCGACGACGAACACGCGCCCGGGGTGCTCGGCCTGGGCCCCGCGGGCCAGGCCCCACAGCAGCCCCTGCGTGACGTCCACAGTGGACTCACCGGCGGGCACCGCGTCCTGCGTGACCACGGCCAGCTTGGTGATCCCGAACCGGGAGTCGGCCAGCCAGGCCTGGAGCTCGGCGAGCAGCCACGCGGTGTTCTCGCGGGCCGCGGCCGGGACGTCCCCTTCGGCGCCCGGCACGGTCAGCGTGATCAGGGCCGGCACCGGCTCGCCGCGGTCGATCGCCGCGGTGAGGTCGGCGAACCCGGCGTAGGTGGCGGCCACCCCGACCCGGCCGCGGCCGACGGCGACCACTCCGGTGTCGGACTGCGGCACGGAGACGGGCAGCCACGCGATCTTGAGCAGCGAGCCGTCCACCTCGGCCGGCGACGCCGTCAGCTCCCGGCGGACCGGCCGCGAGACGAGCGAGTCGATGGTCGCGACCGGGCGGCCCTCGCTGTCGGCCACCTCGATGGCCGACACCTCGTCGCCGTTCAGCCGCTCGATCCGCACCCGCAGCACCGAGGCGCCGGCGGCGTGCAGCGTGACGCCGTTCCAGACGAACGGGAGCAGGGTCGCGCCACCCGGGTCGCCGAGGAGGTCGGCGTGCATCGCGATGTCGAGCAACGCCGGGTGCAGGCCGTAGAGGCTCGCCGTCGACGCCGCCGGTTCCGGCAGCGCGACCTCGGCGAAGACCTCGTTGCCCCGCTTCCAGGCGGCCGTGAGCCCCTGGAACGACGGGCCGTAGCCGTACCCGCGCTCTTCGAGCAGGTCGTAGGCGCCCTCGACCACGATGGGGTTCGCCCCGGCCGGCGGCCATTCGGTGAGCCCGGCGGGCTCGGGCCGCGGCGCCGCGGACAGCGTGCCGACGGCGTGCTGGGTCCACTCGTCGCCGTCGATCGGACGGGAGAAGACCGTGACCGGGCGGCGGTCGCCGTCGGCGGGGCCGACCACGACCTGGAGCGCGACGGCACCGTCGGGCGGCAGGACGAGCGGCGCCTGCAGCGTCAGCTCTTCGACCGTCGAGTGGCCGACCTGGTCACCGGCCGCGATGGCGAGCTCGACGAAGCCGGTGCCGGGCACCAGGATCGCGCCCTTGACGACGTGGTCGGCCAGCCACGGGACCGACCCGGCCGACAGCCGGCCGGTGAGCACCGTGGTGTCCGAGCCGGACAGCGGCACGACCGCGCCCAGCATCGGGTGCGGCAGCGGCTGCTGCCCGACCGCCGTCACGTCGCCGGACGGGGTCGCGTCGAGCCAGAAACGCTTGTGCTGGAAGGCGTACGTCGGCAGGTCGAGCCGGATCGGGCCGTCGCCGAGCACGCGGTCCAGCTTGGCGGCCCCGCGGGTGTGGAGGCGGCCGAGCGCGGCCAGCGCGGTGCGCACCTCGTCCCGGTCGCGGCGGCCGAACGGCACGAACGCGGCGTCCGGGTCGATCTGCCGGCCGAGCGCGGTCAACACGCTGTCCGGCCCCAGCTCGAGGAACGTCCGCACGCCGTCGGCGGCCAAGGCGGCCACCGCGTCCCCGAAGCGCACGGCTTCGCGGACGTGGGTGACCCAGTACTCCGGCGAGGCCAGGTCGGCGCCGGGGGCAACCGTGGAGAAGACCGGGATTCGCGGCGCGTGGAACGTCAACCCCGCGGCGATCTCGCGGAACTCGTCGAGCATCGGCGCCATCAGCGGCGAGTGGAACGCGTGGCTCACGCGCAGCCGGCGCGTCCGGACGTCGGTGGCGCGCTCGATGTCGGACACGACGTCGGCGACCCCCGAGATGACGACCGACGCGGGGCCGTTGACGGCGGCGACGCTGACCTCGTCCTCGTGCCCGCGGATCAGCTCCCGCGCGGCCTCTTCGGTCGTGGCGAGGGAGACCATCGCCCCGGGCGGCGTGCTCAGCGTGCCCATCAGCCGGCCCCGTGCCGCGACCAGTTTCGCCGCGTCATCGAGGGAAAGCACTCCGGCGACGTGCGCCGCGGCCAGCTCGCCGATCGAGTGGCCGGCCAGCGCGTCGGGGACGATCCCCCACGACTCGGCGAGCCGGAACAGCGCGACCTCCACGGCGAACAAGGCGGTCTGCGTGTACTGCGTCTGGTCGAGCAGGCCGCGATCCGCCAGTGCCGTCGTGCCGAAGACGACGTCCCGCAGCGGCACGTCCAGCAGCGGATCGATCGCGGCGCAGACGGTGTCGAACGCCTCCGCGAAGACCGGGTAGGTCCCGGCCAGCGCGGCGCCCATCCCGACCTGCTGCGCGCCCTGCCCGGAGAACAGGAACGCGAGCTTGCCCTCGGTGACGACGTCGCCGCCCTGCTCGCCGGTGGCGAGCGCGTCGAGGCCGTCGGCCAGTTCGGCCGGGGTCCCGGCGACGACCACCGCGCGGTGCTCCAGGGCCGAGCGGGTCGAGTTGAGGGACCGCGCCAGCTCGGCGACGGTGACGTCTTCGTGGTCGGCGAGGTACTCGCGCAGCCGGGCGGCCTGGCCGCGCACGGCGGCCGGGGTGCGGCCCGAGAGCGCGACGGGGACGACGGCGTCGGGCTGCGGCTCGGCCGGCTGCTCGACGATCGCGTCTTCGGGCGCCTGCTCGATGATCACGTGGGCGTTGGTGCCGCTGATGCCGAACGACGAGACGGCGGCCCGGCGCGGGTGGCCGTTGGGTGACCAGTCGCGCGACTCGGTCAGGAGCCGCACCGCACCGGTGTCCCAATCGACCACGGTGGACGGACGGTCGACGTGCAGGGTCTGCGGCAGCTGCTCGTTGCGCAGCGCCATGACCATCTTGATGATGCCCGCGACGCCGGCCGCGGCCTGGGTGTGGCCGATGTTGGACTTGATCGACCCGAGCCACAGGGGCTGGTCCTCGGCGCGGTCCTGGCCGTAGGTGGCCAGCAGGGCCTGCGCTTCGATCGGGTCGCCGAGCGTGGTGCCGGTGCCGTGGCCTTCGACGGCGTCCACTTCGGACGGTGCGAGACCCGCGTCGGCCAGCGCCTTGGTGATCACGCGCTGCTGCGAGGGACCGTTCGGGGCGGTGAGGCCGTTGGACGCGCCGTCGTGGTTGACCGCGGAGCCCTTGAGCAGCGCGAGCACCGGGTGGCCGTTGCGCTTGGCGTCCGAGAGCCGCTCGACGAGCAGCATGCCCGCGCCCTCGCCCCAGCCGGTGCCGTCGGCCGCGTCGGCGAACGAGCGGCAGCGGCCGTCGGCGGACAGCCCGCGCTGGCGGCTGAAGTCGACGAAGGTGTCCGGAGTGGACATCACCGTGACGCCACCGGCGAGGGCGAGCGTGCACTCGCCGCGGCGCAGCGCCTGGGCCGCCCAGTGCAGGGCGACCAGCGACGACGAGCACGCCGTGTCGACGGTGACCGTCGGGCCTTCCAGGCCGAGGGCGTAGGACACGCGGCCGGAGACGACGCTGGCGAGGCTGCCGTTACCGAGGTAGCCCGCGATGTCGTCGGAAACCGTGCCGAGCCGGGTGCCCCAGTCGTGGTACATGACGCCGGCGAACACGCCGGTGGCGCTGCCGCGCAGGGAACCCGGGTCGATGCCGGCCCGCTCGAACGCCTCCCAGGACACCTCCAGCAGCAGCCGCTGCTGCGGGTCCATCGCGGCCGCTTCGCGCGGGCTGATTTCGAAGAAGTCGGCGTCGAACTCGGCGGCGTCGTGCAGGAAGGCGCCGTGCTTGACGTAGCTGTGGCCGGGCTTGCCGGGCTCGGGGTCGTAGAGGGCGTCGACGTTCCAGCCGCGGTCGGCCGGGAACGGCGTGAGCGCCTCCTCGCCGCCCGAGACGAGCCGCCACAGGTCCTCCGGCGTCGCCACGCCGCCGGGGTAGCGGCAGGCGATGCCGACGATGGCGATCGGCTCCTCCGGGTCGGCCGTGGTCACCGGTGCGACGGGCTTGGCCGGGGCCAGGCCGGCGACGCGTGTGACGAGGTACTCGGCCAGCGCGCGCGGGGTCGGGTGGTCGAACACCAGCGTCGCGGGCAGCCGCAGGCCGGTGACGGAGTCGAGGATGTTGCGCAGTTCCACCGCGGCGAGGGAGTCGAACCCGATCTCGCCGAACGGGCGGGACGGGCTGATCGCCGACGGACCGTCGTGGCCGAGCACGGCCGCGACGTGGGTGCGCACCAGGTCGAGCACCGCGCGGTCGCGGTCGGCCTCGGACAGCGAGACGAACCGCTCGGCGAACTGCCGCTCCGGGGTCAGCTCTCCGGCGGCCGCGGCGATGCGGCGCCGGTTCGCGGGGACGAGGCCGCGCAGGAGCGCCGGGACGTCGTCGCGAGCGCTCAGCGCGGCGCGGTCGACGCGGGTCGGCACAACGTTGGGCGTATCCGTGGCGATCGCGACGTCCAGCGCGGCCAGGCTTTCGGAAGCGGTCAGCGGGGCGAGGCCCAGCCGGCCGATCCGGCCCAGGTCCTTTTCGGACAGCCCGGCGCTCATGCCGAGCGCGGCGCCGTCGTCGGTCCACAGGCCCCAGGCCAGGGACGTCGCGGGCAGGCCCCGCGCACGCCGGTGCTCGGCCAACGCGTCGAGGAAGGTGTTGCCCGCCGCGTAGTTCGCCTGGCCCGCGCCGTCGACCAGCCCGGCCGACGAGGAGAACAGGACGAACGCGGCCAGGTCGGCTTCGGCGGTCAGCTCGTGGAGCGCCCAGGCGGCGTCGACCTTCGGTGCGAGGACGCCGTCCAGGCGGTCTTCGGTGAGCGAGCCGATCATCGCGTCGTCGAGCACACCGGCGGTGTGGACGACGGCGGACAGCGGCTGCTCGATCTTCTTGAGCGCGGCCGAAAGGGACCGCTTCTTCGTGACGTCGCAGGCGACGACCTGCGCCGTGGCGCCGTGCCCGGCCAGCTCGGCGACCAGCTCGGCCGCGCCCGGCGCGTCGATCCCGCGGCGGCTGAGCAGGGCCAGGTGCCGGACGCCGTGGGTCGTGACGAGGTGGCGCGCGACCTGCGCGCCGAGGCCGCCGGTCCCGCCGGTGACCAGCACGGTGCCCTCGGCGCGCCACGCCGGTCCGTCGGCGTCGGCGAGCAGGCGGACGAGCCGGGCGGCCCGCACCCGGTCGCCGTCGATCCGCAGCTCCGGCTCACCGGAGGCGAGCGCGGTGGCCAGCGTCGCGGCGGTGGTCTCGCCTTCGATCAGGACGATCCGGCCCGGGTGCTCGGCCTGCGCCGAGCGCACCAGCCCCCGCACGGCGGAGTCGGCGAGCGAGCCGGGAGTCCGGATCACGAGCTTGGCCGAAGCGAGGCGCTCGTCGGCGACGAACTCCTGGAGGACGGCGAGGACGCGGTGGGCGGCCTGCTTGGCCGCCGCCGGGATGCTCCGGCCCTTCGCGGCGACCGGCACGACGATCGTGTCCGGCACCTCGGTCAGCTCGGCGAGGTCGGCGACCTCGGCCACGGAGAACTGCGCGTCCGAAGCCGCGACCGGCGTCCACTCGACGGTGTGCAGCAGGTCCTGGGCCCGCGGACCCAGCTCGGCGCTTTGGACCGGACGGGAGCGGAACGACTCCACCGACAGCACCGGCGTCCCCGCCGGGTCGGTGATTTCCAGCGAGACGCCGCCGGTGGCGGGCGAGGTGATCCGCACCCGCACCTCGGCCGCGCCGGAAGCGTGCAGCCGCACGCCGGTCCACGCGAACGGCAGGCGGATCTCGCCGGCCTCCCGCGCCTCGCCCGGGGCGAAGTCGGTGGCGTGCAGGACGGCGTCGAGCAGCGCCGGGTGGATCCCGAAGTCCTCGTCCCGGCTGGGCAAGGCGACCTCGGCGAACACGACGTCATCGCGCTTCCACGCCGTGCGCAGGCCGCGGAACAGCGGGCCGTAGCCGTAGCCCTGCGCCGCCAGTTCTTCGTACAGCTCGCCGGTGGCGACGACCTCGGCGCCGGACGGCGGCCACTCGGTCATCGGCGCGGGCTCGGCGGCCGGTGCCTCGGCCAGCACGCCGACGGCGTGGCGGGTCCAGGCGACGTCGTGGGTGGCCCGCGAGTAGAACTCGATGGTGCGGCGGCCGTCCTCGACCGGGCCGACCACGGCCTGCACCTCGACGCCCCGGCCGTCCGGCACGGCGAGCGGCGCCTGCAGGGTCAGCTCGTCGACGACGTCGCAGCCCGCCCGCTCGGCGGCGTGCAGGGCCATCTCGACGAACGCGGTGCCGGGCAGCAGGGCCGTGCCGGCGATGGTGTGGTCGGCGAGCCACGGGTGCGACCGCAGGCCGATCCGGCCGGTCAGGACCAGGCCGTCGTGGTCGGCGAGGCCGAGCTCGGCGGCCAGCAGCGGGTGGCCGGAGGCGAGCTGGCCGAAGCCGGCCGCGTCGCCGGCCGCCGGCGCGGTGAGCCAGAAGTGCTTGCGCTGGAAGGCGTACGTCGGCAGGTCGACGGCATTGGCCGGGCCGAAGAACGCGGTCCAGCCGACCGGCACGCCCCGGGTGTGCAGCCGGCCGAGCGCGCCGGCGAGCGCCGGGACCTCGGCGTGACCGCGGCGCTGCGCGGGGACGAAGGTGAGGTCGGTGCCGTGCGGGCCGGTGGCGGCCATGGCCGCCAGGACGGCGTCCGGGCCGACCTCGATCGCGGTGGTGACCCCGGCCGCGGCGAGCGCGGCGATGCCGTCGGCGAACCGGACCGGCCGGCGCACGTGCCAGAGCCAGTAGCCGGGCGAGCACAGCTCCTCGGCGGTCGCCAGGCGGCCGGTGACGTTCGAGACGATCGGGATCGACGGCGTCGCGAAGTCGACGACCTCCAGGACCTCCCGGAACTCGGCGAGCATCGGCTCCATCAGCGGCGAGTGGAACGCGTGCGACACGCGCAGCTCGCTCGTCTTGCGGCCCTGCAGGCGGAACACCTCGGCGACGGCCTCGACCTCGGCGCGCTCGCCGGAGACCACGACCGAAGCGGGACCGTTGATCGCGGCGATGCTCACGCCGTCGGTGAGCACCGGACCGACCTCGTCCTCGGTCGCGGCGATCGCGACCATCGAACCGCCTTCGGGAAGCGCCTGCATGAGACGTCCACGCGCGGCGACGACCAAGCAGGCGTCCTCGAGCGACCAGACGCCGGCGATGTGCGCGGCGGCCAGCTCGCCGATCGAGTGGCCGAGCAGGACGGCCGGCTTGACGCCCCACGACTCCAGCAGCCGCGCGAGCGCGACCTCGACCGCGAACAGCGTGCACTGCGCGTACTGGGTGCCGTTCAGCTCCTCGGCGTCGTCGCCGAAGAGGACGTCGCGCAGCGGGCGGTCCATCTGCACGTCGAGGTGGTCGATGACCTCGTCGAAGACCTCGGCGAAGACCGGGTGAGCCAGGTACAGCTCCTTGCCCATGGCGAGGCGCTGCGAACCCTGGCCGGAGAACAGCATCGCGAGCTTGCCCGGCGTGCGCTCACCGGTGACGACGGCGCTGTCCTGGTCGCCCGCCGCCAGCGCGCGCAGGCCGCGGACGGCGTCCTCGGTGCTCTCGGCGACGACCACGGCGCGGTGGTCGTGCGCGGCGCGCGTGCCGGCCAGCGAGAAGCCGATCTCGGTGAGGGCTGTGAAGTCATCAGACTCCACAGTGGACACGAGCTTGGCCGCCTGCGCCCGCAGGGCTTCCTCGCTGCGGCCCGAGACGACGAGCGGCACGACCGGGAGCGGCTGGGTGTCGACGGTCTCGTCGGCCGTGGCGGGTGCCTGCTCGATGATGACGTGCGCGTTGGTGCCGCTGACGCCGAACGACGAGACACCCGCGCGGCGCGGACGCTCGACCGCGGGCCACTCACGGGCCTCGGTCAGCAGCTCGACCTCGCCCGCGGTCCAGTCGACGTGCGGGGTCGGCGCGTCGACGTGCAGGGTCTTCGGCAGCCGGCCGCGGCGGATCGCCTCGACCATCTTGATCACGCCGGCCACGCCGGCCGCGGCCTGGGTGTGGCCGATGTTGGACTTGATCGAGCCGAGCAGCAGCGGGGTTTCGCGGCTCTGGCCGTAGGCGGCGAGCAGCGCCTGCGCCTCGATCGGGTCGCCGAGCCGGGTGCCGGTGCCGTGCGCCTCGACAGCGTCCACTTCGGACGCTTCGAGCCGCGCGTCGGCGAGCGCGCGGTGGATCACGCGCTGCTGCGACGGGCCGTTGGGGGCGGTGAGGCCGTTGGACGCGCCGTCGGAGTTGATGGCGGTGCCGCGCACGATGGCGAGCACGGTGTGCCCGTTCGCGACCGCGTCGGACAGCCGTTCCAGCACCAGGACACCGACACCTTCGGCGAACCCGGTGCCGTCGGCGGCCGCGGCGAAGGCCTTGCAGCGGCCGTCTTCGGCGAGGCCGCGCTGGCGGCTGAACGCGGTGAACGTGCCGGGCCCGCCCATGACGGCGACGCCGCCGGCGAGGGCGAGGGGAGTCTCGCCGCGGCGCAGGGCCTGCACGGCGAGGTGCAGGGCGACGAGCGAGCCGGAGCACGCGGTGTCGACGGTCAGCGTCGGGCCTTCGAGGCCGAGGGCGTAGGCGACGCGGCCGGAGACGACGCTGGGCGCGTTGCCGGTGAGCAGGTAGCCGTCGAGGCCGTCCGGGGCCTCGTGCAGGCGCGGGCCGTACTCCTGGGCCTCGGCGCCGATGAAGACGCCGGCGGGCGTGCCGCGCAGCGTGGTCGGGTCGATCTTGGCGCGCTCCAGGGCTTCCCAGGCCGTCTCGAGCACCAGCCGCTGCTGCGGGTCCATCGCGGACGCCTCACGCGGCGCGATGCCGAAGAAGCCCGCGTCGAACTCGCCCGCGTCGGGCAGGAAGCCGCCGGAGGTGACGTAGCTGCTGCCCGGGCGGTCCGGGTCCGGGTCGTAGAGGCCGTCGAGGTCCCAGCCGCGGTCGGTGGGGAACCCGGTGATGGTGTGCACTTCTTCGGCCACGAGCCGCCAGAGGTCCTCGGGCGAGGCGGCCCCGCCCGGGTAGCGGCAGCCGATGCCGACGATCGCGACCGGCTCGTCGCGGTCGCCGGTCACCGACGGTCCACTGTGGACGAACTCGGCGCCGAACACCGCCGCGTGCAGGAAGCGCGCGACGGCGACCGGCGTCGGGTGGTCGAAGGCCAGGGTGACCGGCAGCTCGAGCCCGGTGGCCTCGGTGAGCCGCGCGTGCAGCTCCACCGCGGCCAGCGAGTCGAACCCGTGGTCGGAGAACGCCTTTTCCGGGTCGAGCACCGCCGGGACGTCCGGCCGGGCCGCCAGGAGCGCGGCCCGCGTGGCGTCGTGGACGACGTCGCCCAGGAATGCCGCGCGGTCACCGGGTGGCAGGTCGGTCAGCCGCTCCGCGAACCCGGACGCCCGATTCGATTCGGTCTCAAACTCACGCATTCCGCACTCCACCGCTGTAGCAAGCCAGCACTCAAGGTCGTCTTTTCGATCGTAGGTCGGCACACAGAGCCGCCGGATCCCCTGAAAACGCTTCTAGGGGCGCGAAGTCACCACGCGATGCGCAGCTGCGAAGGCCCGCGCACGATCACGCCGTACTCCCACTTCACGCCCTCGCGCCCGTCCGCGAACCGCAGGTCCGGGAACCGCGCGAGAATCGCCTTCATCGCTTCCTGCAACTCCAGCCGCGCCAGCTGCGCGCCGATGCAGTGGTGCGGGCCGTGCCCGAACGCCACGTGCGGGTTGGGGCTGCGCGTGAGGTCGATGCGGTCCGGGTCGGCGAACACCTCCGGGTCGCGGTTGGCCGCGTGCAGCGCCGGCAGCACCGGATCGCCCGCGCGCACCACGACGTCGCCGAAGCGGATGTCCTCGGTGGCGTACCGCGCGAACATCGCCGCGGTGTTGATCGGCACGTACCGCAGCAGCTCCTCGATCGCCGTCGGCATCAGGTCCGGGTTCGCCCGCAGCTGGGTCAGCAGCTCGGGCTGCGTCAGCAACGTGAAGACGAAGCTGGGCAGCGCCGTGGAAACCGTCTCCACCCCACCGGTGAGCAGGCCCGCGCCGGCGATCGCGATCAGCTCGTTCTCGGTCAGCTTGTCGCCGGCGTCGCGGGCGTAGACGAGCGCGCCGAGCAGGTCGTCGGTCGGCTCCTCACGCCGCTGGGCCACCAGCCCGGCCACGTAGTTGTCCAGCTTGTCGCCGTAGACGTCGAGCACATCGCCCTTCGCCGTCGCGTCGCTGACCAGGGCCTGCGTCCACTCGCTGAAGATCTTGTGGTCTTCCTTCGGCACCCCGAGCAGGTCGCAGATCACGGTGACCGGCAGCGGCCGCGCGAGCTCCTCGACGAGATCGGCGCTGTCACCGTGCGCCTGCATGTCGTCGAGCAGGCTGTTCACCAGCTCCTTCACGCCGTCGCGCATCTGCTCGAGACGGCGCGCGGTGAACGCCTTGCTCACCAGGCGGCGCAGGCGGGAGTGGTCCGGCGGGTCCATCCCCATGATGCCGTCGCCCATCTGCTGACGGCGCATCCGCGGCTGGTCGAGGCCCTGCGCGAGCTCCCGGCTGAACCGCGGGTCGGTCGTCACCAGCTTGACGTCGGCGTACTTCGTCGCCAGCCAAGCCGGTTCGCCGAAGGGCATCTGCACCCGGCTCATCGGCTCTTCGCGCTGCAGGGTGTGGTACTGCTCGGAAACGGAGATCTCGTGCATGTCGAACGGATACGCACGGACTGTCCGGCGTGAACTCGTCACGACTCGCCCCCAATCGCTCTCATCGGTTGTTCCAGCGCCTCGGCGTCGTAGGCGTTCTGGACGTGGGAAAGCGCCGACATCAGCGTCGACGAGGTGATCCGGTCCACGTGGCGGCTCTCCACCACGTGGTGCAGCGGCAGCGACCCGAGCTCCGACCAGCCGAGCCGGCCCGCCGGGTCGAGGTAGCTGCGTGCCTGCCCGGCGTTGTCCGGGTGCAGGCAGTACGGGACGTCGAGCAGGCCGCGCTTGAACGCGACCACGATCGCGCGGCCGAGGTCGGCGTGGCTGTTCAGCACGGCGTCGACGAGCGCGTGAGCCTCGCGGTAGACCTGGTTGTCGGCGTCCACGACGACCTTTTCGGTGACCACCCTCGCCGCCGCGCCGGCGTGCTCCAGCGCCGCGACGTTCTCGGCGACGGTCGGGATCCGATGGGCCTCGGCGGTGGTCTTGACGATCAGCCGTTCCGACCCGGTGCTCACGGCCAGCTCGGCCGCCGTCCCGAGCAGGCCCCGCGCGCCTTCCGACGTGCGCGGGAACAGGCCCATGTAGGCGTAGATCACGACGTGCCAGGTGGCCTCGGGGAGCAGCTCGGCGCACAGCCTGCGCAACGCGGAAACCGCCTCCTGGTCCTGCGCCATGCTCGTCTGCTGGGCGTAGCTCACCGAAATGCTGCGCACGCCCTTGCGGTAGAAGAACAACGCCTCCAGCACGGACAGCGCCACCAGCTCGCTCGGCGGGCAGAGCTGGCCCATCATGCAGCCGCCGAACGTCTCCAGGTGCGGGCGGCCGCCCGGGTGCTCGGCGTCCAGCAGCAGGTCGCAGCAGTGCGCCCAGTTGCGCACGGACTCGTCAAGCGGGGTCCGGCTGTAGGGCAGGCAGTAGGACACCGGGCCGCCCTCGGTGGCGTGCAGGCCGGCGGCGATCATGGCCCGGAAGATGTCCGCGGGCCGCGCCGAACCGTGCCGCACCTGCACCGGGAACTCCGGGCCTTCGAGGCCCTCGAGCATCGCGCGCGTGACCTCGGCCGGGTGGTTGACGATCGGGTAGCCGTTGAGGGCGATCCCGTTGCGCAGCGCGTGCGCCACGGACTCGGTGTCGCAGACGCGGGTGTAGCTGTCGAGGGTGACGGTGCCGACGGTCGCGGCGGCCGCGGATTTGGTCGCGGCCAGCCCGGCGCGCATGACGCCCGGGTCCGCGAAACCCATGCGGGGCTGCACGACGAGCTCGCCGGCGGCGTGCCGTCGCGCGACGAACTCTTCGAAGCTCATGCCGCCTCCGCGGGAAGGAGCACGTCGGCGGGGCTCACGCCTCCACCTGAGCCGCGCCGGCGGCCAGCGTCGCGGCGAACCGGCGGAACGACGCCGCGCCCTGCTGGTCGTCGAACACCGCGTCGAACCCGGCGAGCAGCAGCTGCGCGGTCTCCTCCGCGGTCAGCGCCCCGCCGACGCCGAGCTTGCCGCCGATCACCACCGGCATCGCGCGCAGCTCGGGGAAGGCGCGCAGCCGCCGGATCACGCGCAGGCCGTCCTGGTGGCCGTGGCCGTTGACGCTGCTCAGCACGAGCATCGACGGGCGACGGCTCAGGCACTCCGACTCCAGCAGCTCGTCGGGCACGCACGCGCCGAGGTTCAGCACGTCGAAGCCGAGTTCGCCGACGAGCAGCTCGAGGTAGACCAGGTTCCACGTGTGCGAATCCGAGGCCATGCTGCTGACGATCACCGTCCGCCGGGACGGCTCGGTCACGACCCCGCCGGCGTAGGAGTGCAGTTCTTCCGTCATGGCGAAACCTCGTAGACGCGCTGGTAGTCCAGTCGCGACACCGAGACGACCTCGCCGCCGCGCACCACGACTTCGGTCGGCGCGGGCCGGCCGAGGAAGCTGATCAGGCTCGCGGTGACGCCGTAGGCCCCGACGTTGGGCACGGTGACGACGTCACCGGACGCCAGCTCGGGCAGCTTCGCCGCCTTGGCGAGCGAGTCGCCGGGAGTACACAGTGGACCGACCAGGCTGCCGGTCGCGTCGCCGGTTTCTTCGATGCCGACGGCCGCGGGCAGCAGCCTGCCGATCCCGGACAGCCCGCCGACGACGTTGATCCCGGCGTCGAGGACGACGAACCGGCTGCCGCGGCTGTCCTTGACGTTCACCACGCCGGCCAGCAGCGAACCGCAGCTGCCGGACAGGTAGCGGCCCGACTCGCAGGCCAGCTCGATCCCGCCGTCGCGCCACTCGGGCAGGTGCAGGTCGAGCAGCGTCTCGAGCCCCGCGCGCAGCTTCGGGTAGTCGGTGCGCGGGCCGGGCACCGCGTACGGCGAGGAGAACCCGCCGCCGATGTCGAGGATCTCCAGAGGCAGCCCGACTTCGTCGCGCAGCTTCGCGGCCGAGGTGAGCACGAACTCGTACTCCCCCAGCAGGGCGTCCTCGTCCTGGGCGTTGCTCATGGTGAAGAAGTGCGCGCCCACGACCCGGGCACCCGGCACCGCCTTGAGCGCGGGCATGATCTCGGGCAGCGTCTCGGCGTCGATGCCGAACTGCGACGGGCGGCCCATCATCCGGATGCCGGTCCCGCCGCTGCTCGCAGTGGTGTTCACACGCAGCAGCGCGGACGCCGTGACGCCGTGCTTCTCCGCGGCGGCCCCGACGTGCTGCAGGTCGGTCAGCGACTCGACGGAAAACAGCCGGACGCCCGTGGCGATCGCGTGCTCGAGTTCCGCGTCCGTCTTGCCGGGTCCGGTGTAGAGGATCCCGGCCGGGTCGAACCCCGCCTGCAGCGCGTTGGCCAGCTCGCCGGTGGAGCTGATCTCCGCGCGGCAGCCACCGCGACGCAGCTCGCGGGCGATTTCGGGATGGGGGTTGGACTTCAACGCGTAGAACAGCTGGAAGCCTTCGGGCAGCAGGCCGAAGAGCTGGTCGCGCGACTCGGCGACGACGTCGAGGTCGTAGACGTAGGTGGGTGTGCCGTACTCACCGGCGATGTCGATGCTCATTTGCGGGCCCCTTCCACGAGCAGGGCGAGTTCCTTCGTGGCGTTCTTGCCGTGCGCCGTCAGCGGGAACTCTTCGACGACGTGGCACAGCGACGGGACTTTCTGCGGCTCCAGCCGTTTGGCCAGCTCGCGCAGCACGGTCGTGGGCGGCAGATCGGTCTCGACGCAGATGGCGAGGTCCCGCGCGTCGCTCGGCGGGATCGCGCCCGCCGCGCGGACGCCGGGGATGTCCATCGCCGCGGCTTCGATTTCCAAAGTGGACATCCGGATGCCCTTGCGCTTGAACATGTCGTCGCGGCGGCCTTCGAAGTAGAGGTAGCCGTCGGCGTCGAGGCGGCCGTAGTCGCCGGTGTGCAGGCGCAGCTCGCCGGTCGTCTCGTCGCGGCGGAAGGCGCGGGCGGAGATCTCGGGCGCCCGCCAGTAGCCGGGCATCACGTGCGGCCCGGCGGCGACGATCTCGCCGATGTCCCCGGCCGGCAGCTCGGTCCCGTCGGCGGCGAGGATCAGCACGGACGTGCCCGGCAGCGGCAGCCCGGACGAACCGGGGCGCTCGGTGTCCTCGCCCGGCGGCATGATCGTGATCCGCTTGCACTCGGTCTGCCCGAACTGGCGGACGACCTTGGCACCGGGGAAGGCCGCGCGCAGCTGGGCGATGGTGGCGTCGGGCAGAGCGGCACCGGTGTTGGTGAACAGCCGCACCGGTGCGGCCGGTTCGGTGTCGCGCCCGGCGAGCGTGGCGATCATGGTGGCCAGCGACGGGACGATCGGCACGACGGTGGCGCCGACCTCCCGCATCCGCTGCAGCAGCCGCAGGTCCGACTCGGCGTCGGCGAGCACGATCTCGCTGCGGCCGAGCGTGGCCAGCAGCACCTTGTAGAGGCCGTAGTCCCAGGACATCGGGAACCGGCAGAACACGACGTCGTCGCGGCGGTAGCCGAGGACCGCCTGGATGGCGCCGGTGGCGAAGGTGACCTGGCGGTGCGGGCCGATCACGCCCTTCGGCGCGGCGGTGCTGCCGGAGGTGTAGACGAGGACGGCGATGTCGTCCTCGCTCACCTCGACGGCTTCCGCTCGCTCTCCGTACGCTTCCTCGACCTCGGTCCACAAGGGACCGAACTCCTCGGGGGTGAGCACGAGCACGGGTTCGGCGTTGGCCACGACGGAGTCGAAGTGGAACTTCTTCATGGCCGGGTTGATCGGCACGAACACCGCACCGCGGCGCGAAGTTCCGTAGAAGAGCGCGACGAGCGCCCGATCGGTGGGCAGCTGCACGACCACGCGGTCGGCGTGCCCGACCCCGCGGCGCGCGAGCACCGCGGCGACGGCGTGGCTCCACGCGTCGAGCTCCGCGTAGGTCCACGCACCGGCGCGGTCGCGGACGGCCGACGCCCCGGCCGCGTCGGCCGTCGCGGCGTCGAGCAGAGAATGGACCAAGGAATCGTTCACGACTGCCACTCCGTAAGGACTCGAAGGATCACCGTGCCGGCGTGGAAGACACACACCTGGAGACGTTTCGAAAGCTAACCGCGCCGACCTGCTGATCCACACCCCTAACGGCCCCTAACCCCCCCGCCGGCCGAGGCGCGTGGAAACGCCGTGAAGGCCTCCTTGCCGGCTCTTGTGGCCGGTAAGGAGGCCTTCACGGCTCTCGGTCTCAGGCGACGGGGGTGGGCGCCAGGAGGTCGGCCGCGCGGGCGGCCAGGGTCTTGCGGTCGATCTTGCGGTTGGAGTTCAGCGGGAACTCCTCGACGTGCCGGTAGTGGCGCGGGATCACGCCCTCCGGCAGCACCGCCCGCAACGCGCGCACCATCTCCAGCACCGGCCGTTCCCCGCCCGTGTAGAAGACGAACAGCTCGGTCCCCGCCTCCCCGGCCACCCCCAGCACCACCGCGTCCTGGATGCCGCAGTCGCGCAGGGCGTGCTCGACCTCCGTCAGCTCGATGCGCCAGCCCAGCACCTGCACCTGGGAATCCAGCCGGCCGAGGTAGGCCAGGCCGTCGTCGAGACGGCGGCAGCGGTCACCCGTGCGGTAGAAGCGCTTTCCGTCGCGGTCCAGGAACCGGCCCCGCTCGTCGGCCGGGTCGAGGTAGCCCGGGGTCATCTGCGGCCCCGCGATGCACAACTCGCCCTCGTCGGGGTCCGGGACGTCGCCCGGGCCCAGCAGGACGTGGTCGTGGCCCGCGTGCACCTCGCCGATCGGCACGACGCCGTTCACCGCGACGCGGGGGGTCTCGACGTCGTCCCAGCGGTACCCCGACACCGTCACCGTCAGTTCAGTGGGCCCGTACAGGTTCTCCACGATCGACGACGACGCCGCGGCGCGCCAGTCGGCCGTGTCGCGGACGGTCAACGCCTCGCCCGCGAAGAAGCTCCACCGCAGCCCGGGCAGCGCGCCCGGCGTCAGGCCGCCGGTGCGCCGGACGAGGTCGATCGCGCTCGGCGTGGAGAACCACACGGTGAGCCCGCGCTCGGCCGCGAACCGCGGCAGGTTCCGGTACGCCCCGCCCGGCAGCACGACCGCCGGCGCGCCCGCGCCCCACGCGCAGAACAGGTCGAACATCGCGCAGTCGAAGTTCAGGTCGAACGTCTGCGAGAAGACGTCGTCCGGGGTGAAGTCGTAGCGGGAATCGAGCAGGCCGAAGTAGTGGTCGAGCGCCGCACGGCCGATCCGCACGCCCTTCGGCCGCCCGGTCGAGCCCGACGTGAACAGGACATACGCGGTGTCCGACGCGGGCGTGGACACCGGCGCGGACAGAGCCTGCGAAGCCCGCGGCCGGTCACCGCACTCCGGAGCGAGCACGGGGACGCCGTCCGGTGCCACGATGAGACCGCGTTCGTCGGCGACGATGACGTCGATGCCGGCGGCCTCGACCATCTGGGCGGTCCGCGCCGCCGGGAAGTCCGGCCGCAGCGGGACGATCGTCGCGCCGGCGTACAGCCCGGCCAGGATCCCCGCGTACGCCGTGACCCCCTTGCCCGCCAGCACCCCTACGGTGCGGGCGCCGGCCTCGGCCAGCGCCCCGCCCCACAGCAGCGCCAGCTCGTGCAGCCGTTCGTAGGTGAGCGCCTGGTCACCCACGTCGACGGCCACGCCGCCGCCGGAGCGTTCGAGGCCGCGCAGGAACCGCGCCTGCGGCCCGCCGGTGAGACTCGTGTCCATCGTCCGTCCTCCGCGTGAAATAGGGGTGCCGATGCGTCGATCCGGGACGGCGACGCGCGGTAGAGTCCAAAACCGAACCGGGCGGTCGGTTTCCTCTCGGTAGATCCCAACCTAGCGATCCGGAGTAGCCATGTGGGACAGCACTTTCGACGAGACGCTGCGCTCGTACCTCCCGTTCCTGCCCGCCGAGGAGGCGTTGACCGCCGAGACGCCGCTGCGGGAGTACGGGCTGGACTCGCTCGCCACCGTGGAGCTGCTCTCCGTGCTGGAGCAGAGCTACAACGTGCGGTTCGAGGACGACGCCCTGAACCTGGAGACGTTCGAGAACCCCGGCCGGCTGTGGACCACGCTGGCCGCCCTGCAGCCCGCTAGCTGACGCGCGAGGGTCCTGCGCCCCGGCGGCGGGGTTGCAGGGCCATGCGCGGGTTCACCGTGACCACCTCGAACCGGCTCGTGGTGACGCGGACGCGCCCGAACAGCGTGTCCGGCCCCGCGACCCAGAGCTTGCGCACCCCGAGCCCGGCCAGCGACGCCACGACGTCCGGCCAGCGCAGCGGTTTCACGATGCTGTCGAGCAGCATCGTGCGGACCTGCTCGCCGGTGCGGAGGATCGCGCCGTCCTGGTCGGCCACGATCGGCAGCAGCGGGTCGTGGAAGGTCAGACCGCCGATCACCTCGTCCTCCGCCTTGCGGCGCAGCGCGCCGAACGCCTGCGAGTGCAACGGCGGGCGCATCGTGTAGAGGGAGAGCCCGCCCATGCTCCGCACCGTCTGCTTGAGCCAGTCGAGGTTGCGCTCACGCAGGGAAACCATGAAGAAGTCGTGATCGATGTAGCACGAGATGTCGGACCACTCGCCCCGGTCGTCCAGCTCGGACAGCGCGTCCGTGAGCTTCTCCTCCGGGGTGCGGACGAACGAGTGCGTCACCACGTCGGTGTACTCGGTCGCGAAGAACTCGGCGAGGCAGCGGGCGAGTTCCGCGGTCATCCACACCGCGTCCGGAAAGGTGAGCGAGCCGGAGTAGACGCTGGCCGGCTTCTCGCCGAAGCTCGGCCCGGTGCAGCAGTCGGGGCTCATCCCGTGTTCCTGCTCGGCCCATTCGGCCAGGGCGACACAGGTGAGCATGAAGCCGACCTGGGCGTACTCGGAGTAGTCGCCTTCGGTTTCGCGGAAGCGGTCGATCAGCGAGTAGCCCAGCCGGTCGTTCGCCTCCCCGATCAGCCGGCGGGCGAGGGGATTGATGAGCAGGAACTTGCCGAAGTCGGCGAAGCGGCACGGGCTCATTCCGGGGAAGACGACCGCCGACCCCGGCCGGGGTGCCTCATCCATGGCTGACGACCTCTCGTGCGCCGGCCCGGTGTCCGGGCGCGGTGGGGTGGACGTCCTGCAGGAAACCCAGCAGGACTTCGCGGAACCGGTCCGGCTCCTCGAGGTGCGGGACGTGGCTGGAGTCTTCGAAGATCTCCCAGCGCACGTCGTGGATCCGGTCGAAGTACGGCTGGACCGTCACGGGCGTGGCTTCGTCGTGGCGCCCGGTCACGAGCAGGGTCGGCGCTTCGATGTCGTCGAGGCAGTCGACCACCGAGTAGTCCTTGAGCGTGCCGGTGACCGTGAACTCGCTCGGGCCGTTCATCGACGCGTAGACGGTGTTGTCGTCGGCCATCTCCATGAACGAGGCCAGGTAGTCGGCGGGCCACGGCAGCACGCGGCAGACGTGCCGGTCGTAGAACGCGCGCATCAGCTCGAAGTACTCCGGCGCGTCGGTCGTGCCGTCGGCTTCGTGCGCCCGCAGCGCGGCATCCACACCGGGCGGGAGCTGCGCGCGCAGCACGTCCATCTCCTGGCGCCACAGCGGGTACGACGCCGGCGAGTCGGCGATCACCAGCCCCCGCAGGCCGTCCGGGCGCTGCGCGGCGTGCCGCGCGACGACCAGGCCGCCCCACGACTGTCCGAAGAGGACGTAGTTGTCCTCGATGCCCAGATGCTGCACCAGGTTGTCCAGCTCGTCACCGAACAGCTCGGGGGTCCAGAAGCCCGCGTCCTGGCCCGGCAGCCGCGTCGAACCGCCGCTGCCCAGCTGGTCGTAGTGCACCACCGGGTACCCGTGCTCGGCCAGCGAGCAGAGGTTCAGCAGGTAGTCGTGCGTGCTCCCCGGCCCGCCGTGCACCACGACGACGGCAGGCAGCTCTCCGCCGGCGACGCCGGTGACCCGGTACCAGGTGCGGTACCCGCCGAAGGGAACCCAGCCTTTCGTGATGGGTGCCACGGCCATGCTCATTCACCTCGTCCGTTCCCTCGCGTCCGGCTTCTGCGCGGCCGGAACCACCTTCATGTCTAGCCGTCGCGGGAGCGCAGTCACCAGCCCCTAAGGGGCATCTAAAGCCGATCTAAGTGCCACTGAACTCACTACCGCACCGGCGTGCCCGCGGGAAGGTTTCCCGGCCGGAACAGGGGTTCCGGACCCCTACCGCCGTTTTGCCGGGTCGGCCGGACGGCGCACCGCCGTTACCTTTCTTTAGAGGCAGCAATAGTTCCCGGCCCCGGCATCGGAGTGTGTGTTGTGCGCGTCATGTTGATGGTCTTCCCGACGAGGACGCACGTCTACAGCATGGCCCCGGTCGGCTGGGCGCTGGGCGCCGCCGGGCACGAGGTGCGGTTCGTCGGCCAGCGCAATCCGCGTGAGGTCCAGCCGTTCGTCGAGACCGGCCTCGACGCGATGTGGTTCGGCGAAGACCTCGACATCGCCCACCACCGGCGGCTCAGCATCGACGGCGACGACACCACGCACGGCGAGCACCAGCTCTCCGAAAGCCGTCCGGAGCGCTACACCGAGGAGTACGTGCGGACCGTCTACGACGGCTGGGTCGACGTCTTCCGCTGGAACACGCCGGAACCGCTGCTCAACGAGCTCGTCCGGTTCGCCCGGCAGTGGCGGCCGGACCTCGTCGTGTGGGACCCGCTGCTCTACGCCGCGCCGATCGTCGCGCAGGCGGTCGGCGTCCCGCACCTGCGGATGATGTACGCGGCGGACCAGACGGCGCGCATCGGCGCGCAGTACCGGGACCTCCGCGCGAGCCGGCCCGAGGACACCGGCCCGGACCCGTTCGTGGAGTGGATGTCGGCCGAGGTGGGCCGCTTCGGCGCGGAGTACGACGAGAACTTGCGCTACGGCGTCAAGACCATCGACTGCCACCCGTCCTACCTCCGGTACGACGGCGTCGACGTCGACTACCTCCCGGCGCGGTTCGTGCCCTTGAACAAGCCGATGGCGCTGCCGCGCTGGGTGGTCGAACCCCCGGCGCGCCCGCGCGTGCTGCTGACCCTGGGCATCTCCAACCGGCAAACGCTCGGCGCGGAGGAGGCCTCGGTCTCCGCGCTGCTCGACGGCCTATCCGACCTCGACGTCGAAGTGATCGCGACGCTCAACGCGGAGCAGCTCGCGTCGGTGGACAAGATCCCGGACAACGTGCGCGCGGTGGACTTCGTGCCGATGAACGAACTGCTCGCGAGCTGCTCGGCCATCGTGCACCAGGGCGGTGGCGCGACGATCGGCAACGCGGTGGTCAACGGCGTCCCCCAGCTCGTGATCCCGGGCACCACGTGGAGCGAGCGGGTGTCCGCGGTCGCGCAGGTGAAGCGCGGCAACGGCGTGCTGGTGGAACTCGAGGACGTCACTCCGCACACCGTCCGAAGTGAACTGGAGCGGTTGCTGGACGAACCGTCCTTCCGCGACTGCGCGCTCGAGGTCCGAGACGAGATGCTGGCCACTCCGACGCTGGACGACCTCGTGCCGGAACTCGAGCGGATCGCCCGATGCCCGTGACGCAGCGACCTCGCGTCGTCCGCACCATCGGCTTCCTCATCTCGAGCTTCCCGCTCCGGATCGTCGCGTTCGTGCTCGTGCTCACCCTGACCGTGCTCGGCATCGCGACCACCATGCTGTGGATCGGCATCCCGATCCTGATCACCGCCACCTCGCTGGTGCGCGGCCTGGCCGATCTGGAGCGCGGCTGGGTGCGCACCATGCTCGGCGTCGACATCCCGACGCCCCGCCGGCTGCCCCGCCGCGCCGGGCTGCTGCAGACGTGGCAGACCCGGCTCGTGGACCCGATCTTGTGGCGCGAGCTGATCTACGCGCTGCTCGCGCTCCCGCTGGGCATCGTCGAATTCGTGGCCGGGATCGTGTCCGTGGCCGTGCCGCCGTTCGGCATCTTCGTGGCGCCGCGGATCGGGGCGCTGCACGGTGCGTTGACGCTGTCGATGCTCGGGCCGAACCGGACGGCGCAGCTGGAGGCCCGCACCCGGCAGCTGAAGGACTCGCGTGCCCGCGGCGTCGACGCCGTGGAGGCCGAGCGCAAGCGCATCGAACGCGACCTGCACGACGGCGCGCAGCAGCGGCTGGTGGCCGTCGCGATGAGCCTGGGCCGGGCGCAGCTGAAGCTCGACACCGATGATTCCGCCGCGGTGCGCGACCTGATCGGCGCGGCCCACGCCGACGCGAAACTCGCCGTGTCCGAACTGCGCGACCTCGCCCGCGGCATCTACTCGCCGGTGCTGCAGGACCGCGGCCTGGACGCGGCGCTGTCCGCACTGACCGCACGAATGCCGATCCACGTGGACGTCGAGGTGGCGGTGGAACCCCGCCCACCCGCGCCCGTCGAGACCACGACGTACTTCATCGTCAGCGAAACCCTCACCAACATCGCCAAGCACGCGGGCGCGGACCGCGCGTCGGTGCGCGTGACCCGCGACGACGACACCGTGGTCGTGGAGATCATCGACAACGGCCACGGCGGCGCGTCCGTGCGTCCCGGCGGCGGGCTGTCCGGCCTCACCGACCGGGCCGCCACCATGGACGGCGTGCTCACCGTGGTCAGCCCGGTCGGCGGACCCACGGTGGTGCGTGCCGACCTTCCCGTCCGCTGGTGAACTCGCCCGAGTACTCAGGAGCTGCGAAATGCGTGTGGTGATCGCCGAAGACTCCGTGCTGCTGCGCGCCGGCGTGCAGAGCCTGCTCGCCGACGTCGGCATCGAGACCGCGGCCGCCGTCTCCAACGGTGACGACCTGCTCGTCGCCATCCGCGAGCACCGGCCGGACCTGGTCATCGCGGACGTGCGGATGCCCCCGACGTTCACGGACGAGGGCCTGCGCGCGGCACTGGCCGCGCGCAAGGAGATCCCGGGCCTGCCGGTGCTGGTGGTGTCGCAGTACGTGGAGGGCAGCTACGCCGTGGACCTGCTCGCGGAGGGCACGTCCGGGGTCGGCTACCTGCTGAAGGAACGGGTCGCCGACGTCGCCGACTTCCTCGAGGCCGTCCGGCGCGTGGCCGGCGGCGGCTCCGCGATCGACCCCGACGTCATCGCCCAGATGCTCGCCCGCAGCCGCCGCGACCCGCTCGACGCCCTCACCGCCCGCGAAACGGAGGTGCTGGGGGTGATGGCGCAGGGCCTGTCGAACGCCGCCATCGCGAAGGCCCTGGTGATCACCCAGGGAGCCGTGGAGAACCACATCGGCAACATCTTCGCGAAGCTCGGCCTGGAGGCCAGCCGGGACGAGAACCGCCGCATCCGCGCGGTGCTGACCTATTTGGACAGTACCGCCGTACGCACTTGAGGTCGTGAGTGGGAAACAGTGTTCTCACTCCTGTTTCCCCCTCACGACCACTCGCGCTCAGCGGCGGGTACGCCAGCTTGTCGCCGGCTGGTACCGGGGCTGTCGTCGTGGCCGCGCAGGCGCCGGCGGCTCGGGCTCGGCCGGTTCGGCGCCGACCGCGGCCAAGACCGCGATCAGCGCCGCCAGCTCGGTGTCGTCGGGTGCGCCGCGCAGGACGTGCACCACCGGGCCGGCCATCAGACCGGCGGGTTCCCGTGCTTGCGCGCCGGGATGTCGGCGTGCTTGGTGCGCAGCATCGCGAGCGAGCGGATCAGCAGCTCGCGCGTCTCGCCCGGCTCGATCACGTCGTCCACGAGGCCGCGCTCGGCCGCGTAGTACGGGTGCATCAGCTCGGTGCGGTACTCCTTGATCTTCAGCGCCCGCACGGTTTCCGGGTCGTCGGCCGCCTTGATCTCGCGGCGGAAGATCACGTTCGCGGCGCCCTCGGCGCCCATCACGGCGATCTCGTTCGTCGGCCACGCCAGCGAGACGTCGGTGCCGATCGACCGCGAGTCCATCACGATGTACGCGCCGCCGTAGGCTTTGCGCAGGATCACCTGCACCCGCGGCACAGTGGCGTTGCAGTAGGCGTAGAGCAGCTTCGCGCCGTGCCGGATGATCCCGCCGTGCTCCTGGTCGACGCCGGGCAGGAAGCCGGGGACGTCCACCAGCGTCACGAGCGGGATGTTGAACGCGTCGCAAGTCTGCACGAACCGGGCGGCCTTCTCGCTCGCCTCGATGTCGAGCACCCCGGCGAGGACGGCGGGCTGGTTCGCGACGATGCCGACGACGTGGCCGTCCAGGCGGGCGAGCGCGCACACGACGTTGGCCGCCCAGCCGGCGTGCACCTGCAGGAACTCGCCGTCGTCGACGATCTCCGCGAGGACGTCGCAGATGTCGTAGGCGCGGGCCGGGTCGGTGGGCACGACGTCGAGCAGCCGATCGGTGCGGCGGCCGGGCGGGTCGGCGGCCGGCACGTGCGGCGGGGCCTCGTTGTTGTTGGCCGGCAGCAGGGAAAGCAGGTACCGGACGTCGGCCAGGCAGGTGGCCTCGTCGTCGTAGGCGAACGCGGCGACGCCGGAGGTCTCCGCGTGCACGTCGGCGCCGCCGAGGCCGTTCTGCGTGATCTCCTCGCCCGTCACCGCCTGGACGACGTCGGGCCCGGTGATGAACATCTGCGAGGTTTCGCGGACCATGAACACGAAGTCGGTCAACGCGGGCGAGTACGCCGCGCCGCCCGCGCACGGGCCGAGCATGACGGAGATCTGCGGGATGACCCCGGAGCACCGGGTGTTGCGGCGGAAGATGCCGCCGTAGCCGGCGAGTGCCGTGACACCTTCCTGGATCCGGGCCCCGGCGCCGTCGTTGAGCGAAACCAGCGGCGCGCCCGCGGCCTCGGCGAGGTCCATCACCTTGTGGATCTTCTGCGCGTGCGCCTCGCCGAGCGCGCCGCCGAAGATCCGGAAGTCGTGGGCGTAGACGAAGACCGTCCGGCCGTCGACCGTGCCCCAGCCGCAGACGACGCCGTCGGAGTGCGGGCGGCGCTGTTCGAGGCCGAACCCGGTGGCCCGGTGCCGGCGCAGCGCTTCGAGCTCGGTGAACGAGCCCGGGTCGAGCAGCAGCTCGATCCGTTCGTGCGCGGTCAGCTTGCCGCGGTCGTGCTGGCGCTGCGTCGCGGCGTCGTCGGGCCCGCGGCGCGCGGCGTCCTTGATCTCCCGCAGTTCGGTGAGCCGGTTGGCGAACGCGGCGGGTGCTTCGGACACGAACGCCTCAGACACGGACGCCTCCCAGCTCGGCGGCCAACCTGCGCAGGATGACGCCTTGGTGGCGGGTGAGGAAGAAGTGCCCACCGGCCAGCTCGACCAGCTCGAAGCCACCGGCGGTGTGATCGGCCCAGGAGGCGACCTCGTCGACGGTGGCCATCGGGTCGTCGGTGCCGGTGAAAGCGACGATCGGCGCGGTCAGGGGGTCGCCCGGGACGTACCGGTAGGTCTCGACGGCCCGGTAGTCGTTGCGCACGACCGGCAGGATCATGCGGACGACTTCGTCGTCGCCGAGCAGGTCCGCCTCGGTGCCGCTCAGCCGCCGCAGTTCGGCGATGACGCCGTCATCGGTCCGGGTGTGCACGCTCTCGTCCCGCACCCGCGAGGGAGCACGCCGCCCGGAGACGAACAGCGCGGCGACTTCCGTCCCGGCCCGCTCGAGCCGCCGGGCGGTCTCGTAGGCGACCATGGCGCCCATGCTGTGCCCGAACAGCGCGAGCGGCCGGTCGGCGTGGTTCCGCAGCAGGTCGGCAACCCGGTCGGCCATGGCGTCGATGCTGGTCAGGAAGGGTTCGTGCCGCCGGTCCTGCCGCCCCGGATACTGGACGGCCAGTACCTCGACGTCCGGCGCGAGCCCCTTGGCGACCGGGAAGTAGAAGGGAGCCGACCCGCCGGCGTGCGGCAGGCAGACGAGCCGCGCTTTGGCCTCGGGTGACGCCGCGAACCGGCGGAACCAGCTCTCGTCGGTGTTGTCCACGTGGGCGACCATGTCGTCCCACCGCCCTTCCCGTGTCGGAGGCACCTCCCGGCCAAGCTAGCCAGCGGAAGCGCGGGCCAACGACCCCTAAAGGCCCCCTAACGCCGCGCGTAAACGCGCCCGATCCGGGTAAGCGATACCGGACGGTGCCGCGTTCGTGGGGAAGCGCGGCGGCGGGAGGAGTCGCACCGTGCGCGTGAGCTGGAGTGAAGCCGACCAGACGGAGTGGCAGGTACTGGACGTCGCCGGAATTGATCGGACGGGCCTGACGGCCGCCCGCAGGTGGGCGGAGACCAAGCTGGACAGGCTGCGCGAGACGGACCTGATCGACACCCTGATCGTGGTCGGCGAGCTGCTGGAGAACGCGTACGTCCACGGCGGAGGGCCGCGGCAGCTGCGAATTCGCCAGAGCCACGACACGTGCGAGGTGGCGGTGGCGGACGCGGGCGACGGAGAGCCGAAGATGCGGGCGCCCGACCACGATGGCGGGCGGGGGTTGTTGCTGGTGGACCAGCTTTGTCTCGAGTGGGGTGTGAGCCGCCGTGATGACGGGAAGCTGGTGTGGGCCCGGGTGGAGTGTTCGGAGGGGTAGGTGGGGCTGCTCCGGCACTTGGGCGCGCTGCGATGGTGCGGTTTCACTGGAACTGTCGGCGATCCTTTTGCATCTCCAAGTCCGGCTGGCTGCCCGTGCTTCTTGCGGCCGGAGCGTGGGTGTAGGCGATTGCGCTGGCTGTCGCTGGGTACGGATGTTGGGTGTAGGCCCGTAGCCGGTGGCTGCGGGCCTTTCCCATGTTCTCCTTGCGTCAGGCTGCGAAGGGGAGTGGTTGATGCAGGTTGTTGCGCCTGGGTTTTCGGCGTTTGTCCAGGAACACCGGTGGCAGGAATTCGGGGAGGCCGTCGGCGGCGATGCGGACTTGCCAGCCGGAGCGGTGCAACAGCCGGTGGTGATGAGCGCACATCAGCACCATGTTTCCCAGCTCGGTGGAGCCGCCATCAGCCCAATGCCGGATGTGGTGACCTTCACAGTGCCGGGGTGGACGATGACAGCCAGGGAAGGCGCAGCCGCGGTCGCGCAGGTACAACGCGCGGCGGAGTCCGGGCGGGACCAGGCGGCGTTGCCGTCCGAGGTCGAGGGGTTCGCTCTTGCCACCGAGGACTGCGGGGATGAGCATGCAGTCGCAGGCGTGGATCCGGGCTTCGGCCGCGGACATCGTGCCCAGGTCACCGAGGATGGCCCGGCCAACACCCGTCTTCAGGTCCTCCAGCGAAACTGCGACCATGACGTGGGCTCGTTCGCCGGCCTGCATCGGCAGCTCCGGGGAGTTCAACGCCAGGTCGATCGCGTCGGAGAATGCGTCGCCGTAGCGTTCCTGCGGCGAGCGGAGGTCGGGGCCTTCGTCGGTGGCGCGGCGCTGGGCGAGCGAATCCAGGAGGGCGCTGGCTCTCGTGCCGGTCTCGTCGTCGAAGCGACCCTGAAGCTCCCACACCCCGGTTCTCTTGCGACGCAACGACAGCACGCGAGAAGGAGTAGCAGGTTCGGTCGTGTCCGGCTCGGCACCGTCGGGGTCGAGGTGGGCCAGGATCCGCGCACCCAAAGCGGCGACTTGCTTGTGCCCGGCTTCGGAGGCGAAGGACAGCAGGTGCTGCTCGGCGTCGTCGCGGTGCTCGGGCGGGATCTGGGTCAGGGCGTCGACGATCGTGTCGATCATCGGCGTGCTCAACCGGCCGTCCGACGCGGCAGCGCCGGTAGCGGGAGCAGCCGCAGGCACCGGGCTGCCGTCGAGGTTCCGGCCGGGCGTAAGAGCCCGAGCCCGCTTCACGACAGACTCAGCGGCAGCCTTGGGAACATCGGCCAGATGCTCGAACAACCGCGCCACAGAACGGTATCCGAAGAGTTCCATCACCCCGCGCGACTCGATCTCGACAAGCAGCGCACCGATCTCGGCCTCGGCAGACCGCACGACAGTGAGCAGAGCGGAGATGCGGTCGGCCAGGGCCGCCGCATTCGCTCGCATCACCGCTTCGCTGTCCACACACCAAGATTACCGACTCACGAACGCATGTTCATCACACGAAAGGATGATCACGAAACCCAAGAGAAGGCCCAGCCGAAGAGGCTGTTCCTGAACCTGTGGTGGTTGTGGGTGTCGTGAGCGGTGAGACAGACGGGCTCCTGGCGGGACGGAGGTTGCGAAGCCAACCCCAGCCACCAGGAGCTCGGGACCAGTGTTCCTTGCCGATCAGGCGGGTATGTCATCGGCGACGCCGGTATCCCTCCGACTGCACCGAAGCGGAGTGGACCCTGCTGCCCCGGCCGCGGCGCAAAGCGCCGCGGCCAAAGGCCAAAACCTAAGGCATCTGCGGCGCCAACTCCAACCAGGCCAAGGCCTCCACCGCACTCCAGTGCACCGGCAACTGAAGTTCCAACCCCAACGCGGTGATCGGCCGAAGCAGAGCGCGGCACCGCCCGGCGACCGCGAACGGCACCCCGGCCACCGCCGCGTCGAGCAAGATCGTCAGCACGCGGGCGCTGCAAAACGTCACCGCCGACGCGTCGAACACCAACGCCCGCGGGGTCAGCAGGATTTCTCGGTGCAGCAAGGTCGCGAGCCGATCGGTGACGGCCAAATCGAGGTCACCGGCCGCGGTCACCACGCTCGCTTCGGCCGTCGTGGTCACTTCGAAGGTTGCGGACGGGCGGGTCCGCGGGGCGGGGATGAGCATCGCTGAAGGCCTCCTCGGCGAAACACCGTGAGGCCGGACGCCGGTCCGGACCCACGGCAGCCCGGGTGGGTGCTGCGGGATCGAGGCACGACGGCTGCAGGCTGAACCGCTACCCCACGACCCTACAACCGATGCGTAAACGATGCAGCACCGGTTGGGCTTTACCGACGTCGATCACGACGGAAGCGGGCGGGCGTCGTCCCCAGCTCGGCGCGGAACGCGCGGGAAAACGCGGATTCCGACTGGTAGCCGACCCGGCCGGCGACCGAAGCGACCGTCGCGTCGGAGGTGGACAGCAGCTGGGCCGCCGCCATCATCCGGGCCCGGGTGAGGAACGCCCCCGCTGTCGTCCCCGTCTCGCGGACGAACCGACGCAGGAACGTCGCACGGGACATCGCCACCTGACGGCTGAGCCGCTCGATCGTCCAGTCCGCCCCCGGGTCGTCCAGGACGCCGGCCACGGCCGAGGCGATCCCCGGGTCGGTCACCGCCGTCCACAGCACGTCCGCCGTGGCCGTGCCGCGGGCCGTCCGCAGCACCATCGCCAGCAGCACCGTGCACAGCGCGGAAAGGATCGCCGCCGTTCCGGAGCCTTCGCGGCCCGCTTCCGCCCGCATCAGAAAACTCAGCCCCCGCAGGACCTCGTCGGTCTCGGCGGACCGGCCGAACGACACGTGCACCGCGCCGGGCAGGCTCCGGAACAGCAGCGCGCCCGTCCCCGCGTTGACCGTGAAGTGGCCGCAGAACAGGTCGATCACCGGGTCGCCGCCGCGCTCGCTGCGCGTCGTGACGAACGCCTCCCCGCCCGTCTCGACGGTGCCGCGCTCGCCCGGCCCGGCCGTGACCACCCGGTGCTCGGCCCCGCTCGGGATCAGCACGACGTCGCCGGGCCGCAGCTCGAACACCTGACGGCCGACGTGCAGCCGGCACTCCCCCTCGAGCAGGACGTGGAACGGCACCTCCAGCTCGCCGTACCCGGCGACGTCCATGCGGGTGCCCGCCCCGAGCAGGCAGTGCTTCTCGAGCGTCGCCTCGAGCTGCGCCCGGCTCAGCAACCGGCTGACGGTGTCCATGGTGATACTTTCGGGCAGAAAACTGATACTGGCAAGCCTGGTCGTATCAGCTGAGCGAGCACACACTCGGCCGTATGGAAACCACCGAACTCACCGCGGACGTCCTGGTCATCGGCTTCGGCAAGGGCGGGAAGACCGCCGCGCACGTGCTCGGCGACGCCGGCAAGCGCGTCGTCCTGGTCGAGCAGTCCGAGAACATGTACGGGGGCACCTGCCCGAACGTCGGCTGCGTGCCGACCAAGATGCTCGTCCACTACTCGAACGCCCGCCGCCTCGAAGACGACGCGCAGGAGTTCTTCGCCCACTCCATCGCCGGCGTCCGCGCCCTGACCAGTGCCTTCCGCGCGGGCAACTTCGAGTCGCTCGACGGGAAGGACACCGCGACCGTCATCACCGGCACCGCCCGCTTCGTCGACCCGCACACCGTCGCCGTCGGCGAGGGGGACGACCGCATCACCGTCACCGCGCCGACGATCGTGGTCAGCACCGGCTCCGCGCCGGTCGTCGCGCCGATCCCGGGCCTGGCCGGTAGCAAGCACCTGGTCAGCAGCACCGAGCTCACGCAGGCGACGACGCTGCCCGAGCGTCTGGTCGTCGTCGGCGGTGGCTACCTCGGGCTCGAGTTCGCGTCGATCTACCAGCACTTCGGCACGCACGTCACCGTCCTCGAAGGAGCGGAGCGGCTGCTGCCCCGCGAAGACGAGGACATCGCCGGGACCGTCCGGGAAATCCTCGAGGGCGACGGCATCCGGATCATCACCGGCGCGAAGATCACAAAGGTCGAAGACAGCGGCGCCGTCGCGAAAGTGATCTACGAAAAGGACGGCGGAACGCACGAGGTCGAGGCCTCCGCGCTCCTCCCGGCGACGGGCCGCCGTCCCGTCACCGACGGCCTGCGGCTCGACGCGGCCGGCGTCCGGACCACCTCGAACGGCGCCATCGAGGTCGACGAGTACCTGCGCACGAGCCAGCCGCACATCTACGCCGTCGGCGACGTCAACGGCGGCCCGCAGTTCACCTACGTCGCCCTCGACGACGCCCGCATCGTGCTGGACCAGCTGCTCGGCGAAGGCAAGCGCACCACCACGGACCGGGTGGCCGTGCCGCACACGCTGTTCATCACCCCGCCGCTGGCGACCGTCGGCCTGACCGAGCGCGAAGCCCGCGCCGAGGGCCTGAACATCAAGGTGGCGCGCGAAAAGGTCGCCGACATCGTCGCCATGCCGCGGGCCTACACGGTCGAAGAGACGCGCGGGGTCATGAAGTTCATCATCGACGCCGACACCGACCTCATCCTCGGCGCGGCGCTGCTCGGCATCGACGCGCAGGAGGTCGTCAACACCGTCGCGCTCGCCATCCGGCACAACGTCACCGCGACCGAGCTGCGGAACGCGATCTACACGCACCCGAGCTCGACCGAAGCCTTCAACGAGGTGCTCGGCACGCTGGTCACCGGGTAGAACGCACACCCGCGGACGCGTCCGGTGGGGATTCTCCCCATGGCCGGACCGGCGCCGCCGCCCTAGCGTGGGAACCCGGTGACGAGGAGGTTCCCGCGGATGCTGATCGACGAACTGGCGGCCGGGCTGCCGGCGGACCGGCTGGTCCGTGACCCGGACGTCGTGGCGAGCTTCGCCCACGACGAGGCCGAGTGGGCGCCCTACGCGCAGCCCGCCGCGGTCGTCCGGCCGCACACCGCCGAAGAGGTCCAGGTCGTGGTCAAGGCCTGCTTGAAGAGCCGGGCCCCGCTCGTCACGCGCGGGGCCGGCACCGGCCTCTCCGGCGGGGCGAACGCCGTCGACGGCTGCGTCGTGCTCGTCACCGACCGGCTCACCGCGATCAAGGAGATCGACGAGCGCGAGCGGTACGCCGTCGTCGAGCCCGGCGTGGTCAACGACGACCTGCGCGCCGCCTGCGCCGAACGCGGCCTCTGGTACCCGCCGGACCCGGCCAGCTCGCCGTGGTCGACGATCGGCGGCAACGTCGCCACCAACGCCGGCGGCCTCTGCTGCGTCAAGTACGGCGTCACCCGCGACTACGTCCTGGGCCTGCAGGTCGTCACCGGCACCGGCGAGCTCGTCCGGCTCGGCCGGCGCACCGCCAAGGGCGTCGCCGGCTACGACCTGACCGGCCTGATGGTCGGGTCGGAGGGCACGCTCGGCGTGATCACCGAAGTCACCGTGCGCCTGCGGCCCGCCCGCGCCGCGGAGCGCACGGTCGCCGGGTACTTCGACACGACCGTCGCCGCCGGGCAGGCCGCCGCGGCGGTCGCGGCCCGCGGAGTGCTGCCCTCCGCGCTGGAGCTCGTCGACCGGCACTGCCTCGCCGCGGTCGACCAGTGGAAGAACATGGGCCTGAGCGCCGACGCGAACGTCGTTTTGCTCGCCCGCACCGATTCCCCCGGCGCCCTCGGCGAGCACGAAGCCGCGGAAATCCTGGACTGCTTCGAGCGGGCCGGCGCGACGTGGGCCGCGCAGTCGACCGATCAGGCCGAGGCCGACGCGCTGTTCGCCGCCCGCCGCCTCGCCTACCCCGCCCTCGAACGGCTCGGCCCGCTGCTCACCGAGGACGTCTGCGTCCCGACGCAGGCCGTGGCCGAGATGCTCGCCCGCATCGACGCGGCGGGGCGGCGCCACGGCGTCCACATCGCCAACGTCGCGCACATCGGCGACGGCAACCTGCACCCGCTGCTGGTCACGCCGGCCGGCGACGAGGCCGCCCGGAAGAACGCCCAGGCCGCCTTCGAGGACATCATCTCCGACGCCCTCGACCTCGGCGGCACGGTCACCGGCGAACACGGCGTCGGCCTGCTCAAGCAAGCCGGCCTCGCCCGCGAGCTCGGCGCGGGCGTCCTCGCGATGCACCGCGCGGTCAAGAACGCGCTCGACCCGCACCACATCCTCAACCCCGGCAAGGTCTTCGCCGAAGGGACACCCGCATGATCGTCCGCACCGCCGCCGGCGAAGTCCGCGGCGAGCCGATCGCCACCGGCGTCCGGTTCCGCGGCATCCCCTACGCCGCCGCCCCGGAAAGCGGCCTGCGGTTCGCCGAGCCGGCCCCGCCGCCCGCCTGGGACGGCGTCCGCGACGCCCGCGAGGCCGGCCCACCGCGCCCCAGCGGCACCGGGAGATCCCGGGCATCGACCTGTCGTCCGTGGTCGGCACCGGTTGGCGGCCGGGACCGGAGTACCTGACGGTCGACGTCTGGACCCCGGACCCCGCCGCCGAGGACCGCCGTTCCTGGTCTCTGGGCACGACCGGCCTCGCCGGTCCGGCGACCGGCGCGACCGCGCTGGCCGATGCGTACGACGACGCGTCGGCGTGCCTCCGGGTGCTGGAAGCGCTGGGCCGCACCGGTTTCACCACGTCCCCGGCCGATCTCGGCCCGTACCGCTACCTGCTGAGCCGGGCCGGGCGCGAAGAGGCCCGGGCGTTCGTCACCCGTACCCTCGCGCCGCTCCTGGCCCATGACGAAGAGCGCGGCACGGACCTGGTCCACACGGCGGAGGTGTTCCTGCGCGGCGGCCGTCGCAAGGCCACCGCGGCCGAGGAGCTGACGATCCACCCGAACACGCTCTACCAGCGTTTGGACCGCATCACGGCGTTGCTGGGTGAAGACTGGCAGAAGGGCGACCGCGCGTTGGACGTCCACCTGGCGCTGCGCATTCACCGGCTCGGCCGCGAATTGGGGTAGAAGAATACCCTTACCGGCCGCCGTCAACCCCTATTCGAGCCCATTTCGCGAGAACCGGAAATCTTGACACAGCGAATGTCCGTCGGGCATCTTCGAGAGACGAAGGCCACAATTCCCGCCTTTCCTCCGCGCAGACGACCCCACGGAGATGAATCATGACGAATATCAAAGTGACGCTTTCCGGCGGCCCGGCCGAGCTGGTCGAACAGCACCGCGACTGGACGGTCGGCGACCTCGGCGACGTCGCGAAGGTCAGCTACGGCGCCGGCTACGAGCACTTCTCCCACGAGGGCGAGTTCGCGACGAGCAGCGGCGGCGACCTGGTGCCGGTGTTCGCCTGGTGCGGCCGCACCAGGGTCGCCGAGTGACCCGCGGCCGCGTCTCCACCCCGATCTCCACCCCGCGGAGGTCTTGCTCCACCCGGTACCGGCGCTAGTTTCCTTCCGGTCGGGCGCCGCGCGAAAGCGGCGCCGCCCTCGGGAGGGGAATTCGCCATGGATGAAGTACTCGGTTTCATGCTGCTTCGTTTCGCCGTGATCGGCGGCGGGATCTTCCTGTTGATCCTGCTGCTCGGCGTGGTCGTGTTCGCGCTCAAGAAAGCGGGCCGGTACGACCAGGCGAAGCAGGTCGGCAGCAAGGCGCTCCAGCACCTCGAGGAGCGCCGCAAATCGTGACCGGTCAGTCGTGGTCGAGGCCGTGCCGCACGGCGTAGCGCATGGCCTCGATCCGGTTGCGGGCGCCGATCTTGGCGAACGCGTTGTTGATGTGCGTCTTCACCGTCGTCTCGCCGATGAACAGCTCGGCCGCGATCTCGCCGTTGCTCAGCCCGGCGGCGATCCACCCGAGCACCTCGGCCTCGCGCGCGGTGAGCCCGTCCGGCAGGCTTTCCTTGCGCGGCGCGGGTTTCACCGCGCCGGACAACGCCCCGGCGACCTGCCGCGAGACGTCCGCCCCGAACGTCAGCTGCCCGGCGACCACAGCCCGCAGCGCGGCGCCGATCTCGTGCCGGCCCGCGTCCTTCGTCAGGTAGCCCTTCGCCCCCGCGGCGAGCGCCCCGGCGATCGACTCGTCGTCCGAATACGTCGTGAGGACCAGGACGGCGACGTCCGGGTGCTCCCGCGTGAGGCGCCGGGTCGCCTCGGCCCCGCTCAGGACCGGCATGGTCAGGTCCATCAGCACGACGTCGAGGCAGTCGAGCTTCCCGGCCAGCGCGAGCGCCTGCGCGCCGTCGGCCGCCGAGCCGACGACGTCGACGTCGTCGAGGAGTCCCATCAGCGCGACCAGGCCTTCGCGCACGACCTGCTGGTCGTCCACCACCATCACCTTGATCACCATGCCCGGCAGTCTGCCGCATCGCCGGCCGCCCCCGCCGGGAGAGTGACGATGTGCCGGCCTCCGAACGAGTGAAAGGTGGCGCGGCGGATCGGGGCCGCCGCGCCACCCACGGGCCTCAGCCCGGTGCGACCGCCCGGCCCGTCTGAGGCGAGATCATCCCCGCGCACAGCCCGCGGCTCGCCAGGGTCTGCGCGATCCGCGGGATCGCGGCGAGGGTGTTGCCCGGCCATTCGTGCATCAGGATGATCTGGCCGTTGCCGAGGCGGGCGTTGGCCGCGACGATCGCATCCACGCTCGCGTTGTTCCAGTCCTGCGAATCGACGTCCCAGATGATCTGCCGGAGACCGTACTTCGCTTCCACGGCCTGCAGCGTCCCGTTCGTTTCACCGTACGGCGGGCGGAACAGCTTCGGCGTACCGCCCCCGGCCGCCGCGATCGCCTGCTGGGTCCGGGAAACCTCGGAGTCCATTTGGGACTGGCTCTGCTGGGTGAGGTGCGGGTGGGTGTAGCTGTGGTTGCCGACCCACATACCCGCGCTCACCTGGGCGCGCACCTGCGCCGGATACGCGGCGGCGTACTGGCCCTCGTTGAACATCGTCGCCCGCAACCCGTTCTGCCGCAACGCGTTCAGCAGGGCGGGGGTGTGCGCATTGGACGGTCCGTCATCGAAGGTGAGGCCGACGTACCCGCCGCAGGCCGCGGCTTGCGCCGGACCGACGGCGGCCACGGTCGTCACGGCCAAGGCGGCCACCAGGATCCAAGGACGCATGGGTCAGCCCACCGTCAGGTTCGAGTTGCCGCTGCTCTGGTAGCCCTCGGTGGCGAGGATCATGTAGTAGTTGAAGCTGCCGAGCCGCATGCCGTAGCGCGCCCACGCGTCGAAGTGGTTGCCGGTGGTGATGGTGCCACCGGTCTTCTTCTGCTGCCGCACGGACCAGTACTGGTTGAAGGTCTTGGTCCCCTCGACCGACGGCGCGTTGTACCGCGTGGTCTGGTAGATGTCGTAGGTGCCACCGTCGCTGGTGACGGTGCCCTTGTAGGTACCGGTCGGCCGGTAGGTGCCCCAGTTGTCGACGATGTAGTACTCGACGAGCGGGTTCGACGTCCAGCCGTAGAGGGCGAGGTAGCCGTTGCCGGAGGGGTTGAAGCTGCCGGAGTAGTTCACGGTCCGCCGGCTCCCGTTGCTCCACCCCTTGCCGCCGACGAAGTTCCCGACGTTGCTCCAGTTCATCCGGTAGTTGCCACCGGAGCCGAGCGTCATCTGGACCGAACCGCCACCGTCGGTCCAGAAGGAGTAGTAGTAGCCGCCGTTGTTCCCGGTCTGGCTGGTGGTGATGACGGTGTCGGCCCGGGCAACCCCGGGAAGGAGCGTCGCGGCCAGCGCGACCGCGGCCCCGGTCACGAACACCCTGAAGCGGTTCTTGGTGAGCATGCTTCCTCCTCGTCGAGGCTGGGATGGCGAAAGCATGCGTTCGACGTGTTCGGTGGGGCAATAACTTTCGGAAAGTTTCGGGAGTACGGCAGGCTTTCCCGTAGGTCACCCGAGCCGGTGCCACCGGGCGAGGTCCCGCCGCCGCGCGACCGGGGACGCTGCGACGAGCCGGATCCACGCTTTCCCACTCCCCGTACCGACGGGGTGGTAGGCGACAGCGGCGCTCCGTTCGCTGTGCCTGATGACTTCGTCGAACACCCAGTCCGACGCGATCACGGCGAGCACGGCTTTGGTCTTGGCCAATGCACTCTTGAGATCGGGCGCGTCGAGCAATTGCTGGGCGTGGAGTATCGAGGAGCCGGTGACGCCGTAATCGTCATAGGACACTTCCCCGGCGTGCAGGGCCAGCCTGAGCCGGATCCGTTCCAGCGGCGGGTGAACGGCGTTGTGCGCGGAGAGTTCGTCAGCGAGAGCGCCGAGAAGCAGATCAGCGAAGAGCGTCTTCGAGATTTGTGCGGGGGCGAGTACGAGTACACCGTCTCCCAGATCTTGGTGGCGGCAGGCGTCCCAGGGGATGTCGGTGGCGGCGAAAGCCCGCTCGATCGCGCGATACATGCCGCAGCGGATCCGGACCTTGTTGGGGTTGATGCGGCTGTGGCGCCCGAAGCCTTCGACGTCGACGACCACTATCGTGCAGTGGGCGGTGTTGAGCCCCAGGCTGTGCCGCCAGTCGACACGAGCAATCTCGCGAGGAGGCGAACCGATAGCCCCGGGGGCGGCGCCGACCTTCGAGCGGCCCGTTCCGCGCGTCCGACCGCCTGGCCGCGCCGCAGACGGCCTGGTTGTCTCGGGATCGGCCATCCTCGTTCCTTCCGACGAGCATCAGCCGATCGTGCGAGCGTGGTCGAGCCCTGTCGCCTCGAGCCGATGTCTATCCTCAGATTAGGTAAACCGGATACCCCACCACTACTGTGTCGGTCGCACCGTTCGGTTACCGTAACCAGGAACGTCCCCAGGCAGCTGCGCCTGCACGTGCAAAGGAGCCCGGCGTGTCAGCGCCTTCGTCGCCGATCGTTGCGTCCTGGGAGCTCGCCCTGCGCTTGAAGCGGCGGCGCGAGCAGCTGGGGGTCGAGGTCAGGACCATCACCGAGACCCTCGGCTTCACCCGCAACTACTGGTCCGCGGTGGAGAACGAGCGCAAAATCCTCTCGCTGGAGAGCCTCAGGCGGATCATCGAGCTGTTCGAGTTCGATGCCGAGGAGCGGGACGAGCTTTTCGCCCTCCGCGCCGCGGCCAAGGAGCGCGGCTGGTGGACGCGTTATTCCGCACTCTTCGACAATGAGATCCAGCGGCTCTTCGGGTTGGAACAGGGCGCCCGAAGCATTCGGGACTACGAAAATCTGCTCATTCCCGGATTACTGCAGACGGCCGACTACACCAGGGGCATAATGATGCCCGATGTGACCATGCGCCCGGTCGAGGTGGACCAGCGCGTGGAAGCGAGATTGCGCCGGCAGGTGCGGCTCACCGACGCGAACGATCCGTTCACATTCACCGCCGTTCTCAGCGAGGCGGCCCTCCGACAGCAGATCGGCGGCAAGCATGTGCTGCGCAACCAGCTCAGGCACCTCGCTGCACTGATCGAGCAGCACCCGGACACGCTCGACATCCGCGTGATCCCGTTCACGGCGACCGCATGCGGGCTGTTCGGCGGAGCGACCGTGGTTCTCCTCGACTTCGACAACCCGCAGCTACCGACCTTGGCGTGGCAGGAGACTGTCACTACCTGGGGCACGATCGACGATCCGACACAGGTCCGAAATCTCACCACGACGTTTCAGGATGCCTACCGGCGCGCCCTGAACAAGGAGGAAACCCTCCACATGATCTACCATCACGCCGGGGAGCTAGAATAGGAAAAAGTTGAAAAAAATTTCGCCATCCGCCGTATCGGACCGCGACGGATGGTTCAAGAGTAGCTATTCCAACGCCGGGGGAAGTTGCGTAGAGGCACGCTTCATCGCATGCGCCGCGCAGGTGCGGGACAGCAAGGATCGCCGCATGGACTCCCCCGTGATCGAGTTCTCACCCGACGCGTGGTCGTGTTTTCTAGGGGACCTGGCGTCCGGACGTTCCTGACGAGGGAGAGCCAATGATGAGGGCGCTTCGAAGCGCCCTCATCATCCCAGAGCCGAGCGTTCGAACCAGTCACCGCTTTCCCCGGCTCCGAGCAGCCGGACCCAGCCCCGGGCCGCCGTCTCCTTCTCCCGCACGAACACCGGCCGGTACCGCTCCGGCCGGCTCACCGGACTGTGCCGGATGATCTCGTCGTAGAACCACGCCGACGCGATCATCGCGAGGTCTCCCCGCGCATACGTCAACGCATCCCTCAACACCTCGGACTGCAGCAGTCGGAAAGCGTGCACGATCGCGGCCCCTGTCCTGCCGTGAGCGTCGTAGCTCACCTCGCCGGCGTGCAATGCCGCCCGGAGGCGGATTCTCTCCAGTGGCCGGTGCACGTGGTTGTGGTCGGCCAGAAAGGCCGTGAGCGCGGCGGGAACCAGCTCGCTGAACACCGCCTTCGGATACTCAGCGGGCACCAGCACGAGCACACCGTCACCGAGGTCGGCCCGGTAGCAGTCGAACCACGAGACACCACTGGTCACGAGCGCCTGCTGAACCACGCGATAGAGTCCCGCACGCAACGTCAACCTGTGCATGTTGGTCCGGTCGACCGCGGCGAACCCGTCGATCTCGATCACGAGAATGGTGTGGTGCACCGGATCCGCCACCGGCTCCACGACCGGGGGCGGCAAACTCCCCCACAGCCACTGCCACACGTCCGTCCACGACATGGGTTGATCGTGAACTCGCACGTTGGACGCTTCGCTTGCCGCCTGCTGGACAAATCCTTGACAGCCACTCGACCTGCGCTGAAACCCGCCGGTCGGCGGGTTACGGTGCTGGTCAGGAAGACCGGCCGGGGGTGGACGGGAAACCCGATGGAGTTCCGGATCCTGGGGCCCGTGGAGCTCCTGCGCGGCGACCGGAAGGTCGCGCTCGGGCGGGCCAAGGAACGGTCCCTGCTGGGCGTGCTGATGCTCAACCACGGCAAGGTCGTCCCCGTCCGGACCGTCACCGAGGCCCTCTGGGACGACAACCCGCCCGGCCACGCCAGGAACGACCTCCAGACCTACGTCAGCCGGCTCCGGGCTTGCCTGCGCGGCGCCGGGGTCTCCGCGCGGATCGTCACGCAGCGCGCCGGCTACCAGTTCCTGCCCGAAAGCGACGACCTCGACTACGCGCGCTTCAAGACCTTGATCCGGGACGGTGAGCATGCTCGCCAAACAGGACAGCTCGACGCGGCCGCGAACGCGCTGCGGAACGCGATGGATCTCTGGCGGGGCCCCGTCGTCGAAGACCTCGGCAGCGTCTGGATGGAGCAGAAACGGGACGACCTCGACCTCTACGACCGCGTCGCCGCCTATCAGGCGTTGTGCGCCGTCGAGCTCGAACGCCGCAACCACCGCGAGGTCCTCCGGATTCTCGACGACGCCATGGTCGACCACGAACTCGACCCCCAGTACATCGCGCAACGGCTCACCGCGTTGAACGGGCTCGGGCGCTACGAAGTCTTCGACGCCTACTGGAAACAGGTCTACGACCGGTCGGTCCGGTCGTTCGGGACCGGCCCCTCCCGCGAGCTGCAGGAACTGCACCAGCGGCTGCTCCAGTCGCGGGATTCGCTCGCCCCGGCCGACCTGCACCGCACCCAGGCCGCCATCCGCGCGCTGCCGCCCGCCCAGCTTCCGTCGGCGGTCAGCCAGTTCGTCGATCGCGACGAAGAACTCGCCCGGCTGAACGCGCTCTTCCTGCGGTCCCGGGTCAGCGGCCCGCCCACGACCCTCATCATCGCCGTCACCGGGCCGGCCGGCGTCGGCAAGACGGAGCTGGGACTGCACTGGGCGCACGCCGTCCGCGAGCGGCTCCCCCACGGCCAGCTGCACGCGGACCTCTCCGGGTACGCCGCCGGGCCGCCCCGCGACCCCGCCGAGGTGCTCGCCGAATTCCTCGACGCGCTCGGAGTCGCCGCCGGGGCCGTGCCCGCGAGCCCGAGCGCCCGGACCGGGATGCTGCGGACCCTGCTCGACGACCGCCGGGTGCTGCTCTTCCTCGACAACGCCCGGAATTCCCGGCAGATCGTGCCCCTGCTGCCGGGCAGCGCGCACTCCGTGGTCGTCGTGACCAGCCGGCATCGGCTGAGCGACCTCGTGACCCACCACGGCGCTTATCGGCTGGAAGTAGCCCCCTTCGCCGAAGCCGAAATTGCGCAGCTGCTCGAAGGCCTGCTCCGCGACTCCCCCGCCGAGCCACCCGACCCGGCCGCCGCGCTCGCGCTGACCGGCGGCACCCCGCAGGCCGTCCGCACACTCGCCGAGCTCCTGCCCGGCGCCGGCGATCTGCCGAGCCCGGCCGAACTCCTCCTGGCCGGCGAACTGGCGTCGGGCACGATCCTGACCTCGGTGTCGTGGTCCTACCGCGCCCTGGACCCGCCCGCCGCCCGGCTGTTCCGTTCGCTCGCGCTCCACATCGGCCCCGGCATCTCGCTGGACGCGATCTGCGCCCTCGACGGGACCGACGACGAGACCGCCCGCGGCGCGGTCGCCTCGCTCGTTTCTCTCCACCTGGCCGGCCGGGCGGAGGGCCGCTACCGGATGGACACCCTCACCCGCGCGGCCGGCGAACGGCTCGCGCTCGCCCACGACTCCCCCGACGACCGCCGGCAGGCTCAGGAACGGCTCCTCGACTGGTACATCGCCCGGGTCGCGGATGCCGGCGAGGTCCTGGCGCCCGCCTTGCGGCGCACAGCCGAACTCCCCCAAGGACGCCTGCCCGATTTCGCGGTCGCGAAAGCTTTCCTGGCCGACGAGGAAGCGAGCCTGTGCGCCGCGATCGGCCGCGCGGCGAGCGGGAGCCTGCCGCGGGCGGTGACGTTGCTCCGGCTGGTGCGGCCCCACCTGCCCATCGGCGACACCGCATCCGAGTGGCGCGAAGCCGTCCAGGCGGTGCTGCTCGCCACCCGGGCCGAACACGACCTCGACGCCGAGGGACAGGCCTGGACCGGCCTGGCCCGGATCCACCACGCGCTCGGCGATCCGGAGAAGACCGAGGAATCCCTCGAGCTGGCGAGCGCGATCTTCGGCAACACCGGCAACCGCCGGGACCGGTCCGAAGTCCTCCTCCTGCTCGCCCGCCACTCGGAAGACGCCGGCGACCCGATCCGCGCCGAGTCCTGTCTGCGCCAGGCCCTCGACATCCAACACAGCCTCAACGAACCCGCCCAGTGCGCCGCCGCCCACGGCGCCCTCGGTACGCACCTGCGCCGGCAAAGCCGGCTCGAAGAAGCCGAGACGCACCTCTCCCACGCGAAAATGCTGTACGCCGAGCTGGGCGACCACCGGCGCCACGCCGCGATGGCGCTCGAACTCGGCCTGCTGAGCCGCCGGACCGGCCGAACCACCGAGGCCATCCGGCAGTTCACCGAAGCGGTCACGCTGCACGACCGCTACCCGGCCGACCACGAGCGGACGCTCACCGCGCTGGTCGAGCTGAGCGAAGCCGCCTGCGACGCCGAAGAACACAACGACGTCCTGCTGTTCGCCCGGAAAGCGCTGGGGATCTCCCACTCCCCCGCCGACCACGCCCGGGTCGTCCGCGCGCTCGTGGCCCTGGTCCGGTCCCTGGCCGCGACCGGCCGGCAGGCCGAAGCGTGGAGCGAGTCCCGCCAGACCATCGCGCTCGTCGCCGACGTCGACGACCCGGTCCGCGACCACGTCCGCGAGCAGTTCACCAGGCTGGGACTGTGGCCACCGCATTAGCGGATTCCCGGCCGATTCCCCGTTAGCTTGACCCCGTACCGTTTCCAAAAGCAGGGGGTCGATTTCATGAAACGCATTACCGCGGCAATCGCGCTCGGGCTGGCCACAACGGCGCTACCCCTGGTCGGTGGTACCGGCCGGCCAATACGGCGGTCGCGCTCGGCGGGACCACCGACTGGCGCGTCCTCTCCTACACCGGCGAAGACACCGGCTCGAACTGCTGAAAACCGTGCGGGGTGAGCCGAACCGGCTCACCCCGCACGTTCTACTCCCGCAGGCCGATCGCGTCGATCGGGCGAGCCCGCAGCGCCACCCACGTCGACAGCCCCATCGCCAGCAACCCCAGCAATGCCGCGCCGCCGATTACTCCGAAGTAGACGGACCACGGTCCTGACGGCAGCGGATTCCCCCGCAGTCCCACGTTCAGCAAACCCAGCGGTACCAACGCGACCACCGTTCCGATGACCACCGCGATCCCGACCGTCGTCAACGCCTCGAGGCGCATCATGTGGGTCACCTGACGACGGGTCGTGCCGACCAGGCGCAGCAGCGCGAACTCCCGCGACCGCTGTGCCGTCGTCAACACCAGCGTGTTGGCCACCGAAATCGCCAGGTACCCGACGATCACCCCCACCGCGACCAGGTTCAGGTAGAACTGCGCCTGCCGGTCGCCACCTTCCGAAGGGGCCGCCGCCGCCACCGGAGCCACCGTCAGACCGGGGTACGGCAACTCACGAAGCGCCGACTCGACCGCCGAAGGATCGGCGTCAGGAGAACGCCGGACCAGCACCGAGTCGTCCAGCCGGCCGCCGTTGTGCTCGCGGGCCAACGCCACCGGCAGCACGAAGTCGCCGAACGCCAGGTCGTGCGCGTACGTCGCCACCAGCCGCAGCTTCGCCGGGACGCCGTCGCCGAAGTAGAACGTGACCTCGTCGCCGAGCTTCTTGTCCAGCCAGTCGGCCTCCGAGCGGCTCAACGCCACCGTGTCCCCGCTCAGATCCGTGAGCCGCCCGGTGTCGACGCCCAGCTCCAGCGCGCCGCGGGTCTGCTCGCCCGCCAGGCCCTGCGCGGACTTGCGCTGGACGTCCACGCTGTCGCCCACCGTCGACGCCGTGAGCACCGACGTCCGCACCACCGGCGTCGCCGCCACGACCCCCGGCACCCGTTCGACCGCCGCGGCGACCTCCGGCGAGACACCCGCCGGCCCGCTCAGCACGTAGTCGGCCGTCGTCGAACGGGCCGTCTCCTCCGCGGCGGCGGCCGTCGACGACGTCTGGCTGTAGAACGTCGCCAGCGCGAACGTGATCGACAGCAGCAGCGGGGTCACCGCCGCGGCCAGCCGCCGGGTGTTGGCCTGGGCGTTCGCGCCGGCCAGGTACCCGCTGATCCGCCACACCCGCCCCAGCACCGGCGCGAGCGCGCGCGTCACCACCGCGGTCACCTGCGGGCCGACCACCGCCAGCCCGATGACGACGACCAGCGTCGCCATCGTCGAGATCGCGGTCCCGATCTCGCCGCGCAGGAACAGCGGCACCAGCGCGCCCCCGAAGCCCACGAGCACCAGGGACCAGCCGGTGATCAGGCGGCCGCGGCCCAGCTCACGCCGTTCGACCGCCGCCTCGCCGAGTGCCTCGACCGGCCGGATCGTCGACGGCCGCCGCGACGCCGCCCACGCCGCCAGCCGGGCCGCACCCAAGCCGAGCAGCAGCGCGGCGAGGGACGGCAGCGGGCTGATCGCCAGCCCGAAGTCGGCCGGGATCACGCCGATCGCGGCGAACGCGTCCCGCAGCCAGGAAGCCACGGCCAACCCCGAAGCACCGCCCAGCACGCCGGCGACGAGGGCGACCAACGTCGTCTCGGTGCCGATCAGCTTGCGGATCTGGCGAGGCGTCGCCGCGACCGCGCGCAGCAGCGCGAACTCCCGGCGGCGCTGGTTGATCGTCAGCGCGAGCGTGCTCGCCACCACGAACACCGCCACGAGCAGGGCGAACCCGCCGAACGACCCGGCGATCGTGAGCAGCAGCGTCCGCGTCTGGCTGACGTCGAGGAACTCGATCGTGCTGCGTTCCACGCCGGTGGTGACCTCGGCGCCGCCGGTGACCGCGCCGATCCGGCCGGCGAGCGTCTCCGGCGCCACCCCGGGTTCGGCCAGGACGCCGATCGCGTGGGCCTGGCCGGGCCGTCCGGCCAGCTCCGCCGCCCGCTGCGGCGTGAAGAACAGCGCCGACTGCCGCGACAAGCTGTCCACGACGCCGCTGACCCGGAAGGTCATCGGCACCGACCGCGTCGCGATCTGCACCTGTCCATCGACGCCGACACCGGCGCGCCGGGCCAGGTCGGCGTCCAGGACGACGTCGCCGGGGGCCGCGGGCGCGGCACCGGCGCGCAGCGTGAACGGCGCCAGCACGGCCGCGTCCCAGTTGTGGCCCAGGGACTGCGGCCCACCGAGCACCGCGCCGGACGCTGTCACGACCTGCGCCGGGAAGCTCTGCTCGGCCACCGCCGCGCGGACGCCGGGCACCGCGGCGATCCGCCCGGCCAGCGCCTGCGGGACCGACGGCTGCTCGCCGACCTGCTCGAACGTCAGCGCGTCGGCGCCCGGCGGGTGCACGCTCTGTGCCCCGCCGACGACGACGGCCGCGGCGGCGTAGCGCTGGGTGGGGACGCCGGCGCGCAGGCCGGACTCCATGAGGACCCCGCAGCCCGCCACCAGGGCGGTGCCGCACAGGATCGCGATGAACGCGCCGGCGAACCCGCCGAGCCGCGTCCGGATCGTCTGCCACGCGAGGGACAGCACGGTCACCACTCCCCGAGGTGCGTCATGCGCTCCGCCACGCGCTCGGGCGTGGGGTGCGGGAGGTGCCCGGCGAGCTTGCCGTCGGCGAGGAAGAGCACGCCGTGCGCGGCCGAGGCCGCGACCGGGTCGTGGGTCACCATCAGCACGGTCTGGCCCATCCCGTCGACGACGGCGCGGAGCAGGTCCAGCACCTGGCGCGCGGTGCGGGTGTCGAGCGCGCCGGTCGGTTCGTCGGCCAGCACGACGTCGGGCCGGGCGATGAGCGCCCGCGCGATCGCGACGCGCTGCTGCTGGCCGCCGGACAGCTCCGCCGGGCGGTGCTCCAGCCGTTTCGCCATCCCGACGCCTTCGACGATCTCCCGCAGCCACTGCGGGTCCGGTTTGGTGCCGGCGAGCCGCAGCGGCAGCGTGATGTTCTGCAGCACGTTCAGCGACGGCATCAGGTTGTAGGCCTGGAACACGAACCCGACGCGGGTGCGCCGCAGCCGCGTCAGCTCGTTCTCCTTCAACCGCCCGATCTCGGTGCCGCCGAGCAGCACCTTCCCCGAGGTCGGCCGGTCCAGGCCGGCCGCGCAGTGCAGGAAGGTGCTCTTGCCCGAGCCCGACGGGCCCATCACGGCGGTGAAGGTCCCCCGCGCCACGTTCGCCGTCACGCCGTCCAGCGCGGTGACGGCGCCGTCACCGGAGCCGTACACCTTCCGCACCCCGGCCAGTTCCAGCGCATTCGCTGTCGTCATCGGTGATCCCCTTTGTTCTCTCCCAAGGAAAACTAGGGCGACGCGGCCGCGACCTCGATCCTGTGGAGGGGTGGATCCGGGGTAGCGCCAGCACCACCACGGGGGTGGGGTGCGACACTGTCGCCGTGACGACCCGCCTGCGCGAGTGCTGGTCGGCGGTTCGTTACCTCGTGGTCGGCGCCGGCACGTCGCTGTTGTCGATCTTCGCCCTCGTGGGCCTCCTCGCCGTGCTGCTGCTGTGCCCGTTCGGCGTCGGCATCCCGTCGCTGGCGCCGGCGGTCAAGCTGGCGCGGTGGCCGGTCGGGGTGGACCGGCGCCGGGCCGCGCGCAAGCTCGGCGAGGCCATCCCCGAGCCGTACCGGGCCGGCTCCCCGCTGAAGGACCCGGCGACGCGCCGCGACCTCGCGTGGCTCGCGATCCACGCCGCGACCGGGCTGCTGCTCGGCAGCCTCGCGGTCGGCCTGCCGCTCGGCGCGGTCCAGCAGGTCGTCACGGTCCTGATCTGGCCGGCTGTGCCCGGCGGGATCGAGGGGTCCCTGGGCATCGTGGTGAACTCGTGGCCGCGGGCGGGGCTGGACCTCCTGGTCGCCGTCGCCATGGCCGCGGCGACGTTCCTGATGCCGCGAGCCGCGCGCTGGCAGGCCCGCACCGCGCGGAAACTGCTCCGCCCCGCCCCCGGCGTCGTCCTGGCCGACCGGGTCGCCGAACTGACCGCGACGCGGGCGGCCGCGCTGGAGGCGCACGGCGCCGAGCTGCGCCGCATCGAGCGTGACCTGCACGACGGCACCCAGGCCCGGATCGCCGCGGTCGTGCTGCAGCTGGGCATCGCCGGCCAGCTCTACGACCGAGACCCGGCCATGGTGCGCGATCTGCTGGTCAAGGCACAGGACACCGCGACCGACGCGCTGGCCGAGCTGCGCACGGTCGTGCGCAGCATCTACCCGCCGCTGCTGAGCGAACGCGGTCTCGCCGGGGCGGTGCGCGCGCTCGCCGAGCGCACGCCGGTGCCGACGGCGGTCACCGTCGAGTACGAAACCGGCCGCCCGGCCGCGGTCGAGGCCGCCGCGTACTTCGTCGTCGCCGAGGTGCTGGCCAACGTCACCAAGCACGCCGACGCGTCCCGAGTGGACATCGTCTTGGGCGGCACGGCGTCCTTGCTGTGCCTGGAAATCCGGGACGACGGCCGCGGCGGCGCCGACGAGAAGCGCGGCAGCGGCCTGGCCGGCATCCGGCGTCGCGCCGAAGCCTTCGACGGAACCCTCACCCTGACCAGCCCACCCGGTGGGCCGACCGTGCTGCGAGTGGAGCTGCCATGCGGGTCGTGATCGCCGAGGACGACGCGCTGCTGCGCGAAGGCCTCGCGCTGCTGCTGAAGACGGCGGGCATCGAGGTCGCCGCCACCTTCGACAACGCCGAGGACTTCCTGACCTTCGTCGAAGGCGACCGGCCGGACGCCGTCGTGATGGACGTCCGGATGCCGCCGACCCACCGCGACGAGGGCCTGCGCGCGGCCGTCCGCGCCCGCGAGATCCACCCGGGACTGCCGGTGCTGGTGCTGTCCGCCCACGTCGAGACGAGCTACGCGGTCGAGCTGCTCGCCGACGGCGTCGGCGCGGTCGGCTACCTGCTCAAGGAGCGGGTCGGCAAGGTCGAGCGGTTCGTCGACGCGCTCGAGCGGGTCGCGAAGGGCGGCACGGCGATGGACCCGGAGGTCATCGGCCAGCTCATGTCCCGGCGGCGCGCGGCGGACCCGCTCGACGCGTTGACCGCGCGAGAACGCGAAGTGCTGGCGCTGATGGCCGAGGGCTACAACAACGGCACGATCGCCGAGCTGCTCGTCGTCAGCGACGGCGCGGTGCTCAAGCACATCCGCAACATCTTCGCGAAGCTCGGCCTGCCGTCGGACGAAGGCGGCGGGCACCGCCGGGTGCTCGCGGTGCTCGCCTACCTCGGCCGCGACGCGGGGTAGCGCAGGCACCACCCCGGATCCGGGTGCGCACGGCATCGAGCTGTTCGTCGTCCGGCCTTAGCGTTCTCGCCATGACCAACACCAGCGCACCCGCCCGCACCGCCACCCCCGTTCTCCTCTGGGTGGTCCTCGTCGTCAGCGCCGCCGTCAACGCCGGTGGTTCCGTGACGGGACTCGACTTCACGCTCCGGATGATCGCCGGCGGCATCGCGCTCGCCGCGACCGCCGGCCTCATCACCTTTTACGTCCGGCGCCGGAAGGCGTGAACCGCCGGCGCCGGGCGCGGCCGGGTCCGCGGTCACCGGAACGTCATGAACGACTCGTTCATGTCGCCGGACGAGGTGAACGACTCGTTCATGACGTCGCCGCGCCCCGGAAACTCGCCCGGTAGGCCTGCGGACTCGTCCCCACCACTCGCTTGAACCGCTCCCGGAACGCGCCCGGCGATCCGAACCCCACCAAACCCGCGATCCGGTCCACCGGCTCGCCCGTCGCCTCCAGCAGGTGCTGCGCCCGCCGGACCCGGGCCCGCAGCAGCCACTGCAACGGCGTCGTGCCCGTCTGCTCGCGGAACCGGCGGTTCAACGTCCGCGTGCTCATCCCCACCCGCGCCGCGACGCCGGACAGCGTCAGCTCGGCGGCGCAGTTCTCCTCCAGCCACGCCAGCACCGGCTCCAGCTCGGACCCGCGCGGCGTCGGCGGGACGTCGTGCGCGATGAACTGCGCCTGGCCGCCCTCACGCTCCAGGGGCATCACCGACAGGCGGGCCGCCGAAGCCGCCACCGCCGAACCGTGGTCGCGGCGGATCAGGTGCAGGCACAGGTCCAGGCCCGCCGCCGCGCCCGCCGAACTCAGGATCTGGCCGTTGTCGACGTACAGCACGTCCGGGTCGACGTCGACCGCCGGGTACAGCCGGGCCAGCTCGGCCGCGGCCGCCCAGTGGGTCGTCGCGCGGAGGCCGTCCAGCAGGCCCGTCTCGGCCAGCACGAACGCCCCCGAACAGATCGACGCGATCCGCGCTCCCCGCGCCGCCGCCGACCGGAGCGCCGAGACGACCTCGACCGGGAGAGCGGGGTTCGACGCCCGGCCCGGCACGATGATCGTGCCGGCGTCCGCCAGACCGCGGAGGTCCCACGGTGGCCGGAGCGTGAACATCCCCGCGTCCAGCTCGGGAGCCGGCCCGCAGATCCGGACCTCGTAGGCCGGTGAGCTGCCCAGGAGCGTCCGCGAGAAGACCTCGATGGGCGTCGCCAGGTCGAACGGGACGACCTGGTCGAGCGCGAGGACCGCCACGATGTGCATGGCACCACGGTAGACCGTCCACTAAGGACGGAGGCTGCGCAGCATCAGGTTCGCGAAGTGCTCCCCCACCTGCTCCCCCGAAAGCGAGCCGTCCGCGTGGTACCACATGCCGAGGCGGTGGATCGCGCCGAAGTGGTAGTTGATCACCAGGTCGGCGGGGACGTCTTCGCGGAAGACGCCGGTGCGCTGCCCTTCGGTGACCAGGTCCCGCACCCGCTCGTGGTAGGTGCGCCGCTCGGCTCGCACCTGGACCTGCTTGGACTTCTCCAGCAGCGGGAACGACAGGAAGAACACGGTCGCCGCGTCGAGGTCGGCGATGCTCGTCACGACGACGTCGGCGATGATCGCGTGCAGCCGCTCCGGCAGCGGCAGGTCCGACTCGGCGATCGTCACCATCCGGCGGGTCTGCATCCGCAGCATCGCCGTGTAGATCTCGAAGAGCAGGTCGTCCTTGGACTCGAAGTAGTGGTACAGCCCACCCTTGGTGACGCCGGCCTCTTCGACGATTTCCCGGACCGTCGTGGCCTCGAACCCCTTCTCGGCGAACAGGCGGACCGCCGCCCGCACGACCTTCTCCCGCACGTTCATGATGGCCACCCTCTGTGAGCGGGCGGGCCGGTCCGCACGGCGCTGCGGACCGGCCCGGTCCTCACTTGCCCAGCAGGTTCACCTGCTCCGGAGTGGCGCGTTCACCGGTGTACGGCGTGATCGCCCCGGTGCTCCGGTCGGTGACCGACGGTGGCTGGATCACCGTCGTCGTGGTGTCCGGGTTGATCTTGAACACGTACGCACCGGTGTAACCGGAGTGCGAGTCCTTCGAGAACCCGAACGGCGTGAGACCCGGCCCCTTGAGGGCGCCCGAGCTCATGGCGTCGACGATCTTCTGGCGCGTCGGGTCCGGCCCGGCGGCCTTGAGCGCCTGGCCGAACGTGTACGCCTGCACCATCCCGTAGAACAGCGTGTTGGTGAGCGGCTCCTTCGGGATGTACTTGTCGTGGATGCCCTTGAAGTAGGCGACCCACGGGTCGGACGTCTGCGCGACGTCGGGCAGGTAGCCGGTGCCGATCAGCCCGTTGAGCAGCTGCGCGCTGGACACGCTGGCCCCGCCGCGCTTGGCGAAGTCCTGCAGCAGCCCCGACAGCGTCGCCGGGTCCGCGCCGATGCTGCTGACGACGAACTGCGGCTTGTAGCCGATCTTCGCCGCGGCCAGGATCGACAGCGCGGTGAACGCCGGGATGCACTCGCAGACGACGACCTCGGCGCCCGCGGCCTTGAGCGCGGACAGCTGCGGCGTGACGTCGGTGTTGGCGCTGTCGTAGCCCTGCCGCGCGACCGTCTGGTCCTTGACGAACTGGTCGAGCCCGGCCTGGGTGTCGCGGCCGACGTCGTCGTTCTGCGTGAAGTAGCCGATCTTCTTGCCGGCGAAGGTGTCCTTCATGTACTTGCCCTGGATCTTGCCCTCGCGGGTGTAGTCCACCTGGTACCCGAAGGTCATCGGCGCCTTCTGCGGGTTGTCCCACGCCAGCGCGCCCGAGGACACCAGCAGGTCCGGCACGCCTTCGGTGTTCAGGTAGTCGACGACCTTGGAGTGCGTCGGCGTGCCCAGGCCGCCGACGATCGCGAACACCTTGTCCTGCAGCACGAGCTTCTTGACGACCTCGACGGTCTTCGTCGGGTTGTAGCCGTCGTCCTCGACCTTGTAGTCGATCTTGCGGCCGTTGATCCCGCCGGCGTCGTTGATCGCCTGGTACACCGCGCGGGCGCCGACGGAGATCTTGCTGTACCCGGGTGCGGCCGGGCCGGTCAGCGGCTGGTGGCTGCCGATGACGACGGAGTCCTTCGTGACCCCGACCGCCGAGTCGGCGGCGGCCTGCGTGCCGCTGGTGTCGGTCTCCCCCGCACCGCCGCACGCGCTGAGCGCGAGCGCCAGCACCGCGATTCCCGCGACGGTTCTAGTGGTTCTCATGGTTCTCCTTCTTTTCGGCGGGTCGACGGAGAAGTCCGCGAAGCCGTTGGAAACCGCCCTGGATGCCGCGCGGGAAGGCGAGCACGACGACGATGAGGATCACGCCGTACACCGCGAGCGGGAGGTTGTTGGCCACGTCGGTGTTCAGGTGCAGGACGTCGGCGAGGTCCTCCGACCAGGCCTGGAAGTAGACGAGCGCGACCGCACCCCACAGCGCGCCCCACAGGGAGCCGAGCCCGCCCAGCACCACGGCCGCCAGCAGGCTCAGCGACAGCGCGGGCGTGAACGAGCCGGGTGCGGCGGTGCCGAGCAGGAACGCCTGCAGGCCACCGGCGAGGCCGCCGCACACCGCGCTGATGAGGAACGCGAGGATCTTCGTGCGCCCGACGGCGATCCCGCTCAGCGACGCGGCGACCTCGTCGTCGCGGACCGCGCGGAAGTTCCGGCCGAGCTTGCCGCGCACGACGTTCACCACCAGCACCAGCGCGATGAGCACGCTGAGCCAGACGATCCAGGTCTGCCAGCGCAGCTCGGGCACGCCGATCCCGGCCGGTCTGCTGTGGACGGTGAAGCTCAACCCGTTGCTGCCGCCCAGGAAGTCCTGGAACCGGCGGGTCAGCGCGGGCAGGCCGACGGCCAGCGCGAGCGTCGCCCCGGCGAGGTACGGGCCGCGCAGCCGGGCCGCGGCGGCCCCGGCCAGCAGCCCGGCGAGCCCGCCCGCGGCCGAGGCGAGCAGCAGGTCGGCCCACAGCGGGAACGACGGCACCCGCCGCACCAGCAGCGCCACCGTGTACGCGCCGATGAACATGAACGCGCCGTGCCCCAGGGAGACCTGGCCGGTGAGGCCGGTGAGCAGGGTCAGCCCGGCGACCGCGATCAGGTAGTAGCCGATCGTCGCGATCCGCAGGTTGGTGAACTCGTCGGTGACCAGCGTCAGCAGGACGACGACGGCGAACGCGGCCAGCGCGAACAGGACGTGGCGCAGCAGCGGTGGCAGCGTCCGCTTCTTCGCCACCGTCTCCACCGGGGCTTCGGGAAGGCTCGTGCGCACGGTCATACCCGCCTCACCTTCGCGCGGCCGAACAACCCGCTGGGACGCACGATCAGCACGACGACGAGGATCGCCAGCGCGGCGATCGTCACCATCTCCGGTCCCAGGTAGCCGGACACGTAGGACAGTCCGACGCCGAGGACGAACCCGCCGGCGATGGTGCCCAAGGGGTTGTCCAGGCCACCGAGCACCGCGGCGGTGAGGGCGTAGACGAAGACGCCGTCCAGCACGTTCGGGAAGAGGAACGGCGGGGTGGCGAGCAGCCCGGCCAGCGAGCCGACCGCGGCCGCCAGGCCCCAGCCGATCGTCAGCATCAGCCCGACCCGCACGCCGAGCGTGCGCGCCACCTCCGGGGCGAACGCGGCCGCCCGCATCCGCAGGCCCAGCGGCGTGTACTTGAACACCACCAGCACGAGCGCGGCGATCACGAGCACCACCAGCACCACGAACAGGTCGTTGGCGGAGAACCGGCCGACGAAGTCGAAGGCGTACGGGAACGCCAGTGGTTCGTTGGACCAGATCATGCCCGCGATCGCCTGCAGCACCAGGAGAAGCCCGAGGGTGACGATGATCGAGCTCAGCTCGGAGCGGTGCCGCAGCGGCCGGATCAGCAGCCGTTCGGTGGCGACGCCCAGCAGCGTCCCGGCCACGATCGCGACGGCGAAGCCGAGCCAGTAGCTGCCGGTCGCCTTCGTCACCGAGTACGCGAGGTACGTCGAGATCAGGGCGAGGGCGGGCTGCGCGAAGTTCACCACCCGGGTGGCCCGGTAGATGATGACCAGCGCGAGCCCGAGGGCCGCGTAGACCGCGCCGGCGGAGATCCCGCCGAGGGTCAGGTCGAAGAATTCCTGCATACCGGACCGTTCACCTCCAGGTAACCGGTTGGATGGATCAGAAGCCGAGGTAGGCGTGGCGGAGGCCGTCGTCGGCCAGCAGCTCCGCGGCGGTGTCGACCGCCACGACGCTGCCGAGCGCGAGGACGTAACCGTTGTCCGCGATGGACAGCGCGCTGTGCGCGTTCTGCTCGACGAGCACCACGGTGAGCCCGGTCGAGGTCCGCAGGTCCCGCAGGATGCCCATGATCCGGGCGGTGATCAGCGGCGCGAGGCCCAGCGACGGCTCGTCGAGCAGCAGCAGGTCCGGCCGGCTCATCAGGGCGCGGCCGATGGCGAGCATCTGCCGCTCGCCGCCGGACAGCGTCGCGGCGGGTTTCGCCGAACGTTCTTCCAGCGGCGGGAAGAGCTCGTACACCTCCTTGCGCGCGGCCTCGCGGTCGGCGCGGTCGCGGCGCCACAGCGCACCCAGCCGGAGGTTCTCGTCGACGGTCAGCTCGGTGATGACGCCGCCGCCTTCGGGCACGTGCGCCACGCCGCCGCGGGCGATGCGGTCGGGCGCCAGGCCGGTGAGGTCCTTGCCGTCCCAGGTGATCCGGCCGCCGCGGGCCGGCTGCAGCCCGCTGATCGTGCGCAGCAGCGTCGTCTTGCCGGCGCCGTTCGCGCCGAGCACGGCGGTGATCCCGCCGCGCTCGACCGCCAGGCCGACGCCGTCGAGCGCGCGGACGGCGCCGTAGGCCACGGAAAGCTCGTCGATCTCAAGCACCGGGCGCCTCCTCGGCGGGGTCGCCGAGGTAGGCCTCGGCCACGCGGGGGTCGGCCTGGATCTCGGCCGGCGTGCCCGCCGCGATCACCTCGCCGAAGTTGAGCACCACCACGCGGTCGCAGACCTGCATGACGAGGTCCATGTGGTGTTCGACGAGCACGACCGCCATGTGCCGCCGCAGCGACAGGATCAACGTCGAGAGCTCGATGAGCTCGGCGGCCGAGAGCCCGCTCGCGGGTTCGTCGAGCAGCAGGAGGTCGGGCTCGGCCACCAGCGCCCGGGCGAGGGCGACGCGTTTTCGCACGCCGTAGGGCAGCACGCCGGGCAGCCGGTCGGCGAGGTCGGCGATCCCGAGTTCCCCGAGCGTCGCCCGGGCCCGCGCGGCCAGGTCGGATTCGTCGCGCGCCGAACGCCCGGCGCCGACGAGGGCGGGGAGCACGCCGGTCTTCGCGTGGCGGCCCGCGCCGGCCATCACGTTCTCGAGCACGGTCAACCCGGCGAAGAGGCCGAGGCCCTGCAGGGTGCGGACGATCCCGAGGCCCGCGAGGTGTTCGGGGCGGTGCCGCACGAGCGGTTCGCCGCGCCACAGCACCCGGCCGGAGTCGGGCCGGACGAAGCCGCAGATGACGTTGAAGAGGGTCGTCTTCCCGGCGCCGTTGGGCCCGATGACCCCGACGACGGTGCCGGCGTCGACGCTCAGCCGGACGTCGTGCAACGCGGTGAGCCCGCCGAACCGCACGGTGAGGCCGTCGACCACGAGCAGGTCCTCGCCGGGCAGAGCCTCACCCCGAAGTGTCATCATCGACTCTCCCGTCTCTCCTGTCCCACGATGTGGACCAGGCCGTACCGCGCGGTCGGTATGAAGAGGGTGGGGCGCGGCGCCGGTCGTGTCAAGGTGCGAACCGGCCGGAACGGGATCTTCGCGACCGGTCCGTGAATTTCGGAAAGTCCGTGTGACGGGAGAAGTCCTGACAGCACAGCACCGTCATGAACGACTCGTTCAGGTCGTCGGACGCGGTGAACGACTCGTTCATGTCATCGGGCTACCGGCGCCCGGCCAGGTAGCCGGCCGGGCCGGCCGCCCCGGCCACGCACGCAAAAGGGCGGGCGCGCTCTTCAGCGCACCCGCCCTTCCCTCCCGGCTCCGGTCAGCCGGTACTCGCCTGCGGGACGATCATCGCGGAGGCGTCGAGCTTCGTCTGGACGACGTCCAGCTGCTGCAGCAGGTCCGGCACCCGCTGGATGCGCCGGGCGTCCAGGGTGGACCCGAACGCGGGCATCACCATCAGGCCCGCGATGTCCTGGTCCACCTTGGCGTTGCGGACGACGAGCGGCTCGATCCGGGACCGGTCGACCGCGGCGCGCGTCGCGTTGAGCATCGCGCGCTGGAACGCGAGCATCGTCTTCGGGTGACCCTGGACCCACTTCGCCGTCGCGCCGAAGCCGGTCAGCGGGAAGGACTGGGTGCTGCCGCTCGCGGCGTCGATGACCGGGTACGCGCCGGCGATCTTGGCCGACTGGGTGAGGAACGGCTCCGGCTGGTAGGCGGCGTCGACGCGGCCCTGTGCCAGCGCGGTCCCCATGTCCGGCAACGGCATCGGCACCCACTCCACCTTGTCGAAGCCGACCCCGTGATCGCGCATCACCGACCGGGTCAGCACGTCCGAGGCGGCGTTCTTCGAGCTGATGGCGATCCGCTTGCCGTTCAGGTCGGTCACCGTCTTGACCGGCGAGTTCGGCACGGTGACCAGCTCGTTGCTGCGCGGGCTGGCCGAGGTGGCGTCCGCGACCAGCTTCACGTCGGCGCCGTTGTTCTTCGCCAGGAAGAACAGCGTGTAGGTGGACAGCGCGAGGTCGTTCTGGCCGTTCGTCATCCGGGTCAGCGCCTCCTGCCCGCTGGCGGCGAGGTCGGCCTGCACGTCGAGGCCCTCGGCCTTGAAGTAGCCGCCTTCCTGCGCCAGCCAGAACGTGGCGAGGTCGACGGCGGCGAAGATCGCGACCCGGATCGCCGGCTTTTCGACGGCACCGCCGCTACCGGACCCGCCTCGCTGGCTGCACGCGCTCACCAGCGCGAGGACGAGCGCGAGCACGGCGAACCGGCGGGTCGAGGCGCGTTCGAGCATGGCACTCCTCGGAAAAGAATCTTTCGATCACGGGAATCCGGCTCGTACAGCCGTGATCGCCGGACTGTAGATGACGATTTCCGGGTCCGCAAATATCGATTCGGGAAAGCCTGAACGCCGTTCAAACGGGTAATCCACTGACCGGCGGGTGCTCACCAGGGGAAACAAACCCACGAGAAACCGGCACACAGCGTGATCGATGTCCGCCATCCAGCCGAGCGCGCTACAGCGGATGACCCATCCGGAAACGCATCGCCCGCGCCGCGCCGGACAGCGAAAAACCAATTCCGGCCGGGTCCGTAACAAACGGATCGTCTTTGGAGACTCTGGCGGGCGGAATGTGAAGGGGTGGACGATGAACGTGTCGTGGAAGTACCGGCCGCCGATGCTGTCGCCGAGGTTCGCCCACGAGGTGGCGACCGTCGGGGAAGACGTCTTCGTGCTCGGCGGGACCGACGGGAACGTGGGCTTCGGCTCGGTGGAGACGCGCAAGCTCACCGGCAGCGGCGCCTGGCGCTACGTCAGCCCGATGCCCACTCCGCGCGGGAACCACGCCGTCGGCGTGGTCGGCGGGCTGATCTACGCCGCCGCCGGGATCACCGCGGACGACCGCACGACCGACGTCGTCGAGGTGTACGACCCGGCGGCCGACGAATGGCGGCCGAGCCCGTCGCTCCCGGTGCCGCTCGGTGCGGCGTCGGCGGCCGGGTTGGGCGGAAAGCTTTACGTGGCAGGCGGTTTCGTCGGGGACAGTGATCCCGAGGAACACGCCACGGACGCGGTGCTCGTCTTCGACCCGGCGGGGCGGCACTGGACGCCGCTGGCTCCGATGCTCACCCCGCGGGCCCGGTTCCGGCTCATCGCGACCGACACGCACCTGTACGCGCTCGGCGGACTGCCCAGCCGGCAGCAGAACGCGCTGGATTCCGTGGAGCGGTATTGCCCGGACACCGACCGCTGGGAGGCGGTGGCGCCGATGCGCAAGCGGCGTGGCGCGCCCGGCGCGGTGCGGGTGGGCGACCGGATCGTGGTGGCCGGCGGCGGCCCCGCGCCGGTCGAGGACCCGACCGCCCGGGACCGCACGACCGAGGTCCTCGACGTCCGCACGGGGGAATGGGTGCTGCTGGGCACGCTGCTCCCCCACAGCCGGGCGTCGGTGGTCTGCGCGGCCACCCCGGCGCACCGGGTCCTCGCCATCGGCGGGAACGCGAACCTCTACGGCAGCCTGATCACCGTGCCGGACGTGCTTTCGCTCAAGCTGCCGTGAGCGGTCAGCAGAACCAGCCGGCCTGGATCCAGCCGCGCTGGTCGACGTGACCCATGGCGTAGCCCTCGGCCCAGTCGCCGCTGGGCGAGTACCGCGACAGCTCGAAGTGGTCGCCGCGGTAGAGGGTGCCGACGATGACGCCGGCCGGCTGCGTCCGGACGTAAAGGTCCTGGGCGCAGATTTCGTGCACGGTGCCGGCCGAAGCGGCGGGGGTGGCGACGATCGCCAAGGCAGCGGTGAGTGCCGTGGTCAGGATGGCGCGTTTCATCGGTTCCCTTTCAGTTCAAGGCGAAGCAGTCGCGGAGCAGGAAGCCCCACTTGCTCGTGCCGTGCCAGAAGACGTCGGCCGAGTTGTGGTCCGAAGTGATGTAGCGGACGCCGATGTAGTTGCCCTGCACGAGCGTCGCGATCGGGTCGGAGTGGCCTTGGCCGGGGGTGTAGTTGCCGAAGAGGGTGGCGGTGGCGCAGGTGATGTGCGCGGCGTGGGTCGGCACCCAGGGGTCGTTGATGGTCCCGCTTCCACTTTGGACGGTTGCCTCGGCGGGGGCCGCGGTGAGCCCGGCCGCGGCGACGGCGAGGAGCGCGGCCGCACAGGTTCGCTTGATCATTTCGGTCCTTTCCGGACGGACGAAGTCGTCGTCGGGAAAGAACTACCGCGCGGTGCGGCAGGGCGGAAGCCCACGCGATGACCGGGCGTGCACACTTCGGGTCCGGCTGAGCAACGGCGCCGGTCAGGGACCGTCCGAGCCGTGGCCAGGTGGGCTGCCGCGGCTGGGCCTACGGAGCCGCCGCAGCCTTGGCGGGCGTCGCGAAGCGGCGCAAGCCCGGCGTTCCCGCCCCCACCAACGCCACCGCCACCACGCACAACACCCCGCCGCTCACCAGCGCCGCCGCCCCGGACGTCACGCCCGCGACCAGCCCGCCGCGCAGGTTTCCGAGGTCCGGGCCGGCCTGGCCGACGATCTGCTCCGCCGCCGCGACCCGCCCCAGCAACGCGTCCGGCGTGTTCAACTGCACCAGCGCTCCGCGCGTAACCACCGAAACCGTGTCCGCCGCGCCCGCCAGCACGAGGCACCCGAGTCCCACCCACGGATCCGGCGCCAGCCCGAACACCACCAGCGCCCCGCCCCACGCCGCCGAGCCGGCCAGCATCACCCGGCCCGGCCGGGGCAGCCGGGTGAACGTCCCCGAAAACACCGACGCCGCCACCCCGCCCACCGCGATCGCCGACAGGAACAGCCCCAGCGTCCGCGGGTCGCCGGCGAACCTCTCCGCGTTCACCAGCGGGAACAGGCTGATCGGCATCGAGAGGACCGTGGCCGCCAGATCGGTCAGCAGCGCACCCCGGACGACCGGGGTGCGCACCAGGAAAGCCAGCCCGTCCAGCACCCCGCGCAGCCCCGGCCGCGACGGTTCGCCGCCGGGTCGCATCGGCGGGATGCCGAACACGCCGTAGAACGCCATCGCGAACGTCAGCGCGTCGACGACGTAGCAGCCGCCCACCCCGACCCGGCCCAGCAGCAGCCCGGCCAGGGCCGGACCGAGCAGCATCGCGCCCTGGAACGCGATCCGGTTCAGCGCCAGCCCGGCCGGGAGCTGCTCCGGCGCCAGCAGCCGCGGGACGAACGTGCGCGCCGCCGGCCCGCCACCCGCGACGAAGCACGACTGCACGGCCACCAGCCCCAGCACGGCCGGCACCGGCACGTCACCGAGAAACCCCTGCACGGCAAGGAGAACCGAGCAGCCGGCCTGCCCCGCGGTGGTGAGCAGCGCGAACTTCCGCCGGTCGACGCGGTCCACCAGCGACCCGGCGAACAGCCCGAACACGACCACCGGCAGGGCCTGCGCGAGCCCCACGGCACCGGTCCAGACCGTGCTCCGCGTCTGCTCCCAGACCTGGAACATCACGGCGACGAGCGTCATCTGCGCCCCGAAGCCCGAGAAGACCCGGCCCAGCCAGAGCCGCCGGAAGGCCGGCGACACGCGGAGCGGGGTCAGGTCGACGAAGGCACGGCTCAGGGACACGGGCCAAATTGTAACAGCGCTTATACGATTCGGAACTCCAGCAGTGAACGCCCTTCGCTCACGTCGGTCACCGCGTCGAGCACCAGCCCACGGGCCGAGGCCAGGGCCTCGAACTCGGAAACCCGGCGTTCCCGGCCGCCGAAGATGACGAGCATGGCCAGATCCATGTCCGTGCGCGCCCGCCGGCCGCCGACGGACTCGACGACCAGGATCCGCCCGGCCGGACGTGCCGCCTCGACGCAGCAGGCCAGGATGCGACCGGCCCGCTCGTCGTCCCAGTCGTGCAGGATGTCGCACAGCAGGTAGGCGTCCGCCCGGGCCGGGAGCGGGTCGAAGAAGCTGCCCGCGACCGCCGAAGCCCGGTCCTCGAGCCCGAGCGCGGCGAAGGTCCGGGCCGCCGCCGAGACGTCGAGGTCCACCAGCCGGCCCCGGGTTCCGGGGTGGGCCGCCAGGATCGCGGCGAGCAGGGTCCCCGGACCCCCGCCGACGTCGACGACCGTGGCGAACCGGCTCCAGTCGTGGCCGGCCGCGACCTGCGGGGCCTCGGCGCGCAGCCGGTGCGCCATCTGCCGGTCGAACGACTCCCGCAGGGGCGGATGTGCGGCGAGGTCGGCCCAGAAGTTCCGCCCGTACCGGCGGTCGTAGCCGGCGTCCCCGGTGGTGACGCTGTGCAGCAGCTCGACGAACGCCAGCTCCGCGCGCCCGCCCGCGGTGTCCAGGTTCAGCAGCACGCTGGTCAGGGTGTCGCCGCAGAGGTGCTCGCCGTATCCGGTGGTCCGGTAGCCGGCGGCCGTGCGCTCGAAGAACCCCAGCGTCGTGAGGTGCTCCAGCAGCAGCCCGAGCGGAACCGGCGCGACGCCGAGGTCTGCCGCGAGGTCCTCGACGTCGGCACCGTCGCCGCGGAGCCGGTCCGGCAACCCGAGGGTCACCGCCACCCGCAACGCCATCGGTGTCGCCAGGCTCGCCATGCGCAGAATCGTGTTCGCGTCGTCACTCCCCATGACAATCCATGGTGGCAGCCGGCATATTCGCTCCACAAGGGACGGCCGGTGATCGGACGACCACTGGCGGCAAAGGGAAGCGATATGGAAGCCGGTTCGGGCAAGATCGGCCGCAATCCGAACCTGAGGAGTCGAACCATGAACGCCCGTCTGCTCCAGGCCGTCATCGGCACGGCCTTTGTGGCCGCCCTCGTCTTCGCGCCCGCCGCCCAGGCGGCCGAGACACCGCCTCAGCCCGGCCCGTCCATCGGCGTCGGTCCCTACATCGGCGACTCGCCCAAGCCCGGGACGGCCAGCGCCGAGACCAGGTAACCCGCGCGCAGGACGGCGTCGCGCAGCACCGCGCCGCTCTCCCGCACGCGGGCCGGGGCGAGCACGAACCCCGCGTTCGTGTGCTCGCCCCACCCCGTCATCACGTGCGGCTCGCCGAACCCGCGGATCGGGCACGGCAGCGGCGGCGCCACGGGCACGTGCGCGTCGCTGACCAGCAGGCTGACGTCCGCGCGGGCCGCCAGCTCCGGCACGGCCCGCGCGGCCCGGTCCGGCGGCGCCTGGTGCGCCACGACGAGTGCCCGCGGGACCCCCAGTCCCGCGGCCACCCGCCGCTGCGCCAGCCGGTAGGCGACCAGCGCGCCGAGCCCCGCACCGAAGAGCACGTGCGGGCGTGCCAGTACCCCGGCCAGCTCCGCCGCGAGGGACTCGACGAGCAGCCACATGTCCCGGTACGGGTGTTCGTCCCGGCGCTCGCCCCGCCCGGGCAGCTCGACGACCCGTACCGAGATCCGCGGGTCGCGCCACGCGCGGTACCGCCCGGCTGCCTCCCCCGCGTCCGGGAAGCAGACGAACAGCAGTCGCTCGGCTTCGTCGGTGTCCACCCGCGGGCCCCCTTTCCTCCTCGGCCGGGGATAGGGTCGTTCATGGCACTTCCGTTCCGCTTCGGTCGGCCTTCTGGGGGCTACACGTGCGCTACCGCCTGCTCGGGCCGGTCACGGTCCTCGGCGACACGGGCGAGGTCCGGCCCGGCGGCCAGAAGCAGACGTCCGTGCTGGCCGCGCTCCTGCTGAACCCGAACCGCGTGGTCGGCGAAGACCGGCTCATCGACCTGACCTGGGGCGAAAACGCGCCGCCGAGCGTCCGCGGCCGGCTGCAGGTGCACATCTCCGAACTGCGGAAGCTCCTCGGCCGCGACGTCATCGTCCGGCGCGCGCCCGGCTACGTGATCGAGGTCGCGCCCGGTGACCGGGACCTCGACGTGTTCGACGACGAGGTCGCGCGGGCCAGGGCGACGTCCGGCCCCGACGCCGTCCGGCACCTGCGGGCCGCGCTGGCGTTGTGGGACGGCACCCCGCTCGGCGGGGTGAGCGAGCCACTGGCCGAGCACGAAGGCCCGGCGCTGGCCGAACGCCGGCTCGTCGTGCTCGAGGAGCTGTACGAGCAGGAACTGGCTTCGGGACGGCACGGCGAGGTGGTCGGGGAGCTGCGCCGGCTCGTCGAGGAACACCCGTTCCGGGAGCGGCTGCGGGCCGCGCTGATGCTCGCGCTGCACCGCTGCGGCCGCACGCCGGAAGCGCTGGAGAGCTACGCGCGGGCGCACGAGCTGCTGGTGGACGAGCTCGGCATCGAACCCGGCCAGGCCCTGCGAGACCTGCGGATGCGGATCCTGCGCGGCGAAGGCGAGCCGGTGCCGGCCGCGAGCCCGGTCGTGCCGCGGCCCGCCGAGCTGCCGCTGGACGTCCGCGGGTTCACCGGCCGGGCACCGGAGCTGGCCGCGCTCGACGAGCCCGGCGACGTCTGGGTGATCACCGGCACCGCCGGCGTCGGCAAGACCGCGCTGGCCGTGCACTGGGCCCACACCGCGCGGACGGGCTTCCCCGACGGCCAGCTGTACGTGAACCTGCGCGGCTTCGACGCCGACGACGAGCCGCTCACGCCCGCCGCCGCGCTCGCCCAATTGCTGCGCACGCTCGGCGTCGACCTCCGGGACGTCCCGCCGGGCATCGACGACCAGAGCAAGCTCTACCGGTCGCTGCTGGCCGACCGGCAGGCGCTGGTGGTGCTGGACAACGCCCGCGACGCCGCGCAGGTGCTGCCGCTGCTGCCGTCGTCGGGCCGGGTGCTGGTGACCAGCCGCCACCGGCTCGACGAGCTCGTCGCGCGCACCGGCGCGCGGTCGATCGGCCTGACGCAGCTGCGAGAGGACGACTCGCGCGCGCTGCTGATCGCCCTGCTCGGCGAGCGGGTCACCGCCGAACCCGCGGCGGCGGACGAGCTGGCCCGGCTCTGCGGGCACCACCCCCTGGCGTTGCGGATCGCGGCGGCGAACACCGGCGTCGCGAGCCTCGGCGAACTCGTCGAGGAGCTGCGCGGCGACCCCCTGGCCCAGCTCGGCTTCGACGGCGGCGAGGAAAGCGCCGTCGCGAAGGCGTTTTCGGTGTCCTACCAGGCGTTGCCGCCCGGGCTGCGGCAGGCGTTCCGGCTGCTGGCGCTGGTGCCGGGCGCCGATTTCACGGCGGTCGCCGCGACGGCGCTGCTGGACGTGCCGGCCGAGGAAGCCACCCGGCGGCTGCGCGGGCTGGCCGCGGCGAACCTCCTGGAGGCGCACGCGCCCCGCCGCTTCCGGTTCCACGACCTCGCCCGGCGCTACGCCGAGCGGTGCGTCCGCGCCGACGAAGACGAAACCGCGCGCGAAAAGGCGTGGGAGCGGCTGTTCACCGGGTACTGCGCGGCCGCGGACGCCGCCGTCGCGTTGTTCGGCGCGCGGATCGTGACGCTCCCCCGCGAAGACGCCCCGGCGGCGCCGAGCCCGGTCGCGTTCGCCGACGCCGCGGCGGCCGTGGCCTGGCTGGACGTCGAGGTGCCGAACCTGGCGGCGGCGCTGCGGCTGGCGGCGACGCGGGGGCCGTACCCCGCCGCGTGGTACCTGGCCGACGCGCTGCGGCGGTTCTTCCACGACCACGGGCGGCGCGCGGAATGGCTGGAGCTCGCGCCGATCCTGCTGCGCGCGGCGCGTGAGCACGGCGCCCAGCCGGCGGAGGCGCTCGTGCACCTGTCGATCGGCGGCGCGTATTTCCGCGAAGGCCAGCACGAGGCGGGCATCCGCCACTCGGAGAAGGCGGTGCTGGCCAGCCGGGCGTGCGGCTGGCGCGAGTGCGAGGCGACGGCGGTCGCGAACCTGGGGTCGATGCTGGAGTGGACCGGCCGGCTGTCGGAGGCCGTCGAACACAGCCGGCGCGCGATCCAGCTGTTCCGCGAGCTGGCCAACCGATCGGGCGAAGCGCTGGCGCTGAACTCACTGAGCTGCCACTACCGGCAGCTGGGCCGGCTGGAGCAGGCCGAGGACTGCCTGTGCGAGGCGGTCGCGCTGTGCCGCCGGGAGGACCTGCGGTTCTGGGAGGCCGCGAACCTGGCCGACCTCGCCTGGGTACGGCTGGAGACGGGACGCTTCGAGGAGGCGGGCGAAGCGGCGGAGGGCTCGCTGAGCGCGTTCCGCGGCCTCGGTTCGAGCTTCGGCGAAGCGACGGCGCTCACCGCGTTGAGTGCGCTGCAGGGCGCCCGCGGCGACCACGACGCGGCGGCGCGAACGGCGGAGGAGGCGCTGGACCGCGTCCGCCGCGACGGCGACCGCCAGGTGGAGGCGGCGGCGTTGATCGCGCTCGGCCGCGCGTCGGAAGCCGCCGGCGATCTGGCGCTGGCGGAGCGGGTGCTGAGCGAGGCCCGGGAGCTGGCGGTGGAGTCGGGCCTGCGGGGCCAGCTGGCGGAGGCGTCGGCGACGCTGGCGTGGGTCCTCGCGGCGGCCGGCCGGGTGCCGGAAGCGGGCGAGCACGCGCGAACGGCGTTGGACGCGGCGCGCGCGGGCGGCTACCGGCTTTTGGAGGCACAGGCACTGCTCGGTTTGGCGGCCGTGGAGCGCGCGGCCGGCCGTTCGATGCTGGCGGACGGGACGGCGCGCGAGGCCCGGGGGCTGTACCGGTCGGTCGGGCACGTGACGGGGGAAGCGCTCGCCGAGCGCTTCCTGGCCGAACTCGCCCGCCGCGCCACCGGATGAGCGGTGTTACCTCCGGCCCGTCCGCGCGACATACTGAAGCCATGCCCCGTCCGAAACACGTCCCCGCGAGCGATCTCCGGCTCCCGGACGCGCTGCAGCCGGGGCGGCCCAAGGGCGAGCAGCTCCGCGAGATCCTCGAAAGCGTCGCGAACGACGCCGGTCCCGGGCGGCTGATGCCGTCCGAGCGGTTCCTCGCCGAGCACTTCGGCGTCGCCCGCGGCACCGTGCGGCAGGAGATCAACCGCCTGGTCTCCGACGGCGTCCTCTACCGCCAGCACGGCACGGCCACCTTCACGGCCGAACGCCAGGCGGCGCACATCGACATGCTCACGTCGTTCACCGAGGACATGAAGGCCCGTGGCGTGGTGCCCAAGACGAAGGTGCTCCACGCCGAGGTCGAGCGCGCGATGCCCCGCCTGGCCGGTCGCCTCAACGTCCCCCCGGGCGCGCGCGTGTTCCGCCTGGAGCGCCTGCGCTACGTCGACGACGAGCCGTTCGCGGTCGAGCGCACGAACTTGTCCGTCGACCGGTTCCCCGACATCGAGCTGTTCGACTGGGAGACGCAGTCCCTGCACCGCACCCTCGAGGAACGCTGGGGCGTGCACGCAGAGTGGAACGACACGGCGATCTCCGCGGTCCTCCCGGACAGCGGAGACGCGGCCTTGCTCGACATCGAGCCCACCCAGCCGTGCTTGATCATCGAGGGCACGCTCCACGACCAGAGCGGCGGCGTCATCGAAGCGGGCCGCTCGCTGTATCGCGCGGACCGCTACACCGTGTTCACCCAGGCTCGGCGGAGCCACGCTTGACGTCGTGGGCCCGCAGCAGCTTCACGCAGTGCTCCACCAGCACATCCCCCGCGTCCGGCCCGAACAACGTCACGTACGACTCGTAAATCCCGTCCCGGTGCCCGTCCGCGTCGGGCAGGTACCCCAGATATCCGTCCGTGTAGCCGATCACCCGCGTGTGCCGGAACGCGCTCCCCCGCCGGATCCTCAACCCCAGTGAAGCGAACAGCTCGAACGGTGTGTGCAGCCACGCGATCTCTCCCAGCGACACCACGCTGACCGGGACCTCCGCGCAGCCCGTCGGCCGGTCGGTGGCCGCCATCGCCGCGAGCATCGCGCACCCCTCGTACCGCGTCTGCGCGATCCGGACCGCCGGGTGGTCCTCGCCGTGGCGGGCCAGCTCGTGCTGCCACTCGCGCTCGGCCGACTGCCGCAGCTCCAGGCTGTGCTCGAGCGTCGGCACGTCCCGGTACGGCAGGTGCAGCGCCGAGCGGGACAACCGGATCGGGCCGGTCGCGGCCGGGGACCCCGCCGCCGCCAGCGTGCGGGCGATCGACGTCGCCAGGTGGCCGCCGAGCGTGCGGACCTCGGCGTGGTCGCGGCCGCGCCGGACGAACCGGGAACTCGCGTCGCCCGCCGCGCCCTGGAGGAACGCCGCCACCGGCTGGCCGATCAGCGCCGCCAGCTCGCGCCGCGTCGCGCCCGGCCAGTCCGCCGACCACGTCAGGTTGTCGGGCCCGAGCACGGTCGGGTGGCTGGCGTAGTCGAACAGCAGCGCGGCCGGGGAACCGTCGTCGCGGCGCAGCTCCAGCACGCCGAACGACGTGTCGTGCGGGCCGTCCGGCCGGTAGCGGTTGCCGCCGACGGCCTCCGTCGTCCCCGCGTGCCAGCGGGCCCGGACGCGGCCGCGGCACGCGCGCAGCCGCAGCGCCGCGCCGGTGACCGTCTCGGCCATGCGGCCGACCAGCCCGGCGTCGCGCTGCCCCGGCAGCCCGGGGTGCAGCGGCCCGGTCCAGCCCTCGGGCCCGGAATGCGTGTGCGACGCACAGACGAGCACCCGTTCCGGGTCGATGCCCACCGCGGCCGCGACGGCGTCGGCCAGGGTGCGGGTGAGCCCGGCGTCGACCGCGAGCGCGTCGAGCGCCACCCACAGCACCCCGGGGTCGTCCTCGGTGGACAGCCAGATCAGCGACGCCTCGAGGTCGTCGTGCGTACCGGTCGCGACGCCGTGCCGGGCCAGGTAACCGCCGAGCGGGTGCCCGGGCCCCGGCGTGATCCGGACGTCTTGCGCGGCGAGCAGGAGCGCGGCGGTCACCAGGTCGATTCCAGGACGTCGACGACGCCTTCGCGGCCGGCGGCGCGAGCCACCCCGGCGAGCTCGGTGACGTCGTCGGTCGTGTGCAGCAGGACCTCCAGCAGCATCGGCAGGTTCAGCCCGGAGACCAGCTGGATGCGCGGGTGCGCGGCGGCGAGCGCGCGGACGGCGTTGAACGGCGAGCCGCCGTGCAGGTCGGCCAGCACGAGGACGCCGGCCGCGTCGCCGGCCAGCGAAAGCACCCGGACGCCGAACTCCTCCGGGCTGTCCCGCGGGCTCAGCTCGCAGACCTTCAGGCGCGACTGCGGGCCGAGGATCATCTCGGCGGCTTCCCCCACACCGGAGGGCAGGCGCCCGTGCCCGGCGAGGATGATCGGAACGGTCATGACGACTCCTAACTCTTCGCCGGGGCCGACGGCGCGAACCAGCCGAGCCACCCCAGGATTACCCCGGCGACGACGACGATGCCGATCGTCCAGACGGGCCGCAGCCGCGCCTTGGCCGTCAGCAGGTAAACCCCGGCCGTGACGAGCACCGGCAGCAGGAACGGGACCAGCTCGTCGAGCCGGTCCTGGATCGCCACGGCCTGCGTCACCGGCCGCCCCTGGACCGTCGTGGTCTGCCGGTAGGTCAGCGTGGTGACGACCTTGACGATCGACGGGATGAACCCGCCGAGCACGACGAACCCGAGCACGGTGGCCCCCTGCGCGACGCGCGCGAGCGCGCCGGCGGCGAGGTGGCCGGCCAGCCGTTTCCCTTCGCGGTAGGCGAACCCGAACTGCCAGCGCCGCACCAGCGTGTACGGCACGAGCACCATCACCGCGGCGAAGGCGGGGCCGAGCCAGCTGCCCTGCAGGGCCCACGACGCGCCCATGGTGAAGACGATGCTGTTGTACAGCGCGAAGACGACGGTGTCGCCGATGCCGGCCATCGGCCCCATCAGCGCGATCTTCGTGCTCGCGGCCGACTTCGGCGTGCCCGCTTCTTCGAGCGCGACGCTCGAGCCGAGGATCAGCGGGCCGCCGATGAGCACCGAGGTGTTGAAGAACTGGAGGTGCCGCTGCAGGCCGGCGACGTAATCGGCCTTCTCCGGGTAGAGCCGGCGCAGCACCGGTTCCATCGAGTAGGCGAACCCGAGCGCCTGCATCCGCTCGTAGTTCCAGGAGATCTGGCTCGCCCAGAAGTACCGGCGGAACACGCGGCGCAGGTCCTGCTTGGTCAGCCGTGCGTCCACAGTGGACTCTTCATCGGCTTCCGGGACGGCGATCGCCGGCTCGTCGCGCTTGAGCGTCACGAACAGCATCGCGACCGCGACGCCGATCAGCGCGATACCCAGCAGCGGCACGTGGAGGTAGGCGAACGCGACGAACCCGATGAGCAGCAGGTACCAGTACCGCGACAGCTCCATCATGCCGAGCAGCAACGCGAACCCGACGGCCGGCAGCAGGGACCCGGCGAGCGTCATGCCCTGCACGAACCCGGCGGGAATGCTCGCGGTGATGTCCTTGACCAGGCCGCCGGACGCGGCGAGCGCGGCGAGGAACGTCGGGATGGCGCGCACCGCCACCCACGGCACCAGGCTGACCCAGTGGATCATCGCGAGGCCGCGCGCGTTGCCGTCGGCGGCGTAGCCGTCGGCCCGGTGCACCAGGCCGGTGGTGATGATCTTGCCGACGGGGTCGAGCGCGGAGAGCAGGATCGCGGCCGGCAGCCCGACGCCGAGCCCGATCGCGACCTGCGCGGACGTGTCGCCGGCGGCACCCGCGGCCAGCGCGGTGCCGACGATCGCGCCGGTCTGGTAGTCCGGGATGGTCGCGCCGCCGTAGGTGTAGACGCCGAGCGCGGCCAGCTCCAGCGTCGCGCCGATCAGCAGGCCGAGCAGCGGGTGCCCGACGATCAGCCCGGCCACCGAGCCGGCGATGAGCGGGCGCTGGGCGTAGATCAGGAACGGGCCGAGCCCGTCGTAGGTGCAGTAGATCGCCCACAGAGTCAGGGCCAACGCGACGAGCATGCGGGGCTAGAGCCCTTTCCGGTCGAGCAGCGGGACGAATTCGGCGGGTTTGTCGTGCGGCATCAGCTGCGTGACCAGCGGCACGCCCGCCGCGGCGAGCTTGCGGTAGGCGTCGGCCTCGTCCGCGGTGACCGCGATCGAGCGCGCGACCATGGTGTAGGCGGTGCCGGGCCGCGGCGCGACGTTGCCGACGTTGACGATTTCGGGCCGAAGCCCGCCGTCGACCAGGCGGAAGGCGTCTTCGGGGTCCTTCGCGAGGATCATGACGCCGTTATCGGCTTCGGTGGCGAGCGTCTCGGCGACGGTGAGGACCTCGGTCGGCAGCCCCCGGGCGGCTTGCGGGAGGAGCATGCGCTGGAGGTCATCGGCGGCGACGTCGTCGTTGCAGACGAGCAGCCGGCGCACGCCGAGCCGCCGCGTCCAGGCGACGGTGACCTGCCCGTGGATCAGCCGGTTGTCGATCCGGACGTGTGCCCCCGCCATGTGTCTCCTCCCGGCCGGCAGCACCCATCCTGGTTCGTACCAGTAGTTGTGTCAACACTGCCCGTGACCGGAGGCCGCACAACGGCTTCGCGCGGCCGACGGAAGGACCCCTCAGACCTTCCGTCGGCCCGCGAGCGCGAAGCCCCCTCGGTTTTCCCGGACCCTCCCATAAAGGTATATACCAGTATGAACGTACGAGATCGACTGTCAAGACCCGTGCCGCTCAGCGGGCCGGGAAGATCATTTATCGGTCGACCGACAGAAATGCGCAGGTGATCGCCCTGCCCTGGCCGACGCGGGAAACCGCTCGCCGACCAACCCTCCGAGAGGCGTGAAAAACTCGCGACCCGACGAGCGGACCGCGGGTGATGTCAGGGCCTCGGCAAAGTCGCGTTCGCCGGGTTGCGATGTCATGAAAGGGTCGTTCATGACGCTGGACGACAGGAAAGAGTCGTTCATGACGTCGCCAAACGTCGCGAATGACTCATTCGGGACCTCCGGCGCCCCCAATGACTCATTCGCGACACCCGACCCCGCGCGCGGCCGTGACTTTGCCGGGCCGCCCTGTCCACCGTGAGCGATTCACCCCAGGCTGTCCGTTCTTGTCAGTGACACTCCACCAACCCCTGCCTATCATTCTCAATGGTCTAGACCGCACTTCTCGTCCACTGACGTACCGGGAAAGGCGGAACTCCCCCATGACCGCGAGAACCTGGCGCCTCGCCGCGCTCGCCACCGCCCTCGTCTTCGCCTCCGCTCTACTACCCTCGGCCGCCGCCGCGGGCGGGGACGGCACCGAACAGCTGCCCGGCCACCTGCGGAAACAGACCACGGCGCAAGTAAAAGCGACCGTCTGCGACGGCGACGGCACCAGCGGCAAGCGCGTCCAAGCCCTCTACGTCCGCGGCAACACCCAGGCCGACCGCTACGCCCAGTTCGCCGGCCAGTTCCAGACCTTCGCGAGCCAGATCGACGACGGCTTCGTCGAGGCCGCGAGCCGGCTCGGCGGGGGCGTGCGCCACCTCCGGTACGTCACCGATTCCAGCTGCCGCGCCACCGTGAACAACGTGACCATCGCCCAGTCCGACATGGCCACCGTCGACACGATCACCAACGCCATCAAGGCCCAGGGCTACAACCGCGCCGACCGCAAGTACATCGTCTGGTACGACAAGGACGGCTGCGGCCTCGCGTTCGGCAACGGCGGCAACGACAGCCCCGGCTCGGGCAACCCCTACAACGCCGGCCCGCACTACGCCACGGTCGGCACCGGCTGCTGGTCCTGGCAGGCCACCGGGCACGAACTCCTCCACACCCTCGGCGCCGTCCAGGGCAGCGCTCCCCACTCCAGCGCCTTCGGTCACTGCTGGGACGACGAGGACATCATGTGCTACGACGACGGCGGCCTGCCGAACCCGCCGGGCACCCTCGTCAAGGTCTGCCCGGGCGCGCCGGAGAACCAGTTCGACTGCCTCGGCGACGACTACTTCAACACCAACCCCGCGCCCGGCAGCTACCTGGCGACCCACTGGAACGTCGCGACGAGCGCGTACCTCATCGCGAGCGGCACGCCCTACCCCGCCGGCACCATCACCGGGCTCGGCGGCAAGTGCGTCGACGTCAGCGCGTCGAACACCGCCAACGGCACGGCCGTGCGGCTCTGGACCTGCAACACCACCGCCGCCCAGCGCTGGACCAGGCAAAACGGCTCGATTCGCGCCCTCGGCAAGTGCCTCGACGTGTCCAACAGCGGGACCGCGGACGGCACGCTCGTCCAGCTGTGGGACTGCAACGCCACCGGCGCGCAGACGTGGCAGGCGCGCTCCGACGGCACGCTGCTGAACCCGCAGTCGGGCAAGTGCCTCGACGCGACCGGCAGTTCGTCCGCCGACGGCACCCGCCTGCAGATCCGGACCTGCGCGGCGACGGCGAACCAGCGCTGGGTGCTCGCCGGGTGAGAGGGGCGCAACCTGCTCGCGCCCCCGTCGTTAACCGGTTCGTCAGTCCAGGGGAGGAACCATGCCGGCCGTCACATCGAACATCGTCCCGCTCCGGCACGCGCGCCCGGGCGTGGTCGCGTACGTGAAGAGCCCGGCGGAGTGGTTCGTCTCGAACAGCGGCTGGATCCAGGGCAGCGAAGGCGTCGTGCTGGTCGACACGTGCGGCACCGAGCAGGCGACCCTCGAGCTGATGCGCGACGTCCGGAAGTACGCGGGCGAGCAGGAGCTGACCGTCGCCATCACGCACGCGCACGGCGAGCACCACAACGGCGTCGGCGTCGCGCTGCGTGGCGGCGGGACGGCGCTGGCCGCGCCCGGCAGCGTCGACCTGGTCAAGGCCGGCCCGCAGACCTACGGCAACGTCTTCACCTACACCCAGTGGGGCGTGCTCGAGCCGCCGGAGCCGGACACGGTCCGGCCGGTGACCGGCTGGCACCGCCTCGACCTCGGCGACGCGGTCGCCGAGGTCGTGGCGGTGCCCAGTGTCGCGCACACCGCGGGCGACCTCGTGGTGCACGAGCCGCGCTCGGGCACGCTGTTCACCGGCGACCTCGTGTCCGTCGGCGACACGCCGCTGGCGGTGCACGGCTCGGTGCCGGGCTGGCTCGACGCGCTCGCCTGGCTGCAGGACACGTTCCGCCCGCGGACCGTCGTCCCGGGGCACGGCCCGGCGGCGACCCCGGGCCACAGCGCGCTGCACGCGATGCGCGTCTACCTGGAGTGGCTGCTCGAGGTGACGGAGCGTCAGACGGACTTCACGCGGCTGGCGAACCAGGCGTCGCTGCGCTGGCCGACGTGGCGCAACCCCGAACGCCACATCGGCAACCTGATGCGCGCGTACGCCGATCAGCACGGCCGGAAGCTGGACGTCGACCTGGCGATCGACGCGGTCCTCGCGGCGGCGGGCGGCCGGATCGACCTCGACTGCCTGCTGGGCGGGGAGCCGGTCCGCCGCATCTCCTGAGCGCCGCCCCGGTGTCATGAAAGAGTCGTTCACCGCGACTGACGACATGAAAGAGTCGTTCATGACGTCCGGGCTGCTCATCCCCGACGCCGCCTCCTGCACACCGAGTGGCGACTTCTCCTACGGGCAGAAGCTGGTGTCAAGCTCACGACCGGCGGCCTCGTGCAGCCGCGGTCCAGAACCCGTCCGACCCGAACGTCGACATCCTCTTCAACTGGTCGGAGTACACGCTCAACGACGGCGGGCTCTGGCTCAACAGCACCCAGGTGGACATGTTCTCGGCGCCGTACGCGGTCGGCGTGCAGCCGGTCGGCGGCACCACGAAGAACACCGGCCACCTGAAAGCGGGCGGCTACAACGGTTTCTTCACCGCTCTGCGCGGCCAGCCGGGCGGCTGGGCCAACCTGATCCGGACGCGCTCCGACGGCACGGTCCTGCGCGCGCTCGCGCCGAGCCACGGCATCGAGGCCGGCGCGCTGCCCGCGAACGTGCTGCAGGACTACATCAACCGCGTCTGGACGAAGTACAGCTCGTCGACGCTGACCGTCACACCGGTGGCCGACCAGCCGAACGTGAAGTACTACGGCCGGGTTTCCGGCAACGTCATGAACTTCACGAACACCTCCGGCGGGTTCGTGACGGCGTTCCGGAAACCCGACTCCGACAGCGTTTTCGGCTGCTACAAGAACCTCGACGCGCCGAACGACGTCCGCGGCCAGATCTCGCGCACGCTCTGCGCGGGCTTCAACCGCTCGACGCTGCTGACGAACGCGAACCAGCCGGACACGAGTTCGGCCGGGTTCTACCTGGACGCCGTCACGAACCACTACGCGCGCAAGATCCACGCGCAGATGGCGGACGGCAAGGCCTACGCGTTCGCTTTCGACGACGTGGGCCACTTCGAGTCCCTGGTCAACGACGGCAACCCGGCGACGGCGTACCTGGCCCTGGACCCGTTCGACTAGAGCCGCACGATCGCCGGCGCCACCGGCGTATCCCCGAGCCACGCGCTGCAGGCGGGTACGCCGGTGCTCGTCGGCACCGGCACCGCCTTGCCCACCTTGACGAGGACCGTCGGCTGCCCGCAGGCGGCGAGGTCCAGGACCAGCAACGGTATGACGAGCAGTATTTTCCGGATCCGCATATCAGCTCACCCCGGTTTTGTCTCCACACTCCCACCAGGGCACACGGCGGCCGTCACGGTCCGGTTCAGCGCCGAACGGGTGACAGCCCCCCTCGCCACCGCACGTCCCCTTCAGCTCGGCCGGGTCATGATGGAGCCGTGCGGATCACGGCTTGGTGGCGCGGGATCAGCCCGCGGCGGCGGATGCTCATGGGCGGCGTCGCCGTCGTCGTGGTGGCCGTGCTCGTCACCGCCGTCCTCGCCACCACCGGGACCAGCGCCGCGCCGCAGGCCGGGCGACCCGACCAGGACCAGCCCGGGCCCGTCCTGCTCGTCCCCGGCTACGGCGGCGGTCAAGGCGCGCTGAACGAACTCGCCGCCCGCGTCCGGCAGGCCACCGGGCGCGACACCGAAGTCCTCACCCTGGCCGGCGACGGCACCGGTGACCTGGTCGAACAGGCCGGCGTCCTGGCCGAAGCCGTCGAGAACGCCTACGCGCGCGGAGCGCCTTCGGTGGACGTCATCGGCTACTCCGCCGGCGGCGTCGTGGCCCGGCTGTGGGTCAGCCGCGACGGCGGTGACCACCAGGCGCGCCGGGTGATCACGCTCGGCGCGCCGATGCACGGCACCGGCCTCGCCGCGGCCGGTGGCGCGCTCGTCCCGGGCGGCTGCCCCACCGCGTGCGTGCAGCTGGCCCCCGGCAGCACCCTGATGCAGGAGCTGGCGAAGGAACCCATCCCGGCGACCCTGCCGTGGCTCTCGGTGTGGACCGAACGGGACGAGACGGTCACCCCGCCCGAGTCCGCCCGCCTCGACGGCGCCGTCAACGTCGCCCTCCAGCAGGTCTGCCCCGGCAACCCGGCCGGCCACGGCGACCTCCCGACCGACCCCGCCGTCACCGAGCTCGTCCTCCAGGCCCTCGGCACCAGCCCGCTCGAAGCCCCGACCGAGTGCCTCAGCTCGTGATGTCCTTCGTCGCGAAGTTCGCCCACGCGGCCCCGAAGAACACGACGATGTAGCCCGCCTGCAGCAGCAGGCCGTGGTCGATGGTGCGCCACAGCACGGGATCGCGGAAGAAGTCGATCCAGGACAGCCAGTAGTGCGTCGGCAGGTACGGCTTCACGGACGCGGCCGCGTCCAGGGTCTCCAGCACCGAGCTGGTGATCAGCACCGCCAGCCCACCCAAGGCCGCGCCGAGCGCCGAGTCGGACAACGTGGACAGGAACACCGTGATCGCGGCGAACCCGAGCATCGACACGACGATGTAGGAAACCGCGCCCAGCAGCCGCAGGCCCAGCCCGGACGAGCTGAGCGACTGCCCCGACAACGACGTCACCCCGGTCGGCTGCCCGCCCGGCCCGGCAACGCCCGGTGTCCCGCCGGTGCCGAACAGGATCACCCCGAGCACGAGCGACGTCAGCACGACGATCACGATCGCCGCGGTCACGTACACGGCCAGCGCGACCATCTTGGCGCCGAGCAGCCGCGTCCGGCCGACCGGACGCACCAGCAGGTATCGCAGGGTGCCGGTGGACGCTTCGCCCGCGATCGAGTCCCCCGCGGTGACGGCGACCGCGATCGGCAGGAACAACGGCAGGACGAGGGCGAGCGCGGCCGCCGGGAACAGCGCGCCGTCGGAGACGACCGCCGACAGGAACGCCCCGCCCTGCCCGGGCGGCGGTGCGAAGTCCGCCGTCGCCAGGAAGACGCCGACGATCGCGGGCAGCAGGCAGAGCAGCAGCACGCTGACCCACACCCGGGGCCGCAGCGCGAGCTTCCGCAGCTCGACGGCGATCATCCGGCCACCCCGAACCGGTCCGACCCCGGACCCGTCACGTCGAGGACGACCTGCTCCAGGGTCCGCTGCTCGGCGTGGATCGACGTCACGCGCACCCCCGCTTCGACGAGCAGCGCGTTCAGCGCCGCCGGATCGGCGTGCCGGATGACCAGGCGGTCGCCGTCGCGGGACTCGAGCTGCCCGTCGAGGACCGCGACCGCCGCGGCGGCGTCCGGCGTGCCGACCAGGATCCGGCCGGTCGCCGCCCGGAGCGTCGCCAAGTCGTCTTCCAGCACGAGCCGGCCGCGGTCGACGACGCCGACGCGCGTGCAGAGCTGTTCGACCTCGGCCAGCAGGTGACTGGACAGGAAGACCGTGGTGCCGCCCGCGTTCAGCTCGACGAGCAGCTCCCGGATCTCCTTGATGCCCTGCGGGTCGAGGCCGTTGGTCGGCTCGTCGAGGATCAGCAGCTCGGGCCGGCGCAGCAGCGCACCGGCGAGCCCGAGACGCTGCCGCATGCCGAGCGAGTACGCCTTGACCGGCCGCTGGTCCACCGCGCCGAGCCCGACCTGCTCCAGCGCGTCGTCGATCCGGCGCCGTCGCGTGCGCCGCCCGCCGCCGCGCCCGGCGGCGTCGAGCAGCGCGAGGTTGCGGCGCCCGGACAGGTGCGGGTACGCGGCCGGCCCCTCGACGAGCGCGCCGACCTCCGGCAGTACCTCGGCGACCCGCTTCGGGACGGGCTTGCCGAGCACCTCGATCTCCCCGCTGGTCGCGTAGACCAGGCCGAGCAGCATCCGGACGAGGGTGGTCTTGCCCGAGCCGTTCGGGCCGAGGAAGCCGTAGCGGTCGCCTTGGCGGACCTCCAGGTCGACGGCGTCGACGGCGACGGTGCGGCCGTACCGCTTGGTCAGCGCGCGCGTGACGATCATCGGCCGCCGTCCCGGCGCAGCGTGGACAGCTCTTCCGCGACGGTCTTCAGCACGTCCGGCGTCACCGTGCCGGCCAGCAGGTAGGAGCGGCGGAAGGCCGAGGCGCGGACGATCGCGAGCGACAACGGCGTGATCGACAGCTGCACCACGGTGCCCGCCGCCAGCTTGGCCTGCACCGCGCCGGCCTTCCCGGCGGCGTCGCTCGCGGCGTTCCCGACGGCGCGCGGCACGGCGATGACCGCGAAGGACGCCAGCCCCCGGCCGTAGAGCGCGGCGCCCTCCACCCCGCCGAACGTCGACGACACGACCGGGCGCCCGGCGAGCGTCGCCGGCAGCCGCACCTGGCCCAGCGCGCCGAGCGCGTTCGAGACGTCCGGGGCGCTCGCCACGGTGAACCCAGAGCCGAGCACCGGCCGCGGCGCCTCGACGACCGGCGTCGTCTGCTCGAGCTGCTGGAACTCGGTGACCAGGATCGGGGCCTGCTGCCCGCGGGCGGTGACCTCGACGCGCACGGCCACCCCGGTCGCCGGGTCCGCCCAGACGTCGACGCGCCCGATCGTCGTGGCCGGGTCGGCCGGCACGAGCCGCAGCCCGGACGCGGCGACGCCGGCGACGTTCCGGCCCGGCAGCGCGCTCACCGGGTCGCCCTTCGCCGCCTGGAGGATCCGCCGCGCGAGCTCGGGCGGCAGCAGGTCGCCGGCCCGCGGGAGCCGGACGCCCGGTTCGCCGACCAGCTCGGTCAGCGTGTTGTCGCCGTAGTCCCAGGTGTATTCGCCGTCGGGCAGCCGGTAGACGTCGTGCTCGCCGGCGGTGCCGAGGATGTCGACGCGGTAGCGGTCGGGCCCGGCGTACCACGCGCGCATCGGCGTCCGCATCGAGAAGAGCGCGGTGACGGGGGCGAGGTTCGGCAGCTCCGGCAAGGCGAGCGACCCGGCGCTTTCGGCGTACCCCTGGTACGGCCGCCCGGCGGAACCCAGCACGAGCTCGCGCAGCCGGCCGGGATCGACCTGTCCGCCGGCCGGGGCGAGCGCGGCGACGACCGACGGCACGGAAACGAGCACCGCGGCCACGGCGGCGACGACCGCCCACCGGCGCCGCTTCGCGTGCCGCACCACCGAGGGCGTCATCCGGCATCACCTCTTCATCCTTTGTACGCCATGGTCGCCGGGGTCGAAGGGTGACGAACCCCGTTCATGCTGCCGTCCTGAGCTGGTCCCGCTCCGGAAACCACGCACCCCGCACCTCTCGCGGATCCCCAGTCGTGCCCCCGGCGAACCCCCTCGCCGGCTCTTCACCCCCTCCTTCCCGCCAGGCGGTCCTCGACGACCGCCCTGCGCACGACGTCCGCCCTGCTCTGGCAGGGGGACTACCCCGCCGCGCGGCGGCTACTCGACGCCGTGAACCGGCGGTCGCGTCATCCCCCTGCGGCGGCGGCATGGCTGGTGCTGTCGGATCTGGCCGAGCACCTTGGGCTCCGCGCGTGCGCAGCTGCCGGCCTGGATCGCCGCGGCAGGACTGCGGGCGGTGGACCGGGTCTCGGCGAGTCCGCGCCACCCGCGCGCGCTCGACCCCGCCGATCCGCTGCACCGGGCGCGAGCCGCCGAAGTCACCTCGCTCCGGCGGCTCAGTCCACAGTAGACACGAGGCCCGCGACCGCCTCGACGGCTTCCCGCGTCTCCCGGACGTGGTGGGCGCGGAACACCGCCGCTCCCGCGTGCGCCGCGATCGCCGTCGCCGCCAGGGTGCCCGCCAGGCGGTCGTGGGCTTCGACGTCCAGGGTCTCGCCGATCAGGTCCTTGTTCGACAGCGCGACGAGCACCGGCCAGCCCGTCGCCACCAGCCGGTCGAAGTGCCGGAGCAGCTCGAGGCCGTGGCGGGTGCTCTTGCCGAAGTCGAAGGTCGGGTCGACGAGCACCCCGCCGCGCGGCACGCCGGCGGCGACCGTCCGCTCGGCCGCCGCGGTCAACTCGGCGACCACGTCGGCGACGACGTCGTCGTAGCGGGGCCAGAACGGCCGGTCCGGGGTCGGCGACGGGTACGGGTCGGTGCGCACCGGCATGCCCCCGACGTGGGAACAGACGTAGCCCGCGCCGAACTCGGCGGCGACCTCGACCAGCTTCGGGTCGGCGCCGGCCCAGGTGTCGTTGAGCAGGTCGGCGCCCGCTTCGCAGACCCGGCGCCCGACCTCGTGCCGCCAGGTGTCGACGCTGATCACCAGGCCGGGGTGGCGCTCCCGCACCTCGGCGACGAACGGCACGACCCGCTCGCTCTCCTCGTCGACGTCGACCTCGGGCCCCTCGCCCGCCTTCACCCCGCCGATGTCCACGATGTCGGCGCCCGCCGCGACCGCGCGGTCGACGGCGCCGCGCGCCGCGTTCCCGGCGAAGGTCGCGCCCTTGTCGTAGAAGGAGTCGGGCGTGCGGTTGACGATGGCCATGACCAGCGCGCGGTCGCCGGGCATGCGACGGCCGCGGAAGACCACCTCCGGCCGGTGTGACGTCATGGCCTCGACTCTGCCAGGTCACGGCTCGGTCCGGAACGCCGCGTCCGCGGCCGCTGTCCGGTTATCCTCGGCGCACACCGAGCAGGGGGACAGATGAGCGCGACCAGCGAGGGCCCGGCCCGCAGCGACGCCGAGATGATGATCGCCGAAGCCAAGAAGGCCCTGTGGGTGATGGTGGGCCTGCTGGCCGTCCTGTGGGTGATCCAGCTCGTCAACGCCCCCACCGGCTACGACCTGAGCCGGGAGTTCGGCATCGAGGCGCGCGACCCGGCGTCGCTGCCGGAGATCTTCAGCGCGCCGTTCATGCACCAGAGCTGGGGCCACATCGAGGGCAACTCGGGGCCGCTGTTCGTGTTCGGCTTCCTCGCCGCCTACCGCGGCGTGAAGAAGTGGCTCGGCGTCAGCGTGCTGATCATCGTCGCCAGCGGCCTCGGCGTCTGGTTCATCTCGCCGTCGAACTCGGTCACGGTCGGCGCCAGCGGCCTGGTGTTCGGCTACTTCGGCTACATCATCGTGCGCGGGCTGTTCGACCGCCACCTGATAGACCTCGTGCTCGGGCTGGTGATGGCCCTGTGCTTCGCCTACCAGTTCGCGTCCCTGCTACCGACCGAAGAGGGCGTCAGCTGGCAGGGCCACATGTTCGGGTTCGTCGGCGGCATCGTCGGCGGCTGGCTGTTCCGCGACAAGCGCCCCAAGGCGGTCGCCGCCCCCGACCCGGCGACCGCCCTGCTGCCCAAGGACCTCACCTAGGCGGTTCGAGCTCCGCGTCGACGACGATCCGGACGTACCGGCCGATCATCGCGCGCGGCGCCCGCACGCCCAGCGGCGTCCGGTCGAGGGTTCCGGTCGCGCGGACGCCTTCCCCGGCCGGCTCGACGAGCAGCGTCAGCGGACACGACGTCCCGCGCAGGCGCAGCTCGCCGGTCACTTCCCAGCCGTCGCCGTGCCGCCGGACGCCGGTGGCTCCGAACGTCATCTCCGGGTGGGCCGCGCTGTCGAGGAGGTTCGGCTTCCGCAGGTCCGCGTCACGCTTGGGGTTGCCGGTGTCGAGCGCACCGAGGTCGAACTCGGCGCGGACCGCGGTCACCTCGCCGCTGTCGTCCACTTCGACGCTGCCCGCACGGACGGGGATCGTGCCGGGGACGCGGTTGAAGCCGAAGTTGCGGACGTCGAAGGACGCCGTCGTCCGTCCACTCCGGACGGTCCAGGTCCCGGCCCGGAGGGCGGCCGCGGCGTGCGGGCTCATCGCGCACCCGCCGGCGCCGGCAGGGCCGCGTGCAGTACGCGGTGCAGGTCGACGCGGTCCGGGCCCGGCAGCAGCGCGGGGTCCTCGCCGGGCAGCAGCTCGGTGCCGTTGATCGCCTCCCGCGTGCGCTCGAACGCTTCGATCGAGGCGGCCAGCCCGACGACGACCAGAGCCCGGTCCTCGGCCATCAGGACGTAGGTCGTCCCCACACCGTCGAGGTCCCGGACGGCGGGCCAGATCCGCTCGCGGCCCGCACGCAGCTCAGCGGCCGACTGGCCGGCGCCGCGCGGGCCGTCGAACCAGGTGACCTGGGCGAAGGCGGCCGCCTCGGACGCCGAGTGGACGTCCACGACGCGGTAGACGCCGGTGTCGAGCCAGGTGGTCCCGGCGGGTCGCCGCGCGGCGGCCTCGCCCGCGGCGGCCGCGTCGGGCCAGAACGTGACGACGACGCCGGTCAGGCCGCCGAGGTGGGCGAGCGTGCAGGTGCCGAGGGCGTCCCGGCCGAGGTCCGGTGTCCCCAGTGGCCCCCGGTGGTGGTGGATGGTCGCGTGCATGAGCTGGTCCCTTCGCCGGTGGAACCCCGACTGTCTCCCGCACCGGCGTGCCGGACATCAGTGCCAGTACTCAGGACGCCACTGAAACCGGACCCGGAGGGGATACTGCCCGGGTGACGCGCAGCGAGCCGTTCGTCGGGCGGGCCGGTGCCACGGCCGACCTGCGGGCGTGGCTCGCGGAAGCGGCCGCGGGCGCCGGCGCGCTGGTGCTCGTCGGCGGCCCCGCCGGGATCGGCAAGACGCGGCTGGTCGAGACGGTCACCGGCCGCGAGGCCGTCTGGGGCCGGTGCGTCGACGACCCGGGCGCCCCGCCGCTGTGGCCGTGGCGCCGGGTGCTGCAAGCGCTGCCGGAGGTCTCGCGCGCGCTCGCCGAGCTGGACGGCCACGACGGCGCCGACCTGGTCGCGGCCCGGTTCCGGTTCGTCGCGCTGGCCGCCGACGCGCTGGTCGCGGCGGCCGAGCCGGCCGGTCTGGTCGTCGTCCTCGAGGACCTGCACTGGGCCGACGAGGCCTCGCTGCGGCTGCTGCGGCACCTCTCGGGCGAGCTGCGCCGGTCACGGCTCGCCGTGCTCGCGACGTACCGGGACACCGATGCGGCCGGGCCGCTCTTCGAGGCACTGCCCGACCTGCTGGGACGGCCGGGAACGGAAAGCCTGCGCCTGGACCCGCTGTCCGAGCCCGACGTCCGGGCCTACCTGGCCGAGGTCGGCCGGACCGGCGTCGACGCCGGTGACGCGCTGCGGCGCTCCGGCGGGAACCCGCTCTACCTCAAGGCGGTCGCCCGTTCTTCGGCGACCGGCGGCGGGGAGGCGGAGCTGCGCCACCTCGTCCGCACCACGGTCTCCGGCCTCGATCCCGGGACGCGTGCGCTGCTGGCGATCGCCTCGGTCCTCGGCGAGGAAGTCGACGCGCACATCGTCGCCGAAGTGGCCGGGCAGCCGGTCGCCGACGTCGCGGCGGCCCTCGACCGGGCGGTGCGGGCCGGGGTGTTGCTGCCCGCCGACGCCGGGTCACGGCGGTTCGCCCACGCGGTCGTGCGCGACGGGATCTACGCCGACCTCGACCAGGGCGTCCGCGAAGAGCTGCACGCCCGGACGGCGGCGGCGCTGGAGCAGCGGCCCGATCCGGCGCTCGCCGGCGTGGTGGCCGGGCACTGGCTGCGTGCCGCGGTGACGCCGGACGCCCTCGACCGGGCCGCGGGCTGGGCCGAGGCCGCGGCGCGCGACGCCACCCGCTCGCTGGCCTTCACCGAGGCCGCCCGCTTCCTGGCGCTCGCGCTCGACTGCCGCCGCCGCGCCGGCCGGGACGGGCTCCCCGCCCTGCTCGTCGAGCTCGCGACCGCGGAGTACCGGGCGGGCCGGTTCGCCCGCGGCTTCGAGCACGCGCGCGAAGCCGCCGCGCTGACGTCCGACCCGGCCCAGGTCGTCGCGGCGGCCCTGGTCGTCCGGGACACGTCCGCACCCGACCTGCTGCCCGGGATGGCCGAGCTGACCGCGTCCGCGCTGGCCGCCATCGGCCCGGACGCGGACCCGGCCGTACGGGCGAAGCTGCTCGCGCAGGCGGCCTCGGTCGCGGCCGATTCCGGGAAGACCGGCGAGGCCGTCAAGACCGCCGAAGAAGCACTGGCCCTCGCCGAACTTTCCGGGGACGACGAAGCCCGGATCGACGCCGTCCGCGCCCGGCTGAAGATCCGCCCGGCGGAGCTCGACCTGGCCGAGCGGCTGCGGCTGGGCGCCCTCGCCGTGTCCCTCGGCGGCACCGGCCGGCCGCTGGTGGCGCTGTGGGGCCACAAGTGGCGGGTGGACGCGGCGTTCGAGGTCGGCACGATCCCCGTCGTCGACGCCGAGCTGGGCGAGATCTCGGCTCTCGCGGCGACGACCCGGCTGCCCCTGGTCCGCTGGCACGAGCTGCGGCTGCGGGCGTCGGTCGCGGCCTACCGCGGCGCGTTCGGCGACGCCCGCGAGCTGAACCGCCTCGCGGGGGAACTCGCGGCGGCCGAACTGGCCGAAGACCGGTCCGCGCTCGGGATGTCCTTCGCGTTCGCGCTCCAGCTGGCGCTGCTGCTCGGTGACCCGGGCGAGCTGCCCGAGGGGTCCGAGGAGCTGCTGGCCATCGCGCCGCCCTTGCCGATCACGATCGTCTCCCGCCCGCTCGCCGCCCTGGTCGCCGGCCGGCGCGACGAGGCGCGGGCCGGGTACGACGCACTGCGCCCCCGGCTGCGCGACCCGGACTTCATCGGGCACTCACCCGGGATCGGGCCGAACCTGGTGCCGCTGCTGGAAGAGTTCGGCGACCTCGAAACCGCGGCCTGGCTGGCCGGGCAGCTGGCCGGCGGCCGGCCAGTGGGTTCGGGCGGCGCGGGCACCTTCTGCGGCGACTGCTCCCCCAGCTGGTCGGCCCGCCTGGCCGCACTCCTGGGCCGGCACGACGACGCCGTGCGGCTCTTCGAGGAAGCGATCGCGTGGGACGCCCGGCTCGGCGCCCGGCCCTACGTCGTGCACAACCGCGTCCGCCTGGCCGCTCTCGAAGAGCCGCGACGAGCGGAAACCCTGGCGCGGCAAGCCGCCGACGAGGCCCGGCGGCTCGGCATGCCCGGCTGGCTGCGCGACGCCACCGCGCTGCTCGAGCGCGCGCGGACCGCGGCCGACCCGCTGACCGGGCGCGAACGGGAGGTCGCGGCGCTGGTCGCGGACGCGCTGAGCAACCGGCAGATCGCCCACCGGCTGGTGCTTTCCGAGCGCACGGTCGAAAGCCACGTCCGCAGCGTCCTGGCGAAGCTGGGGCTGGCGAACCGGACGGAGGTCGCGGCCTGGGTGCACCGCCGCGGTCTCCCACCCCGCTGAAGCCGAACACCGCCTGCACGAACTGCTCCGGGTCGAAGTCCATCGCCTGGTGCGCCTGGCCGCGTACGCCGCATCGCGTCGACGTCCGCGGGGCTCAGCCGGAGCGCCTCCCGCAGGAAGATCTCCAGGGACCTCCGCCGGATTTCCGCCGCTCGCATACGTTTGCGCGCCTCCGGCCCGACGACGTGCTCGCCCGGCTTCGGCCGGGACCGCCGTCCAGCGCGTGTGGTCCGCGCCGGTGCCGTGGACGAGGACCATCGGCGGCCCCGCACCGAGCGTCTCGAAGCCGATGACCGTGCCGTCGGGCGACCTGACCGAGCTCGTCATGACCTCGACCTCAACGACGTCGCAGGCGCTGTGAAGTCGCTGTGCATCCGGGTCGTTGCGCTGCCGTCCCGGCTCCGGTGTGGTGATCTGGGACGGTGGCGATCACCTTCCTGAGGCCCGCGCTCGCGGGCGCGGCGGCCGTGCTGGCGCTCGGCGCCGGCCTCGTCGCCGGCACGGACACGACCACCGACGACGCCTACGCCGCGGGAGCCACCACCACTCCGGCGCCTCCGCCGAAAACCATCTCCCCGGTGGGCGCGTTGTTCGCCAACGGCAGCCATTTCTGCACGGCGAGCGTCGTGCACTCCGGCGCCGGCGATCTCGTGCTGACCGCCGCGCACTGCGTCAAGGACGGAATGGCGTTCGCGCCGGGTTATCACGACGGCGTCGCGCCGCTGGGCAGGTGGCCGGTCACCGAGGTCACCGTCGCCGGCGGCTGGACTTCTTCGGCCGATCCCGACCTGGACTTCGCGTTCCTGACCGTTCAGCAGGCCGGGAATCCCGCTTCCGTGGAAAGCCTCACCGGCGCGAACGTGCTGGGCGTCGACCGCGGATTCACCAACCGCATCACCCTGAAGGGCTACCCCGACACCACTGATTCCCCGGTCGTCTGCACCGGCACGACAACGCGCTCCGACACTTACCAGCAGCGCGTCGCCTGTCCCGGTTTTCCCGACGGCACCAGCGGCGGCCCGTGGGTCACCGACGGCGCGGTCGTCGGGGTCATCGGCGGGTACGAACTCGGCGGCGACACCGCGGACGTCTCCTACAGCGCCTATTTCGACGACGACATCGCGAAGCTGTACGCCTCGGCCACGAGCTGAAAACGCGAACCGGGCCCGCGTCCCTGGCGGAGGACACGAGCCCGGTTCACCTCTCGCGAGCCTTCAGCAGGTCACGATGAGCCCGGTGAGCGCCGAGCACGTCTTCGACGCGCTGTCGTTGGCACCGTGGGGATCCGCCGGCGAGCTGGCCGTGCGCACCGCCGTGGTGGTGTACGAGCCGAGCGCCAGGAGGCCGCCGTTGACCGAGAACTTGGCCGTCGCCGAAGCACCGGACGCCAGCGAAGCGACGTCACAGTTCAACGCCCGGCTGCTGCCCACGCGGGTGCAGCCGGTGGCGCTGCCGAACGACAGGCCCGACGCATACGTTGCCACGACACGGATCCCGGTCGCGGGCGACGGGCCGGTGTTCGTCACGGTCAGCGTGTAGTCGATGCGCGCGTTCAACCCGCCGTGGCCGGTCGCGGCGAGCGCGACCTTGACGTCGGCGACGGTGTTCGGGTTGCCGATCGTCATCACCGGGCCGTCGAACGTGTCGAAGGAGTAGTTGTCGCCCACGAACTGGTGCTGCAGCGTGAACTGGCCCGGCGCCGCGGTGTCCTTGACGCGCAAGGTCCACACCGTGGTCTTCGTGCCGCCCGCCTCGAGGTCGCCGAACGCGGCGCGGTAGCTGCTGCCGAGCTGGAAGCAGCCGACTTCCGTCGTGTTGGTGCAGGAAACGATGTCGGCGATGTCGGTGATCGGCGTCGGGGTGCCGTAAATGGCGGCCTTCGCGAAAGTAACCGTGAAATCGCGGTCGTTGTGAACGGTTTCCGAGATGGTGAACGTCTGTCCCGGGAGCACCGTGGTGGTGCTGACTTCGACAGAACTACTGGGCAGCTCCGCCTGTGCGGCGGGTGCCATCGCGATGAACGCGGTGGCCAGTGCGGCCACCGAAGACAGGATCGTGGCCCGTCGCCAGGTTCTTTGCATAGTCGTGGTCTCGCTGTTCCGTCCGGGGAATGCCGCTCTGACAGATGCTGCGTGGTATTCGTGGACACCCGACGCTGATCAGTCGTCGCACTCCCGGAATTCGTTACCGCCATCCGGACGCGCCGCGGCACGTCCGTCAAGACGGACGCCAGCGGCCGTTCATCTCACCCGGACGCGGCGGCGGACCGGGCAGGTCACGGTCTTTTCCCGCTTCGAGTCCTTCGACGAGCATCGCCAGGTACCGGCGGCGCAGCTCGGCGGTGCGCTCCGCGTCGTCCACGCGGATCGCGGCGCAGCACTCGAGGATCATGCCGATGTCCTCGGTGACGGCGTCTTCCCGCAGCCGCCCTGTCCCGCGCGCCCGGGCGAAGAGCCCCGCCGTCAGCTCGTTCGCCCGGCGTGCGTCGGCGCCCATTTCCTCGGTCGGGGTGAACGTGCCCGCGAGGTGGACGGTCAGCGAGTGGACGTCGGCGTCCACCACCCGGCGCAGGAAGCCGGTGAGCGCGGCCCAGCCGTCCGGCTCCTCGTCGGCGGCCTCGGCTTCGGCGATGAAGGTGCGGAGTCCGTCGTGGCAGAGCCGGGAGAGCAGGACCTCCTTGCTGGGGTAGCGCCGGTAGAGGGCGCTGATGCCGACGCCGGCGCGCTCGGCGACCTGCGAGATCGGCGCCTTCGGGTCCGCGAGGAAGACGTGGCGGGCGGCGTCGAGGATGACGACGTTGTTGCGAGCGGCCTGGCCAGCGCGGCCGGGCAGGGCGGTCTCGGGCATGGATGGAGATTACCACTGGAACGGATCGTTCCGCTCTGGTACGGTTCGGAACGAACCATTCCGTTCCAGTCTCGAGGAGCCAGTCATGACGGTCCCCGCCCTTCGCCCGTTCCGCGCCGAGATCCCCCAGTCCGCGCTGGAGGACGTGCAGGACCGCCTGCGCCGGGCGCTCTGGCCGGACGACCTGCCCGCCGAGTACGGCGTCACGAACGAGCGCGTCCGGGCGCTGGCCGAGCACTGGCTGGAGAAGTTCGACTGGCGGGCGTTCGAGGCGCGGCTCAACGCGTACCCGCAGTTCGTCACGGAGATCGACGGCGAGCAGATCCACTTCCTGCACGTCCGGTCGTCCCGCGCGGACGCGACGCCGCTGGTGCTGACGCACGGGTGGCCCGGTTCGGTCGTCGAGTACCTCGACGTCATCGGCCCGCTGACCGAGCCGGAGTCGGCCGAGGCGCCGGCGTTCCACCTGGTGATCCCGTCGCTGCCGGGCTTCGGGTTCTCGGGCCCGGCGCGGTCGGCGGGCTGGGGCACGCACCGCACCGCGGCGGCGTGGGCGGAGCTGATGAGCCGGCTGGGCTACGAGTCGTACGGCGCGGCGGGCAACGACGCGGGGTCGATGATCTCGCCGGAGATCGGGCGGCTCGCGCCGGAGAAGGTCGTCGGCGTGCACGTCACGCAGCTGTTCTCGTTCCCGTCCGGTGACCCCGCGGAGATGGCGGACCTGAGCGAGGCCGACCAGGCCGCGCTCGCGCACCTGCAGTGGTTCTACGAGAACATGTTCTCCTTCAACACGCTGCACAGCCAGCAGCCGCACACCCTCGCCTTCGCGCTGGCCGACTCCCCGCTGGCGCTGCTGGCGTGGAACGCCCAGCTGTTCGGCGAGCACCTCGACGCGGACTTCGTCATCGCGAACGTGGCGCTGTACTGGCTGACGGGCACCGGAGGCTCGTCGATCCGCTTCTACTTCGAAGACGCGCAGACTCCTTCGCACCCTTCGTCACCGACGACGGTCCCGACGGGCCTGGCGATGTTCGCGGGCGACTTCCAGTCGATCCGCCGGTTCGCCGAGCGCGACCACGCGAACATCGTCAGCTGGAACGCGTACGACACGCGCTCGGGCACCGGCGGCCCCCGCGACGCGGCCGGCCACTACTCGGCACACGAGGCACCCGAGATCCTGGTCGCGGACATCCGCACGTTCTTCGCGGGTCTGTCGTCGCCGTGGCCGGTCTTGGCTTCGGCCCACGAGGCGTTGCGCCGGGCGGTGGCGGGAGTGACGGACTGGTCGGCCCCGACGCCGTGCTCGGAGTGGAACGTGACCCAGGTGGTCCAGCACGCGGGCGGCGACCAGCAGGGCTACGCGGCGTTCATCACGGGCGAGCCGGGCCCGGACTTCAACCCGTTCGCACCGTCGGGCTCATTGGAGGACGTGCCGGGGTTCCTGGAGCCCAAGCTGGCGGCAGCGGCAGCGGCGTTCGCAACGGTCTCCCCGAGCGCGGAGGCGGTTCCGACTCCCCTGCCGCAGGGCGCCCTCCCGGCGGCGGTAGCGGTGGGAGCGGCAGCGTTGGACGCGGCGGTGCACGCATGGGACATCGCGATCGCGACGGGCCAGGAATCCCCGCTGACGAAGAAGCTGGCGGAGGCGTTGCTGCCGGTGGCGAAGGAGCTGGCGGAGCCACTCCGAGGGTTCGCGTACGCCCCGGCGCTCGACGGCCCGACCGGCGACGACGCGGTGTCGGAGCTGCTGCGGTACCTGGGCCGCGATCCGAAGTGGACGGCTTGAGTGGTCGTTCCCGTTGGCGGGCCGGGGAACCGCGAGACCGCGGTTCCCCGGCCAACCCGCTGCTTCCGGCGGCGACTGTCGGTTGGTTCGAGGCTCCCGCCTACTTCCCTCGGCCGAGCCGCGCTCCCGGCTCCCGACTCTCCCCAGCGTCCGAACTCCCGATCCCCCACCAACTCCGCGCCGCCACGCGCAGCCCCACCCGAACCCGCGACCCGCAGCACCAACCACCGACTGAGCCCGGCGGCCCACGCAGTCCCAGCCCAAGCCTCCGAAAATCCGTTGCCTCCCAACGAATCCCGAACCTACCCTGGCCCCATGACGAACCGACCCTTCCGGTGGGACCTGGTGCGTCCCGACCAGGTCGGGACGCTCCTCGACGACACCAAAACACCGCACCTCTGGTTCCTCGACGACCTCACCACCTGCACCGCCAAGGTCCTCGCCCGCTGCGGCGACGGCGAACTCCACTTCGTCGGCCGGTCGCTCGACAGCATGCACGACCTCCTCGGCGGCGCCCTCGAACAGACGTCGTGGCTCGGTCGCGTTCGCCGGCTGCCCCTCTCCCTCAAGCCGCGGCACGGCTTCGGCCGGCGGGATGTCCGGCTGCTGCGCGAAAACCTCGCCGCCGCCGGGATCACGCCCCACGCTCTCGCCCGCGGGACCCGGCCGACCGTCTTCGTCGACCTCGTCTACGAAGGCGACACCTTCACCGAGCTCTACCTCCAGCTGCGCGACTGGATCGACGAAGACCGCGAAGCCTGGCACGTCATCCGGCGCAAGCTGCGGTTCCTCGGCGTCACCCTCCGCCAGCCGATCCGCCCCGACGCCTGGCGCTGGCAAGAAGACGTCGCCTGGACGCGGGAACTGCCCGCCGCGGCGGTGCGCAACGTGTCGCTCGCGCGGGACGTCTGGTCCTACTTCGGCAACGACCAGCCGAAGCTGACCCCGTCCTTCCCGCGGCAGCGCTGGAGCGACGAGACCGTCCGGACCCCCGACCACGGCAAGGCGACCCGGCGCGCGCTGGCCGAAGCCTTCGCGCTCGTCGACGCCGGGCGCTCCGCGGAGGTGCGCGACAGCCTCGTCCGGACGATCTCCGCCGAGCCCGCGATCGCCGGCCCGTGGCTGCGGGCGCTCGTCACCGAACTCCGCTGCTGACCCCGCCGAACACCCGACCTTCGGAGGCCTCGGCCCTGGGTACGGTGACCGCATGACGCGCAAGGCCGTGGCCGTCCGGCGGGAGGAGATCGTGCTCGCCGCGCTCGGGCAGATCCGCGCCCGCGGCATCGCCGGCGTGCGCGCCGCCGATGTCGCCAAGGCCCTCGATGTCAGCACCGCCTTGGTCTTCTACCACTTCGGCACCCTCGAAACCCTGATCATCGAGGCCTTCCGCCAGGCCGCCGAGAAGGAGCTCGCCACCCTTCGCGACGAGCTGGCTCGTCGTGGCCCGGTCCGGGCCCGGCTGCGCGCCGTGCTCGAGCTGTACGGCCCGGCCCAGGCCGACGGCTGGAAGCTGTGGATCGAAGCGGGCGCCGCGGCGATGCGCGACGCCGAGTTGCGCGCCGTCCTGCAACGCCTCGACCTCCGGTGGCGTGACACCGTCGTCGCGCTCATCGCCGAAGGCGTCGGTACCGGGGACTTCCGCTGCCTGGATCCGCACGGCGCCGCGTGGCGGCTGACCGCCCTGCTCGACGGCCTCGCCGTGCAGGTCGTCGCGCGGGAGGGCACCGTCACCGCCGCGGACTGCGCTCGGTGGGTCGAGCAGGCGATGGCGCACGAGCTCGGCTCGGCGGTTGACGCGACCGGGGAATCCGGCTGGTATTGACCGGCCGTTCAGGAGCCGAGGGAGGACGATGACCGAGCCGGCGTTGCTCGAAGTGGCGTGGACCGACCCGGTCACCGGGTGCCGCGGCTACCTGGTGATCGACCGGCTGGTCCGCGGTGTGGCGAGCGGCGGCTTGCGGATGCGCCGCGGCTGCACGGTCTTCGGGGTCCGCGGCCTGGCCCGAGGCATGACACTCTAGGAGGGCCTCAACTACGACCCCGACGGCCGGTACGTTCCCCTCGGCGGCGCCAAGGGCGGCATCGACTTCGACCCGTACGACGAGCGCGCCCGCGACGTCGTCGCCCGCTACCTGCACGCCATGCGCCCGCTCATCGAGCGCTACTGGACCATGGGCGAGGACCTCGGCCTGCGGCAGGACGTCATCGACGACGTCATCGCGGAGATCGGCCTGCTCAGTTCGGTCCAGGCGGTCTACCCGCTGCTCGAAGATCGCGCGGCGGCGACCGAACGGCTGGCCGACGCCTTCCGCATCGAGGTCGGCGGCCTGGGACTCGACGAGCTGGTCGGCGGCCTCGCGGACTTCGTGGCGAACTCCGCGACCAATTCGTGGTGGTGGTGGACGCTCTTCGGCGACGTCGGCCCGGACGCCGACGAAGCCTACGGCAAGGTCCGGACGCGGATGCGCGACCTCGTGACGGCCATGTTCTAGCGAGCCACCCTCGACGGCCTCAGTCTCCGCGCCGCCGCGCTACAGCTGTCCGAGAAGAACCTCGACGCCATCCAGGCCCGCTTCGGCTAAGACGCGCAGTAGAAAGAACGATCGTTCACTCCCGCCTCCACTCCTCTGCAAGAACGATCGTTCGCCCCCACTTCCGCGGGAACGAATCCGTCCCCGAGATAGTTGAACGCTCCATGAAACTCGGCATCTACAGCTTCGGCGACCGCGCGCCGGACCCGCACACCGGCGACCAGCCGTCCGTAGCGCAGACGCTGGCCAACACCCTCGAGCGGATCAAACTCGCCGACGAACTGGGCCTCTCCTTCTACGGCCTCGGCGAGCACCACCTGGACCAGTACGCGATCTCCAACCCGGGCACGGTCCTGGCCGCCGCGGCGAGCGTCACCAGCCAGATCACCCTGAGCTCCGCGGTGACCGTCCTCAGCACCGAAGATCCGGTCCGCGTCTACCAGCAGTTCACGACCCTCGACCAGCTCAGCCACGGCCGAGCCGAGCTGCTCGCCGGCCGCGGGTCGTTCACCGAGTCCTTCCCCCTCTTCGGCAACGACCTCGGCGACTACGACGAGCTCTTCGAAGAGAAGCTCGCCCTTCTCCTCCGCATCGACCGCGAAGACCCGCTCACCTGGTCCGGCAAGTTCCGCCCACCGCTGGAAAACGCACGGATCCTCCCCCGCCCCTACGGCGCCCGCCTGCGCATCTCGATCGGCACCGGCGGCAACCCCGAGTCGTCCATCCGGGCCGGGCTGCTCGGCCTGCCGGTCGTGTACGCCGTGATCGGTGGACGGCCCGAGCGCTTCGCCCCCCTGGTCGACCTCTACCGCCGAGCCGCCGAGGCGGGCGACCACGAGGAAAAAGACCTCCACGTCACCATGAGCGCCATCGGCTTCATCGCCGAAAACTCCCAGGACGCCAAGGAGAAGTTCTACCCGTACTGGCTCGAGACGATGAAGTACGGCGCGAAGGCCCGCGGCTGGGCGGTCCCGACCCGCGCCGAGTACGACCAGTACACCCGCGACGCGCAGGCGCTGTTCGTCGGCAGCCCGCAGGAGATCGCCGAACGCCTGATCTCCGTCGGCAAGCTCACCGGCGCGGACCGCTACGCCCTGCAGATGGACTGGTCCGGCGTACCGCACAAGGACGTCATGCGGGCCATCGAACTGCTCGGCACCGAAGTCCTTCCGTTGATGCAGAAGGAGTTCTAGACGTCGTTGCCGGCGACGAAGCCGAACGTCATGGCCGGGCCGATGGTCGAGCCGGCGCCCGCGTAGCTGTGCCCCATCACCGCCGCGCTCGCGTTGCCGGCCGCGTACAGGCCCGGGATCACCGAGCCGTCCGGGCGGAGCACGCGCGCCCGGGCGTCCGTGCGCATGCCGCCCTTCGTGCCGAGGTCGCCGGGCACGATCTTGAACGCGTAGAACGGCGGCGCCCACAGCGGCGCGAGGCAGGAGTTGGGCAGTACGAACGGGTCCGTGTAGTAGTGGTCGTACGCGCTCGCGCCACGCCGGAAGTCACCGTCCACTCCGGACCACGCGAAGCCGTTGAACCGGTCCACAGTGGATTTCAACGCGGCGGACGGGACGCCGATCGCCGAACCGAGCGCCTGGATGCTCGACGCTTTGAAGACCGCGCCGGCGGCATACCAGGAGTCCGGCAACGGCAGCAGGGGCAGGGTGTCGCGAAACAGGTACTTGTTCCGGTAGTTCTGGTCGACGACGAGCCACGCGGGGATGTCCGGCGCGGTCGGGTTCTTGTCGTACATCGTGTGCACGACGTCGCTGTACGGCGCGGCTTCGTTGACGAACCGCTTGCCGGCCTGGTTGACGATCAGCCCGCCGGGCAGCGTCCGCTCGGCCAGGCAGAAGTACGGGTCGCCAGGGACCGGGATGGCCGGGCCCCACCACGCGTCCTCCATCAGGTCGAGCGCCGCGCCCGCGCGCTGCCCGGCGCGGTGACCGTCACCGGTGTTCTCCTTGGCGCCGACCGTCCACTCGGTCCCGATCGGCTGGCGTTGGTACTGCGCGCGCATCGCGGCGTTGTGCTCGAACCCGCCGGAGCCGACGACCACGCCGCGCCGGGCCCGCACCAGCCCGCCGGGCACGAAAACCCCGGTGACCGCACCGTTTTCGACGTTCAGGTCGAGCAACGGCGTGTTCAGCAGCACCGGGACGTTCGCCTGCCGCAACCCCACCCGCAGACCCGCCGCGAGCGACTGCCCCATGGTGAGCGGCTTCTGCCCGGCCAGCGCGGCGGCCGTGCCGCGGGCGAGGCAGGTGGCGGCGACCGCCGCGCCCTTCGCGTTGACCGCGGCCAGGTTCAGCCACTTGTAGTCGGCGCTGAAGACGACCAGCCCCGGCGGTGTCGCGAGGTACGGCGGGTTCAGGTTCGCCAGTTCCGCGCCGAGCAGGTTGCCGTCGAACTGGTCCGGCTCGATCGAGCGACCGTTCGGCAGGCCGCCCGGCAGCTCCGGGTAGTAGTCGCTGTAGCCCTCCATCCACCGGAACCGCAGCGGGCTGTTCGCCATGACGAACGCGATCATCTCGGGGCCGTTGCGCAGGAAGGCCTGCTGCCGCGCGGCCGGGACGTCCGGCCCGACGACGGCGGCGAGGTACTGCGCGGCCTTCGCCGGGGTGTCCGGCACGCCGGCGGCGAGCAGCACCGGGTTGTTCGGGATCCAGATCCCGGCGCCGGACCGGGCCGCCGACCCGCCGAACGTCGGGGCCTTCTCGAGCACGACGACGCTGAGCCCGCGCTTCGCCGCCGTCAGCGCGGCGGTCATCCCGGCGGCTCCGGAGCCGACCACGACGACGTCGTACTCCCCTACGGTCGCCGCGTTCGCGGCGTTCGCGAGCCCGGGTGTCATGGCGAGGCCCACGCCCGCCGCGGTGCCGCGCAGGATCTGGCGGCGGGTCAGCTCGGCATCCATGGCGCACATCGTGTCGGTACGCCGAGCAAACTGGAACATGTTCTACACGCTTGGAGCAGCCCCCTAGGCCAGTGGTCCGAACCCATGACGACATTCGCCGCACGATCCAGCGAAGTTGACGGCTCCCTCAGTTTAGGGATAAGTTGAGGACAGTCTCATTTTCTTTTGGAGGAGGACCTCTTGCCAAGAGTCATCGCCGTACTGGGCGCCGGTCCCGGGCTCGGCCTGTCGATCGCCCGCCGCTTCGCCCGAGAAGACTTCGCGACGGCGCTCGTCTCGCGCACCGACACCCGGCACGCGAGCTACCGCGAATCCCTGGGCGGCACCACGCACACCTACACCGCGGACGTGACCGATCCCGCCGAACTGGAAGCCGTTCTAGCTCGCATCGAGGCCGAAGTCGGCGAGCTCGACACGGTCTACTTCGGCCCGGCGGACCTCTCCGGCCCCCGTCCCGGCCCGCTGACCGAAACGGGCGCCGAAGCGCTGCGGGCGCCGTTCGAGTCGATCGTGCTGCCGGCCGCGAGGCTCGTCGAAGCGGTCCTGCCGGGCATGCTGGACCGCGGCTCCGGCGCGCTGCTCTTCGCCGGCGGTCTGAGCGGCAAGCACCCCATGCCGATGCTCGGCACCCTCGCACCGGCGTCGGCGGCGTTGCGCATGTACGTCCTGACGCTCAACGCGGCTCTGCGCGAAACCGGCGTCTACGCGGGAGCGTTGACGATCGGCGGCCTCATCGAGCGCGGCGACATCCACCGGGAGTTCACCAAGCAGGACCACGGCTTCGCGGTCGGCACGCTCGACCCGGACGACATCGCCGACCAGGCGTGGTCGCTGTACACCGAACGCGAGGAAGCCGAAGCGGAGTTCAACGCGATGGCGGCGGTCTAGCCTGGGGATCATGTTCACCCCGGGGGAGCGGAACCTGCTGCGCGACGCCCTGATCGAGGCGGCCCGGTCGGACGAGCGCGTCACCGGCGCTGCGCTCACCGGCTCGGCCGCGCTCGACGCCGAAGACGCGTGGTCGGACATCGACCTCGCGTTCGCCGTCGCCGGCGAACTCGAGCCGGTGCTCGCGGACTTCACCGCGCGGATGTACCGCGAGCACGGCGCGGTGCACCACCTGGACGTCGTGTTCGAGCGGACCGTGTTCCGCGTCTTCCTGCTGGCGAACACCATGCAGGCCGACCTGGCGTTCTGGCCGGAAGCGGACTTCGGCGCGACCACGCCGAAGTTCCGCCTGCTGTTCGGGACGCCGCAGGACCGCCCGCAGTCGCCGCCCCCGGACGCCCGACGGCTGATCGACCTCGCCTGGCTGCACGCCCTGCACGCGCGGTCGAGCATCGAACGCGGCCGCGGCTGGCAGGCCGAGTACATGATCGGCCGGGTCCGCGAGTACGCGCTGGCGCTGGCCTGCCTGCGGCACGGCGTGCCCGCGGTCGAGGGCCGCGGCCTGGACCAGCTGCCCGCCTCGGTGACCGCACCCTTCGAGGCGACGCTCCTTCGCGGCATCGAGGACGCCGGACGGGCTTTCCGCGCTGTCACCGAACTGCTCATCGGCGAGATCGAACGGGTCGACAACGAACTCGCCGGCCGCCTGGCCCCGCTGCTGCGCGAACTTTCCTAAGCCAGGTAGGAGAGTTCCGGGTGCGCGGCGACGTAAGCGTCGAGCAGCCGCCGCGCCACGGAGACCGAGTCGACCAGCGGGTGCAGCGCGAACGCCCGCAACGCGGCGTCGCGCGAACCCGTCGTCGCCGCTTCGATCGTCGCCCGCTCGACGGCCTTGACCGCCGTCACCAAGCCCAGCGCGTGGTCGTCGAGCGGTCCGGCGGCGAGCGGCCGGGCGCCGTTCGCGTCGACGACGCACGGCACCTCGACGACCGCGTCCCCCGGCACGCCGGGGAGCGCGGATCCGTTGCGGACGTTGAGGATCAGCGTCGTGCGCTCGCCGTACGCGATGGCGCGCATCAGCGCCAAGGCTACTTTCTCGTAGCCGCCGCCTTCGAGATCGTCACGCTCTCCTTCGCGCGTCTCGGCCATGTACGTCGCTTCGCGCTCCAGGCGCGTGCGCTCCCACGACATCAGCGAAGGTTCCGCGTAGAAGCCGCGTTGCTGCTCCAGCAGCTGGGCACCGCGCGACTGTGGGCTCATGGCCTCACGCGCGAAGTAGTAATAGTGCAGGTATTCGTTGGGCAGGGCACCGAGAGTGCGCAGCCAGTCCGCGCCGAAGAGTTTCCCCTCCTCGAACGATTCCAGCGCGTCGACGTCGGCGAGCAGCCGCGGCAGGACGTCTTCCCCGCCGACGCGGACCGCGCGCAGCCAGCCGAGGTGGTTGAGGCCGGCGTAGTCGAACCACGCCGCCGCCGGGTCGACGCCGAGGGCGCGGGCGACCCGGCGGCACAGCCCCACCGGCGAGTCGCAGATGCCGATCACCCGCTCGCCGAGGTGGGCGGTCATCGCCTCGGTGACCATCCCGGCGGGGTTGGTGAAGTTGATGACCCACGCTTTCGGCGCCAGCTCGGCGATCGTGCGCGCGAGGTCAACGGCGACGGGGACCGTCCGCAGGCCGTAGGCGATGCCGCCGGCGCCGACGGTTTCCTGGCCCAGCACGCCTTCCGCGTGCGCGATCTGCTCGTCCAGGCGGCGGCCGCGCAGCCCGCCGACGCGGATGGCGGAGAACACGAAGTCCACATCGGACAGTGCGGCGGCGAGATCGGTGGTGGTGCGCAGCCGCGGCGCTGTTCGCGCGCCGGCGGCCTGCTCGGCGAGAACGCGCTCCATCGCGCCGAGCCGCCCGGCGTCGACGTCGTGCAGGACCAGCTCGGTGACCCCGCCGCCGCTCAGCAGTGCGCCGTGCACGAGTGGCACGCGAAAGCCACCGCCGCCGAGGATCGCGAGCCTCATCGCAGCACCTCGACGCCCGCTTCGCGCAAGGCCGCGCACGTCGGCTCGTCGGCGCCGGTGGTGGTGACGACGACGTCGAGCGCGTCCGGGCCGCAGACCCGGGCCAGCCCGGTGCCGGGGAACTTGCCGGCGTCGGCGAGCAGCACCACGCGGTCGCCCGCGGCGATCATCGCGCGCTTGACCGGCACTTCGACGACCGTCGAGTCCATGACGTGGCCGTCGCCGCGGACGCCGCTGGTGCCGAGGAAGACCGTGTCGGCGTGGACCTGGCGCAGCGCGTCCTCGGTCAGGAATCCCACCATCGAGTGATAGCTGCGCCGGACCACGCCGCCGAGCAGCACGAGCTGGACGTCTTCGGCGTCCTTCAGCTCGTCGTAGACCGCGAGGCTGCTGGTGATCACGGTCAGCGCGCGGTCGCGCAGGTGCCGCGCCAGCCGGTGCGCGGTGGTGCCGATGTCGAGGAGCACGGTGTCGCCGTCCGCGACCAGGCCGGCCGCGCGCCGGGCGACGGCGTCCTTCTCGCCGGCACGCTCCGCCGCCACGTGGGCGAACGGCACGTCATCGGCCGCCATCGCGCCGCCGTACACCCGGGTCAACCGGCCCTCACGGTCGAGCTGCACCAGGTCGCGGCGCATGGTCGCCTGGCTGACGCCGAGCCGTTCGGCCAGCACGCCGACCGGCGCCGGGCCCTCCGCGCGGAGGGCCCGCAGGATCAGCTCGTGGCGACGCTGGGGCAGCATGCCGGGACGATAGCAGTCAAATTCGCTCATCTGGCGATCGAGTTTGCGCGGCTCTTGCGCATTCCGCGCACCTGAAGCACGCTCGTGCGCATCCTCGATTCCTGGAGGCGCCCGTGCCGGCCGAGCCCGCACCCGACATCGACGTCTTCCTGTCCGGCCTGCTGTTCTTCGACCTGGTCTTCACCGGGCTCGAAGGACCGCCGGAACCGGGCACGGAGGTGTGGACGGGTGGCATGGGTTCGGGGCCGGGCGGCATCGCGAACTTCGCGGTGGCGCTGAGCCGCCTCGGCCTGCGGACGTCGCTGGCGGCGGCGTTCGGCACCGACGTCTACGGGCGTTATTGCTGGGACGTGCTTTCGCGGCAGGAACGCATCGACCTTTCGCGGTCGCGGCGGTTCCCGGAGTGGCACTCCCCCGTCACCGTCTCGCTGGCCTACGCCGGCGACCGCGCGATGATCACCCACGGCCATCCGCCGCCCGTCCCGGTCGCCGAGCTGGCCGGCTCCCCGCCGCCGAGCCGCGCGACCGTCGCGCACATCGGCCTCGACACCGCCGAGTGGGTCCACAGCGCGCACCAGGCGGGCAGCCTCGTCTTCGCCGACGTCGGCTGGGACCCGTCCCAGGCCTGGTCGGCCGCGCTGCTCGAGCAGCTGGCGTGCTGCCACGCGTTCCTGCCCAACGACGTCGAGGCGATGCGCTACACCCGCACGGACACCCCGGAAGCGGCTTTGTCGGCGCTCGCCGAACTCGTGCCCGTCGCGGTGATCACCCGCGGCGCGGCGGGCGTGCTCGCGGTCGACGGCACCACGGGCGAGACGGCGGACATCCCGGCGCTGCCGGTGAACGTCCTCGACGCGACCGGCGCGGGCGACGTCTTCGGCGCGGGGTTCGTCGCCGCGACCCTGACCGGCTGGCCGCTGGCCGACCGCCTGCGCTTCGCGGGCCTCACGGCCGGCCTGTCGGTCCAGCACTTCGGCGGCGCGCTGGCCGCGCCGGGCTGGCATGAGATCGCCGAGTGGCACGCGCGGAACCGGCGCCCGGACTACGCGTTCCTCGACGACGTCCTGCCCGCCGAGACGATCGCCGAGACATCCCGCCGAGGCCCGGTGACCCTCGGCTTCGGCGACGACAGCTGGCGCTAGTGCACCCGCGCGCCGGCCGCTACACGGCGTCGGGGCTGCGGACGTCCCTGCTGTCGGTGCCGGGCGCAGTCGGCACCGAAGCGGTGGGGTTGCGGCCGATCGGCGAGGTGATGGGCTGCGTCGTCTCACGGCACGAGGACGTGACATCGGGCCTGCGACGCGGCTACGCGACGGCACTGGACCGGCTGCGCGCGGAAGCGACGGCGCTGGGCGCGGACGGCGTCCTGGCGATCGGCTGCACGGTGACCCGGGTGAGCGCGGCGGTCCACGAATTCGTCGTCCTGGGCACGGCGGTGCGCGCGGTGCGGGGAAAGCGGCCGCCGCGGCCGTTCACGACGGGGCTGTCCGGTCCGGACGTGGCGAAGCTGCTGCTGGCGGGCTGGGTCCCGGTGACGGTGGCGATCGGCATCGACAGCGCGACGGCGTACGACCTCGCCATGACGGACCGGCCGGGCGCGGAGGCCGAGGTGCCGACCTCGCTGGTGACCGGGGTCCGGGCGGCGGCTCGGGCGGAGTTCCTGGCGTCGGTGCGGGCCTCGGGAGCGGACGGGGGCCTGGTGACCTCGACGACGTTGCGGGCGTGGGCCCTGGGCCACACCGGAGCGACGGCGGTGGCGAGCGTGTTCGGCACGGCGGTGGCGCGGTTCGGTGCGGGTGCCGCGCCGACGGCGTCGCTCCCGGTGCTGCCGCTGGCCGGGCCTCCGCCGGGCGTGCGGCAGTGATCTCGCCGGCCGCGACCGGACCTTCCGGACATACCCGTTGATCGCCCCGCGCGCGCCGCGCGGCGGCGCGGATCCGTGCCACGATGGGAAGCGAAGCCGGTCGAAGGAGGTCAGCCAGTGCCCGAGTGGGACGGTCGTGGCCTGCCGCCCGTCGCGCGGGCCCGCGTCGAGCGCTACGCCGCGTCCGGGCTGAAGACCTCCCTGCTCAGCGTGCCCGGTGCCGTCGGCGCCGAAGTGGCCGGCTTCACCCCCGTCGGCGAGGTCATGGGCTGCATCGTGCAGCAGGTCGGCTGGACCGGGCCGGCCGCGTGGGCCGGCGACCAGGTCAAGCTGCTCTCGGGCATGCTGCGCCAGGGCTACGCCACCGCGCTCGACCGGCTCGGGCAGGAAGCCACCGCCCTCGGCGCCGACGGCGTCCTCGGCATCGAAGTCACCATCACCGCGCTCGACGACGTGATGCAGGAGTTCACCGCCCTCGGCACCGCCGTCCGCGCCGAGACCGGCCAGCGGCCACGTCGCCTGTTCACCACCGACCTGCCGGGCCAGGACGTCGGCAAGCTCATGCAGGCGGGCTGGGTGCCGGTGCGGATGGCGGTCGGCGTCGCCGGGCGCGCCCAGTTCGACTACACCATGCAGTACCAGGTCAACCCGCTGGCGGGGAACACCGAAGTCGACGCGCCGACGAAGGTCGTCACCGAGGTCCGCGGCGCCGCACGGGCGGAGTTCGCCCGCGCGATCCGCGACTGCGGCGCCGACGGCGGCATCGTCTCGGGCATGACCCTGCGGATGTGGCCGGTGCAGGAGGTCGCGGTGGCCGGCATCGCCACCGTGACCGGCACCGCGATCGCCCGCTTCCACGAAGGCCGCGCCGCCCCGACCAGCGCGCTCAAGATCCTGCCGTTGAACCGTTCCTGAGGAGGCTTCGTGACCACCGCGGATCCCGCCGCGCATCGCATCCCCGAGGATGCGATGCGCCGGCTCGCCGAGATGCGACCTGGTCAGAAGACCAGCCTGTTCACGTCCGACCTGAGCGTCAACGAGTTCCTCCTCGTGCGCGAAGCCGGGTTCCGGCCGCTCGGGCTCGTGCTCGGCTCCAGCATCTACCACGTCGGGTTCCAGATGGGACGGTGGAGCAAGAACCAGGAGATGGACCGGCTTTCGCAGGCGATGTACCACGCCCGCGAGCTCGCGATGTCCCGGATGGAGGCGGAGGCGGACGTCCTCGGCGCCGACGGCATCGTCGCGGTCCGCCTGGAGATCGAGTTCAAGGAGTTCGGCAGCGACCTCGCCGAGTTCATCGCCGTCGGCACCGCGGTGAAGGCCGACGAACCCGGCGAATGGCGCAACAACACCGGGAAACCGTTCACCTCGGACCTGTCCGGGCAGGACTTCTGGACGCTGGTGCAGGCCGGCTACGCGCCGCTGGGCATGGTGATGGGCACGTGCGTGTACCACATCGCGCACCAGCGGTTCCGGCAGATGATGGGCAACATCGGGCAGAACGTCGAGATCCCGCAGTACACGGAAGCGTTGTACGACGCGCGCGAGCTCGCGATGTCGCGGATGCAGGCGGAAGCCGAGCAGCTGGAGGCGGAGGGCATCGTCGGGGTGCAGCTGCTGTCGCTGCCGCACCGCTGGGGCGGCCACACGACGGAGTTCTTCGCGATCGGCACGGCGGTGAAGCCGTTGCGCGCCGACCACCACATCGCCAAGCCGCAGCTCGTGCTGCCCCTGACCGACTGATGGGCGGCGAGCTGGACTTCCACCTGCTGGTGGCGGCCCTGCGCACGGACCGCGCGGACGTCGAGTCCTACCACCGGGTCCTGTCCGACACGCTGGGCAACGCGTTGCCACCGGGCATGGTCGAGGTCGACCGCCGGCGCACGTTCGCCGACCGCGTCGCGGGCCGCGACGGCCAGGCGGTCGCGGTGCGCGTCCGGACGCCGGACCGGATTCTGGTGCTGAGCACAGGCAAGCACGGCGGCGTCGCGGCGGAGATCCACCAGGTGGTGCGGGGCGTGGTGATCAGCCGCAAGGAAGCCGCGGTCGACGACTGGCTCGCGGCGTTGGCGCAGGAGCTGACCACGTTGGCGTCGAAGGACGCGAGAGCGCGGGATGCGCTCTCGCGTCTCCTCGGCGGCTGACCCACCGCCACCGCTCTCGCGTCTCCTTCGGCGGCTAACCCACCGCCACCCGCAGGATCTGGTTGTGGCTGTTGTGCGGCGTGCTGTCCTTGTCGCCGTCCACGCTGGTCGCCAGCCACATCCGGCCGTCCGGGGCCGGCTCCACCGTGCGGAGCCTGCCGTACGTCCCGTTGAAGAACGTCTGCACGTTCGTCAGTGAAGAGCCGCTGATCTCCGCGCGGTACAGCCGCGTGCCGCGCTGGCACGCCACGTACAGCGCGTCGTGGATGATCGTGATCCCGCTGCACGAACCCTGCGCCACCGGATACGTCTTCTTCGGCGCGATGAATCCCGCCGTGCCGCAACTGCCGGACGTTCCCTCGCACGACGGCCAGCCGTAGTTGCCGCCCTTCACGATCAGGTTCGTCTCGTCCATGACGCTGTTGCCGAACTCCTGCTCCCACAGCCGGCCCTGCGAGTCGAACGCCAGGCCCTGGACGTTCCGGTGCCCGTAGCTCCACACCGCGTTGTGGAACGGGTTGTCCGCCGGGATCGAGCCGTCCGGGTTGATCCGCAGCACCTTTCCGTTGGGGCTGCCGGTGTTCGACGCGTTGTCGCCGTTCTGCGCGTCACCCGTGCCGGCGAACAGGTACCGGCCGTCCGGGCTGAACCGCAGCCGGCCGCCGTCGTGGAACTTGTTGCGCGCGATGCCGGTCAGCAGGACCTGCTCGGTGCCCGTGGCCAACGAGTCGGCGGCCGGGTCGTACTCGATCCGCACGATCCGGTTGTCGTCCGGCGACGTGTGCATGAGGTAGAGCCAGTGATCGGTGGCGAACGACGCCGGGTTGATCTCCAGCCCGGTCAGGCCGCCTTCGCCGTCGGTGCTCTGGACGTTCGGCACGGTGCCGATCGTCTTCTTCGCCCCGGTCTTCGGGTCCAGGTGGACGATCGAGTGGGCGTCGCGCTGGTTGTAGAGGATCGTGCCGTCCGGCAGGGTGACCAGGCCCCACACGACGTCGTCGTCGGTCCCGACCTGCGTGGCACCGCAGACGCCCTGCGACGGCGAGCAGCCCGACCCGCCGGTGGTGGTGACGTCCAGGACCGGCGTGCTCGGCTCGCTCAGGTTGCCGTTCGCGTCGACGGCCCGCACCTGCAGGTGGTACGCGGTGCTCGGGGTCAGGCCGCCGAGGGTGGTGCTCGCCGTGTCGGACGTGCCGATCTGCGTGCCGGCGTTGAAGATCCGGTAGCCGGTGACGCCGACGTCGTCGGTCGACGCGGTCCACGCCAGGCCGATCGACGTGCTGTCGACCGCGGTGGTGTGCACGTTCCCGGGCACCGACGGCGGCGCGTGGTCGTCCGACGGCGGCGTCTTCACCGCGAGGGTGCCGCTGGCCTGCGAGACGTTCCCGGCCGCGTCGCGCGCGTTGACGTAGAAGCCGTAGTTGCCGTTGGGGTTGAGGTTGCCGCAGGTCGCGGTGAGGGCGCCGGTGGTGCCGGCGCAGAGCTGACCGTCGCGGTAGACGTCGTAGCCCACGACGCCTTGGTCGTCGGTGGCCGCGGTCCACGAGACGGTCGCACTGATCGGGGTGACCCCGACGAGCGTCGGCGTCCCGGGTGGCGACGGCGGCACGTCGTCGCCGGCCGAGCCGTAGACGCCGAACTCCTGCAGCGAGTAGCCCTTCGACGCGTCGGTGCGGCAGCGTTTCGTGCCGTGCACCCGCACGTAGCGGCCGGTGCCGTCGAGCGAAGTGAGGTCTTCGACGCCGCCCTTTCCCGTGGTGGTCGCGTAGATCCGCGTCCACGTGCCGTGGTCGGCGGAGGTGTCGATCTCGAAGGCCGTGGCGCACGAGGCGTCCCACTGCAGCCGCACCCGGCTGACGTGCGCCACCGCGCCGAGGTCGACGTAGATCCACTGTGGATCGACACCCGCCGCGCTGGCCCAGCGGGTCGCCGAGTCGCCGTCGACGGCGCCCGGCGCCCGACAGCACCCGCCTGCCGACGACGCCGTCACCGGCTTCCCCTGCGAGAGCAGGGCATCCGCGGCCCGCACCGGCCCCGCCGCGCTGATCGTCCCGGCGACGAGCGCGGCCACCGCGGCCATGATCGTCCCCACCCGGATCCGTCTGGTCATCCCGTCCTCCACCCTGCTGGTGCGGAGGGTAGACGATTCGGCACGCCTCCGCGGAACACCGTCCCGCCGCCACGGCTCCGGTCCGCTGCGCACCCGGGCCCGTCGGCGAACGACTCGTCGGCGAACGACCCGTCGGCACAGGCAGAGGCGGATGCCTGGCGACGGCGGGGTTCTCCGGGACCGGGACCGACCTGGAGCCAGGGCGATCTCGGGGAACCCTACGAGCGGAGCGCCGGACCGGTCAACCGGCGCCGCACCGGGTGTCCCGCTCACCGAGCCGTTGGGGGAGAAAGGATTTCAGTTCGTCAGCACCCTCCCGAGGAATCCGCGGACGTACCCGGCGATGGCGTCCAGATGGCTTTCGAGCGCGAAGTGGCCCGAGTCGAGCAGGTGGATCTCGGCGTCGGGCAGGTCGCGGGCGTAGGCGCGGGCGCCGTCGGCGACGAAGATCCCGTCGTTGCCTCCCCAGACGGCCAGTAGCGGGACCTGGCTGGTCCGGAAGTACTCGTGGAACTTCGGGTACAGGCCGATGTTGTGGTGGTAGTCCGCGAGCAGGGCCAGCTGGATTTCGGCGCCGCCGGGCCGGTCGAGCAGGGCCTGGTCGTGGATCCAGACGTCCGGGCTGACCAGCGCCGGGTCGGGCACGCCGTCGAGGTACTGCGCCTTGGTGACGTCGAGGCTGACCATGGCGCGCAGGTCCTCCTCGGTCAGCGTGCCGGCGGCGAGCCGCTGCGGCAGCCCGGCACCCAGGCCGTCGACGTAGGCGTTGCCGTTCTGCGTGACGATGGCGGTGACCCGCTCCGGGTTCCCGGCCGCGATGCGCAGGCCGACCGGTGCGCCGAAGTCCTGGATGTAGAGCGCGAAGCGGTCCAGGCCGATCTCGTCGAGCAGGCCGAGGGTGAGCTCGGCGAGGGCGTCGAAGGTGTAGGTGAACTCGTCCACCGTCGGCGCGTCGGACGCGCCCGCACCCAGGTAGTCGGGCGCGACGACGTGGTAGCGGTCGGCCAGCGCCGGGATGAGGTGCCGGTACATGTGCGAGCTCGTCGGAAACCCGTGGAGCAGCACGATCGTGGGCGCGTCGGCGGGCCCGGCCTCCCGGTAGAACAGCCGGCGCCCGGCAACGGTGGCAAAGCGGTGATACACGGCGGTCATGGGTCACTCCTCATCTCTCATGGATACTTTTCTATTTATCCATGAGGTGGCGTAGGCTGTCAATGGGTCGGGACAATGACGGACGAACTTCGGGAGGCGAACATGGTCACTGCGGCACCCGGCGAGGAGCGCTCACCCGCGCTGGCGCTGGTCAACACCCGCCGGCTCGGCGCGGGCGGCGAGGTCGACGACCTCGCCGAGCCCCACGCCACCGCCGAGTGGCTGCGCCGGCACGAGCTCCCGGCCGCCTCGCTCGACACGGACGACCTGGGCCGCGTCGCGGACCTCCGGGCAGCTGTCCGCGAGCTGCTGGCCGCCCTGGCGGAGGACCGCTCACCGGCCGCGGCCGCGCTGGAGTCGGTGAACGCGGCCGCCCGCGCCGACGCCGCCGCGCCCCAGTTGACCTGGCCGTCGGGGCCGCACCGCGAGTGGCGCAGCAGCAGCCCGGGCAGCCTCGAGGAGGCCCTGGCCGCGCTGGCGCGCGACGCGATCGACGTGGTCACCGGCGACCTCGGCCCCCTGGTGCGCCCGTGCGAGGCCCACGGCTGCGTGCGGTTCTTCTTCCGCGAGCACGCCCGCCGCCGCTGGTGCTCGACAACCTGCGGCGACCGGGTGCGCGCGGCCCGGCACCAGCGGTTGGTGGTCGAGCAGAGGGAGTCGGCTCCGGGGCCGGTCTGAGTCGGCCACCTGGCGACTGTCGTCCCCGGGGCCGGCCTAGTCGGCCCACCTGGCGACTGTCGTCCCGGGCCCGGTCTGAGGTCGGCCCACGTGGCGACTTCGGTTCGGTCACGTTCGCGAGCCGGCACGTTGGCGCGGGAGCCGTGACTCGCTGCGCCCCGCTTACGACTGACCGCGCCCGCAGCCCGCCGCGGCGCTCCCACCCGCGGCGTCAGCTCCTCGGTTTCCTCACTCCGCGGCGAACACCGCCGACCGGCTCACCTCAGCCCACTCCTCCACCTCGGCTCCGCGGGCGCGTTCGGACCGTTGCACCGCTTCGACCGCGTCCGCGCCGAGCAGGAGGCGCAGCGGCGGCGCGTCCAGCCGGACCACGTCGGCGAGGATGCGGGCTCCGCGGGCCGGGTCGCCTGCCTGTTTGCCGTCGGTCGCGTCGCGGAGGCGGTGCATCTCCCCCACCGAGGCGTCGTACTCCGGGCGGACCGGTGCGCGCTCCATCGAGGCGCCCTGCCAGTCCGTGCGGAACGCGCCCGGCTCGACGATCGTGACCTTGACGCCGAACGGCTTCACCTCCGCGTTGAGCACCTCGGAGAACCCCTCCACCGCGAACTTCGCCGCCTGGTAGGCCCCCAGCCCCGGCGACCCGCCGACCCGGCCGCCGACCGACGAGAACTGCAGGAAGTGCCCCGAGCCCTGCTCGCGGAACACCGGAAGCGCCGCGCGCGTGACGTTGACGACGCCGAAGAAGTTGGCCTCGACCTGGGCCCGGAAGTCGTCCTCCGCCATGTCTTCGATCGGCGCGCTGTTCGCGTAACCGGCGTTGTTGGCCACGACGTCGAGCCCACCGAACTCGCGCACCGCGAACGACACGGCCTCGCGCGCGGCCGCGGGGTCCGTCACGTTCAACGCGAACACACGGATCCGATCGCCGTGCTCGGCCACCAGATCCTTCAGCTGCTCCGGCCGGCGCGCGGTGGCGACCACCCGGTCGCCGTCCTCGAGCGCGACCCGGGCCAGCTCCCGCCCGAACCCGCGGGAACTGCCGGTGATCAGCCAAGTCCTGCTCATGATGCTCTCTCCTTGCTCATCCGCACCGGCCAACTAACCGGTTGGTTGCTTTCAGGAAACACCTCGCGGACGAGTTTGTCAACCAACCGGTTAGTTGCTAGAGTGGTGGCATGAGAGATGCGGCGGAGACGAAGCGGCGACTGCTCGCCGCCGCCACGGAGGAGTTCGCGGAACGGGGCATCGCAGGCGCCCGCGTGGACCGGATCGCGGACGCCGCCGGATGCAACAAGGCGATGCTCTACAAGTACTTCACCAACAAGGACAGCCTGTTCGACACGGTGTTCGGCGAGTCGGTCGGCAAGTTCGTCCTCGACGTCCCGGTCGACGCCGACGACCTGCCGGGCTACGCCGGAAAGCTCTTCGACCGGTACGAGGAGCAGCCGGAGACGTTGCGGCTGGCCGTCTGGCACCGGCTGGAGCGACCCGACGGCAAGTGGGTCACCGAAATAGTGCTGGCCAACGAAGTCCGGCTGAACTACCTGCAGCGCGCACAGAACGAAGGGAGACTGTCCAAGCACTACACACCCATGGAACTGCTGGTGCTGATCCAGTCGATCTCGACGGCGTGGGCGACGACCAATTCGGAACTCGGCGTGCGCACCACCCTCTCTCGCGAGCAGCGGCGGGAGCTCGTGGTGGACGCGGTGCGGCGGCTGATCGCGGAGGATTGACGAGCGGTACGCGAAGACCTCGAGCACGGGTAGCGTGTGCTCCGCCGAGCCTGGTCGACGGAAGGACACGCGATGGAGTGGACGCTCGAAGTGGTCGTGGTGCCGGTGTCCGATGTGGACCGCGCGAAAGCGTTCTACGCCGATCAGCTGGGGTTCACGCTCGACCATGACGTGGCACCCGCCGAGGGCGTCCGGATCGTGCAGCTGACCCCGCCGGGGTCGGGCTGCTCGGTGGTGTTCGGCCGCGGCGCGGTGCCGGACATGCCACCGGGTTCGCTCAAGGGGCTCCAGCTGGTGGTCAACGACCTGCCCAAGGCCCACGCGATGCTCACCGAGCGTGGCGTCGAGGTCAGCGAGATCCAGGTCCACGGCATGGGCGCCTGGGACGGTGAAGCGGACCTGAACAACGTGGGTTTCGTGCACTTCGCCGACCCCGACGGCAACGGGTGGACGGTGCAGCAGATCACGGCACGCCGGTGACCCGGCGCGGGCAGCGCGCCCCGACCCGCTGCCCGCCACCTCGCTAGTCCACCAAGGCGCCGCAGCTGAGGTTGACCGTTGAGGCCGTCATCGTCCGGGCTCGGTCCGAGGCCACGAAGGCCGCCACCGCACCCACGTCGGCGAGGGTGGCCGCTCGGCCGAGCATCGTCTTGCCCGCGATGTTCTCCTCGATCGCCTCTCGGCCCTGGAAGCCGGCCGGCAGGGTCTCCGGGATTCCGCCCGTCCGGAGCGTCACCGCCCGGATCCCGTGCCGGCCCAGCTCCGCGGCCAGCTGGCGGCGCATCGCCTCGAGCGCGTGGAAGGCCACCTGCAGCCCGCCCACCGAGAACTCGCGCACTGGTTCGCCCGCGCCGCCGAAAAGGAGGATCACGCCCGAACCCCGCTTCACCATGTGGCGGGCCGCTGCGCGGGCCGTCAGGAACTGGGTTCGCACCGCTGTCCGGACCGGACGCTCGTAGTCGGCCACGCTCATGTCGATCAGCGGCGTGCCCTGGACGTCGCCGTGGGCGATCAGGTTGAACGAGATGTCCAGCCCGCCCTGGGCCGCTACCGCGGCGGCGTGGTCGTCCACCGCCCGCTCGTCCAGGGCGTCGACCTCGGCCACCTCGGCCGATCCGCCCGCCGCGCGGATGCGCGAGGCGACCTCCTCCAGCCGGGACCGGGTGCGGCCCGTGAGGAAGACCCGAGCGCCTTCCTCCGCAAAAGCCGTGGCCACGGCCGCGCCGATGCGGCCTCCGCCGCCGTAGACGATCGCGTTCTTGCCGGTCAGCAACGTCATGGGTCCTCCGATGTCCGGGTGCGGTTCACCGGTGCGTCGAACGGGACCCCCCGGAATCGACGGCTCAGGGGCGGGGCACGCCCATCGGGTTCGGGATCGGGACCACCCCCGCGTCGACCACCGCGCGACCGACCGGGACCGCCAGCTCCAAGAGCCGCGACAGACCGGCCGAGCCCAGTGCCTCCACCGGGGCCGCCGCCAGCCGGTCCGTGTCCTCCTCGATCCGAAGCCGCAACGACGTGCCGGAAGCCGTCAGCCGGCCGGACGAATCCAGCAGGTCGCGCGCCGCCAACCGAGAGACAGCGTCCGACCAGTCCGCGTCGGACCAGCCTCGGTGGGGCTGGACGTCGCCGCGGGCGAGCACGCCGTCGCCGATGTGGGTCACCGTCGTCTCCAGGCCCGTCAACCCCGCGTGGACCGCCGACAGGACGTGACCGTCGCCGCGGTGCTCGCGCAGCACCGTCGCCGCCAGCCACAAGCGGCCGAGCACCCCCGAAGGCCGCGGCACCGCGGACCACGCCGCCGCCAGCGGGCGCCCGTCGAAGCGGCACGCGGAAGCGGCCTGCTCCAGCAAGGACGTCAGCTCGGAGTGATCGGAGGAACCCAAGACGCGGGAAAGAGCGGCTTCGACAGCCGAAAGCCGAGCGCGTTGCACCTCAAGAGGCGCGGCGAACGACCACGCGTCCGGCAGGGCCCGCGCCACCATCGCCGGGGCGAACCCGAACAGCATCGACGTCGCCGCTGCCGGGCCGATCGGGCCCAGCGGCGCGAGGCGGCCCGCGAAGTACCCCATCCAGTACCCCCGCAGGCCCACCTCCTTCGCCGCCGCGGCCGTCTCCGGCGCGAAGTAGACGACCGCGTGCAGCGGCTCCACGGCCGCCCACAACCGCCGGGCCGGTGAGGTGCTCATGCCGCCATTCTCACCCCCACGCGACCGGCAGCTCCCGCACCCCGTACACCAGCGTGTTGTGCTTGTACGCCAACGACTCCCGCGGCACCGCCAGCCGCAGGCCGGGCACCCGGCGGAACAGCCGCGTCAACGCCTCCTGCAGCTCGACGCGGGCCAGCTGCTGGCCGATGCACTGGTGCGCGCCGAACCCGAACGCGACGTGCGTGCGGGGCGACTCGCGGTGGAAGTCGAGCTTGTCGCCGCCGGGGAACAGCTCTTCGTCGCGGTTGGCCGAGTTCAGGGCCGCCACCAGCCACTCCCCCGCCTTCACCGACCGGGACCCGACCTGCACGTCCGCGGTCGCGTAGCGCAGCACGCCGAACTGCACGACCGACAGGTACCGCAGCAGCTCCTCGATCGCCCGCTCCGGCGCGGCCAGCACGACGTCACGCTGGGCCGGGTGCTCCAGCAGCACCAGCGTGCTGAGCGCGATCATGTTGGCCGTCGTCTCGTGGCCGGCCACCAGGAGGCTCAGCCCGAGCACGACCAGCTCTTCCATCGTGAGCGGGTCACCTGAGGCCACACCGCGGGCGATCAGCCGGCTGAACAGGTCGTCCTGCGGATTCTTCTGCTTGTCGGCGAACAGTTCCGCCAGGAAGCCGGAAAGCTCGTCGTACGCCTGCTTCCCCTCTTCGGGCGTGGCGTCGGTGCTGACCAGGAACCCGCTCTGCCGCTGGAACCGCGAACGATCCGCGTAGGGGACGCCCAGCAGTTCGCAGATCACCAGCGACGGGATCGGCAACGCGAAGTCCCGCACCAGATCGGCTTCCCCGGGCCGGGCGAGCATCGCGTCCAGGTGGCTCTCCACCAGCTCCTGGACGTAGCCGCGCATCGCTTCCACGCGCCGCACGGTGAACTCCGCGATGACCATCTTCCGGATGCGCGAGTGGTCGGCGCCGTCGAGCTGGATGATCGATCCCGGACTGATCTCGAAGTCGAGATCGGCGTCGGGCTTGACGTGCACCGAGGACGCGCCGCGCGAGCTCATCGTGCGGTCGGCGAGCACCGCGCGGACGTCGCGGTACCGCGTCACCAGCCAGGCGTCCATGCCCGCCGGGCAGCGCACCTGCGACGTCGGCGCGGTTTCCCGCAGCGTGGCGTAGTTTTCGGGCGGATCGAACGGGCATCCGGCCGGTCGTGCCGTGGGGAGGGCCGGGGTTTCGGATGTCGCCGTCACGGCGGATCACACCTCTCTGCGGTGGTCGGGGACTCTTCCACCATGGAGAGAACCGGCGCCGTCGTGGGACGTTCGACCCACTTCCGACCCGGATGGCCTAGCGGGCCCCGTAAGCACCGCCGTTCACGTGCACGACCTGTCCCGTGATGTGGCCGGCTCCCGGCGAAGCCAGGAACCGGACGGTTTCCGCGACTTCTTCCGGCGCGCCGGCCCGCTTGTTGAGCGCCACCGAGATCCGGGATTCGAGCCATTCTTCGGTGAGCGTGCCGTGGAAGAACTCCGTGTCGAGGATGACGCCCGGGGCGACGACGTTGGCCGAGCCCGACGCACCGAGCTGCCGCGCGAGGTCGGTGTTCCACGCCTCGATCGCCGCCTTCGCCGCGCCGTACGAGCCGGAGCCCTGCTTCGCCGCGACAGAACCGAGAGTCACAACCCGCACGTTGTCCGCGAAGCGCGGCTTCAACGCGGCAGTAACCAGTACCGCGGAGAGGACGTTCGCGTCGAAGTTCGCGCGCCACGCGTCGGCCAGCCCGGTGAGACCGACCGGCGCTTCCCGGACGCGATCGGTGTTGCCGCCCGCGTTGTTGACCAGGACGTCCACCCGAGAAGGCAGTTCCGCCAGCGCGGCCTGCACCGCTGTCGGATCGCTCGCGTCGAACGACACCGCCCGCGCGCCGATCCGTTCCGCGGCCGCCTCCAGCACGTCCTTGCGGCGCCCGGTGACGGTGACCCGCTCGCCCGCCGCCGCGAACCGGGCGGCGATCGCCAGCCCGATGCCCGTGCCGCCCCCGGTGACCACGATTTCCCGCTGTTCGCTCATGGCGCCATCTTCGCCGAGGAAAGCCCGCACCCGCTGGACTTTCCCGCCGACCGGGACACGGATCCGATTTGTTAGGAAACTTTACGAACAAGTCTTGACGGCGAGCCGCCGCCCGGCGAACCTGAACCCACGCCGCCCGTCATCGTCCGCCCACCCCCTCCCGGAGGCAGCATGACCCGGCGCGCTTTCGTGCTCGTCGTGACCCTGTTCCTCGCTCTGACCTCGGCGCTCATCGGCGCGAGCACGGCGAGCGCGGCTACCACGCAACCGACGTTCCTCACCTTCTACGGCTGGTGGGACAACACCCCACCCGGCGGCGACATCGCCTACCCGCAGATCCACGACACCGCGGGCGGCAAGGGCAGCTACGCCGACCCGATCACCTTCGCCACCAGCAGCGACGAACTGAAGCCCGGCACCAAGGTCTGGGTGCCGCGGGTGAAGAAGTACTTCGTCATGGAGGACGGCTGCGACGAGTGTTCCGACGACTGGAACAGCGAGGGCCCGAACGGCGGCCCCGGCCTCCGGCACATCGACCTCTGGCTCGGCGGCAAGGGCGGCAGCGCCTTCGACGCGATCGACTGCGAAGACGCGCTCACGCACTACAACGCCGACAACACGCCGGTCATGGAGCCGGTGGTCGTCGACCCGCCGTCGGACGAACCGTACGACGCGACGCCGATCTTCAACACCGGCACCGGTGCGTGCTGGGGCGGCGCGCAGCCGAACACGACGGTCGGCCAGTACCGCAACCAGTCCACCGGAACGTGCCTCGAAGCGCCGAGCAGCGGGACCACGCTGAAGGTCGCCGCCTGCGCCGGAAGTGACGCCCAGCGCTTCACGTTTCACGGCGCATTCCTCGTGATCGACGACAAATGCGCGGGGATCTCCGGCAGCTCCATCGTGCTGCAGACCTGCACCGGCGGCCCGGCCCAGCAGTGGTCCATCAACCCCGACGGCACCATTTCCGACATCCAGACGAGCAAGAAGTGCTTCCGGGCTTCGGGCACGACACTCACCGCGGGCAGCTGTTCGGGCACCCAGGCGCGCTGGACGTTCACCGCGGCCGGCACCCCGAGCGGCCTCAGCGTGACACCCTCGTCGGTTTCGGTGGCACCAGGCGACACGGCGACGGCCACGGTCACCGCCACGGACGCCGTGACGTTGTCCGCGAGCGGCGCTCCCGCGGGCGTCACCGTGTCCTTCTCCCCGGCGTCGGTGCCGGCCGGCGGCACCTCGGCCGCCACGGTCGCCGCCGCCGCGAACGCCACCCCCGGCTCGGCGACGGTCACGATCACCGGCGGGACGAAGACCGCTTCGCTCGCCGTGACGATCACAGGGGGCGCCGAAACGCTGCTCTCCCAGGGCAAGACGGCGACCGCGTCGTCGACGGAGTCGGCGTCCTACCCGGCGAGCGCGGCCTTCGACGGCAACCTGACCAGCACGCGCTGGGCGTCGAAGGAAGGCTCCGCGAGCGAGTGGCTGCGCGTCGACCTCGGCGCCCCCAAGGCGGTCTCGCACGTCAAGCTGAGCTGGGAAGCCGCGTACGGGAAGGCGTACAGCATCCAGACCTCGGCCGACGGCACGAACTGGACGACGATCTACAGCACCACGACCGGCAACGGCGCCACCGACGACCTCACCGGCCTGGCCGGCAACGGCCGCTACGTGCGGATGAACGGCGTCACGCGCGGAACGTCGTACGGCTACTCGCTGTACGAGATGCAGGTGTACGGCCCGGCCTGAGTTGCCAATCCGGCAACGCGATTTGCCTCTTCGGTGACGTCCTCCGCATGCTGGGGACGTCACCGAGGAGGAGCCATGCCCCACGCACACGACCAGCCCATGGTCGTCGAGAACATGCTCAAGCAAGAGTTCTGGGAAGCGCTGTACCAGCGTGACGAGCACCGGATCTGGAGCGGGAACGTCAACACGAACCTCAGCTCAGAGGTCGAGGGGCTGACGCCCGGACGCGCCCTCGACCTCGGCTGCGGCGAAGGCGGCGACGCGATCTGGCTCGCGAAGCAGGGCTGGACGGTCGACGGCGCCGACATCTCGACCGTCGCGCTCGCCCGCGCGGAGGAAGCCGGCAAGGAAGCGGGTGTGGACGTCCGCTGGCTGCACCGCGACATCCTGAAGTGGCAGCCGGAGGAGCAGTACGACCTGATCTCCGCGCAGTACATGCACCTGCCGCCGGACCTGCGCCGCGACGTCTTCACGGCGGCCGCTGCCGCCATCCGGCCGGGCGGTTCGCTGCTGGTCGTCGGGCACTCGCCGAAGGCCATGCGCGAGTTCGACGGCCAGAAGCCGCCGGAGGAGCTGTACTTCGAGCCGGAGGAGATCACCAGCTACCTCGGCGACGCCGGGGAATGGGTCGTCGAGACGTGCGAGACGCGCGGCGAGGGCCACCACACCGACGCCGTCTACCGCGCGAAGCGGCTCTGAATGGAAACGGGGTCCCGTCACCCTCCGCCCTTGCCCCCACCGCCGCCCTCAACGGAAGCGCTTCGCGCTGCGGTGTTGGATTGTGACGCGTGTGACGGGACCCCGCGGGTCGTGATCTATCAGGCGAGCTCGAGGCCGTAAGCCTGCAGCTCCAGGGTGAGCGGGTAGAAGTAGCTGGTCACGGTGTCGCCGCCGGACAGCGTGCCGAGGCCCGTCGAGCCGTCGTACGCCGGGCCGCCCGAGTCACCGTGGTCGGTGTGCGCGGTGGTGCCGAACTCGTGGTTGAGGACGCCGACGTCGAAGTTGACCGACTCGTCGACCGAGGTGACCTCGCCGCTGCCGCCGCCGGTGGTCGAGCCCTGCTTCTGCATCTGCTCGCCGACCGTCGGGGCCGCCGCGCTCGTGATCGCCTGGCCGGTGTTGATCTCGCCCGGGCCGGAGCCGTTCGGACGGGTCAGCAGACCGGAGTCGGCTCCCGGGCAGTCGCTCTCGACGACCTGCGCGCCGGAGACGTCGCCACCGGCCCAGGTGCCGCCGAGGTTGGTGCAGTGGCCCGCGGTGAGCAGCATCGGCGAGCCGCCGCGCGTCACGTTGAAGCCGAGGGAGCAACGGCCCTGGTCGTTCTGGATCGCGTCGCCGTCGGCGATGTACAGCGAGAGCTTGCCGGTGCGGTGCTCGACGCGGACGCTGTCGCCGTACTGGGCGGCGGCCGCGGTGACCTTGTCGGCGGTCTCCTTGCTGGCCGCGTCGTAGACCTTCACCACGACCTGGTTGGTCTTGGTGTCGATGCCCCACGCGGTCTGCGGGACGTTCTTCACGGCGTCCAGCTGGTTCTTGACGCCGGTCAGCGCGGCGAAGGTGTGGTTGACCTTCTTCGCCGTGAGGCCGGCGGCCTCGACCTTCCGGACCGACGCGTCGTCGGTGACGTTCACGACGGCTTTGCCGTTCTCGAGGTAGATGCCACCGGAAGTGGCACCCAGCGAGTCGGCCACCTGGGTGGCGCCGGCGACGGCGTTGGCCTGCGCGTCGGCGAAGGCCAGTGGGGACGCAGTGGCCGCCGACGCGCACACGCCGGACGTCAGGGCGGCGGCCGACAAGACGGCGAAGGTCTTGAGGGCGGTCTTCCGGGGAGTCATCAACTTCCTCCAGTTTGCCGGTTCGAAGCCTGCGCCGGTCACTTTCGTTGCCGAGCAACCAACGCAACACCGACGAAGGTTGGTTAATAACCAGCAGATCCGGACATACCTCTCAAGTCAGACCCGAATAGCGCAGTGACGTTGCCTCGATCGGCGTAACACTCACCCTTTCGGCCAGCGAACGTGGTCCTCGTAGCCCGGGTTCTTCCGCAGATATCCGGCGATGAAGGGGCAGACCGGCACGATCGTCCGGCCCTGCGCGACGACGGCGTCCAGCGCACCGGCGGCCAGCACCTTGCCCAGGCCCTGTCCCGCGAACGCGTCGTCGATCTCGGTGTGGGTGAACACCGTGAGGTCGCCGCGCAGGTCGTAGTAGGCGGAGCCCGCCAGTTTCTCCCCCACCCACAGCTCGTAGCGGTTCTCGTCGGGGTTGTCGGTCACCCGGGTCTCGTCGGTCATCAGCTCTCCCTCGGTTGGGCCGGCCGGGGGACGCGCCCGGCCCGTTCGTGTGCATCCGGCCTGCTTCTCTTGGCGGGCCACGGCCTCGTTTGGTTGCCTCACGGGGTGCCTCAGCAGCCGTTCGTCCTCCCCGAGTTCTACATGCCCTACCCGGCGCGGGTGAACCCGCACCTCGAGCGGGCCCGCGCGCACAGCAAGGCGTGGGCGTACGGGATGGACATGGTCGACGTCCCCCAGCACGGCACGGTCATCTGGGACGAGCACGACCTCGATTCCCACGACTACGCGCTGCTCTGCGCCTACACGCACCCCGACGCCGGCGGCGACGAGCTCGACCTGATCACCGACTGGTACGTCTGGGTCTTCTACTTCGACGACCACTTCCTCGAGCTGTACAAGCGCACCGGCGACATCGAGAGCGCGCGCACCTACCTCGACCGGCTCGATCGGTTCATGCCCGCCGAAGGCGAGATCACCGCGACGCCGGAGAACCCGGTCGAGCGCGGCCTGACCGACCTGTGGGCCCGGACGATCCCGCACCGCTCGGCCGCGTGGCGGCGCCGGTTCGTCGAGAGCACGAAGGCGCTGCTGGAAGAGTCGCTGTGGGAGCTGGCCAACATCAACGAGAGCCGGCTCGCCAACCCCATCGAGTACGTCGAGATGCGCCGGAAGGTCGGCGGCGCCCCGTGGTCGGCCAACCTCGTCGAGCACTCGGTGCACGCCGAGGTGCCGGACGAGATCGCCGCGTCCCGGCCGATGGAGGTCCTGCGCGACTGCTTCGCCGACGGCGTCCACCTGCGCAACGACCTCTTCTCGTACCAGCGGGAGGTGCAGGACGAGGGCGAGCTGTCCAACGGCGTGCTCGTGTTCGAGAAGTTCCTCGGCCTCACCACGCAAGAGGCGGCCGACGCCGTCAACGACCTCATCACCTCCCGCCTGCACCAGTTCGAGCACACCGCGCTCACCGAGGTCCCGGGGTTGTTCGACGAGCACGGCGTCGACCCGGCCGCCCGCGCGGCGACGTTCGCCTACGTCAAGGGCCTGCAGGACTGGCAGTCCGGCGGCCACGAGTGGCACCTGCGGTCCAGCCGCTACATGAACGAAGGGGCGCTGGCCGGGCGCGGCGGCCCCGAACCGGGCGGCGTGACCGGCCTCGGGACGTCCGCGGCGCGCATCTTCACCTCGGTGCTCGCGACGGCGCCGCAACGGCTGCGGGCGTACGGGCACACCCCGTTCGAAGCGGTTTCCCCGCCACGGCCTCGTTTCGAGCCGCCGTTCCCGCTGCGGCTGAGCCCGCACCTGGAGACGTGCCGCCGCCGGAACGTCGACTGGGCCCGGCGCACGGGGATCCTCGACGGCGTGGTGTGGGACGAGCGGAAGCTGCGCGCCGCCGACCTCCCCCTGTGCGCAGCGGGCATCCACCCGGACGCGACGGCCGACGAGCTCGACGTCACCAGCGACTGGCTGACGTGGGGCACGTACGCCGACGACTACTACCCGACCGCCTTCGGCGCGACCCGCGACCTCGCGGCGGCGAAAGCGTGCAACCTGCGGCTGTCGGCGGTCATGGAAGGTGCGGCGCCGTCGACGCCGCTGGAGGCCGCGCTGGCCGACGTCTGGACGCGGACGACGAACCGGCCCGACGTGCGCCGCGCGGTCGACACGATGACGTCGAGCTGGCTGTGGGAGCTGGCGAACCAGGCACAGAACCGCATCGCGGACCCGATCGACTACGTCGAGATGCGGCGGCGGACGTTCGGCGCGGACCTGACGGCGAGCCTGTCGCGCAGTCGCGCGGTGCCGCCCGAGCTGTACCGCACCCGGCCGGTGCAGGCTCTCGAACACTCCGCGGCCGACTACGCGGGCCTGCTCAACGACGTGTACTCCTACCGCAAGGAGATCGAGTTCGAGGGCGAGCTCAACAACGGCGTCCTGGTGGTGCGGAACTTCCTGGACTGCTCGGAGGAGCGCGCGTTCGAGGTGGTCGGCGACCTGATCGCGGCGCGGCTGGCGGAGTTCGAGCACGCGGCGGACGTCGAGCTGCCGGCGTTGCTGCGCAGCCACGACCTGGCGCCGGACCTGCTGCGGGAGTACGTCGAGCGGCTCCGCCACTGGATGTCGGGAATCGTGCACTGGCACGAGAACGTCAGGCGGTACACGGAGATCGAGCTGGGTTACCAGCCGTGGTCCGGCCGGCCGACGGGGATCGGGACGTCGTCGCTCCGGATCTCGTCGCTGCTGCCGGCCGGTCGCTGAGGTGCCGACCGACAGACAGATCCGGGTCGCCGAGTTGCTGCACGAGATCGGCATGCACCGCGAAGCCGAACAGGCGCTCCGCACGGACCTCCGGGCGAGGTGGCGGCGCCTCCGCCGCCGGTGGGCCGGGCGAACCCGGCCGCGGCGAAGAGAGCGGCGCTAGCTCGCCGTCACCGGGCAGCGTCGTTCGTGCCACTCCGCCGGGCATTCGTTCGGGGAGGGGGCGATACTCGACAGCGTGAGCGGCTTCAACCTGCGTTTCCTCGGCCATTCGACGGTCCGGCTCGAAGTCGGCGGCCGGGTGCTCCTGACCGATCCCGTGCTCACCGCGCGCGTCGGCGGGCTCGTGCGGGTCGTGCCGCCGCCGGCACCGCACGCCTACGAAGACGTCGACCTCGTGCTCCTTTCGCACCTGCACGGCGATCACCTGCACCTGCCGTCGCTCAAGCTGCTCGGCCGGCGCACCCGCATCGTCGTCCCGCGCGGGGCCGGGTCCTGGCTCGCCAAGAAGGGCTTCGACCACGTCGAAGAGATCGCGCCGGGCGAAACCGTCACCGAAGGCGCGCTGGAAGTCACCGCCACGGAAGCCGTCCACTCCGGACACCGGTGGGGCCCCCGGCTCACCCACGGCCCCCAGAGCCCCGCGATCGGGCACCTGATCCGAACCGGGGACACGAAGATCTACAACGCCGGCGACACCGACCTCTTCGCCGGGATGGCGGACTTCGGCCCGGTCGACGTCGCCCTCCTGCCCGTCTGGGGCTGGGGGCCGAACCTCGGGCCGGGTCACCTGGACCCGGCCCGCGCCGCGAAAGCGGCCGGAATCGTCCAGGCCCGCGCCGCCGTGCCCGTCCACTGGGGAACCCTCGCCGTTCCCGGCCTGAGACGCACCGCGCGGATGCGGCGGCTGCTCGCCGATCCGCCGCGGGTGTTCGCCGCCGAAGTGAAAGCCGCCGGCGGAGCCACCGAAGTCCTGTTCACCGAGCCCGGCGCCGACGTCGTGCTCCCCGCCCGTGAGGACCGGGCGTGAACTGGACCGACCCGGCCGCCATCGGGTACCCGGCCCTGTTCGGCGGCGTGCTGCTCGGCTCGATCATCCCGATCGTGCCCACCGGCGCGGTCGTCGGCGCCGCGGCCGCCGTCGCGACCACCACCGACCACCTGTCCCTGCCGCTGGTCATCGTCCTGGCCACGCTGGGCGCGTACGTCGGCGACGTCGTGACGTTCGGGATCCCGCGCCTCGGCAGCGAAGCCGCGTTCCGCTGGATCAGCCGCCGCCAGCCCGCCGAACAGCTCGAGAAGGCCCGTGACCAGTTCGCCCGCCGCGGCTGGCAGCTCGTCGTGATCGGCAGGCTCGTCCCGGCCGGCCGGATCCCGGTGCTGCTCGCGGCGGCCGCGCTGAGCTACCCCTGGCGGCGCCTGCTGCCCGCCGCGCTCCTCGCGTGCGTGCTCTGGGCGGGCGCGTACAGCTTGCTCGGCATCCTCAGCGGGGGCATCTTCGACTCGCCGATCATCGCGACCGTGCTGGCGACGGTGCTGGTCCTGCTGGTCACCGTGCTGATGAACCTGATCGCCCGGTGGCGGCGCAAGGCCAAGGAGAAGACGGGAGAGCGAGTGTGACGACGTCCGCGCCGAAGGGCCGGCTGCTGCGTGGTGGCCGGGCCGTCGCCCGCATCCTGCTGGTGTGGGCCGCGGTGACCGGTGCGCTGCGCCTGCTCGACGTCCTCCTGCCGGGCTTCCGGATGACGCACTGGTGGCAGCCGACGGTCTGCGCGCTGCTGCTCGGCCTCCTCGCCGGCGTCGGCTGGCCGCTGGTCATGCGCATCGCCTACCCGCTGGCGTTCTTCACCTTCGGCGTCTTCGGGTTCCTGCTGCTCGGCGCCGGGACGCTGGCGGTGTTCCGCACCGTGCCCGGTGTCGAGGTCACCGACTTCCGCAGCGCGGTGCTCGTGACGCTCGGGATGGCGGCGGTCGGCGCGCTGATCTCCAGCCTGCTCGCCGTCGACGAGGACGAGATCTTCTTCCGCCGCGCCGCCCGGCGCCGTCGTCGCCACACCGCCGCGCCCGGCCAGGGCGAACTGCCGCCCGGCGTGCTGTTCCTGCAGATCGACGGCCTCGGCTTCGACACCGTCCGCCGCGCGATCCGCGACGGCGACATGCCGACGTTCGCCGCCTGGCTCGCCGAAGGCAGCCACACGCTGACGCCGTGGCACACCGACTGGAGCTCGCAGACCGGGGCGAGCGTCTGCGGCATCCTGCACGGCTCCAACCACGACATCCTCGGGTTCCGCTGGTACGAAAAGGACCGCGACCACGTGATGGCGTGCGCCCACCCGACCGACGCGGCCGAGATCGAGCGGCGCCACTCCGACGGGCAAGGCCTGCTCTCCGGCGGCGGAGCGAGCCACGGGAACCTGTTCTCCGGCGACGCCGACCACGTCAGCCTCACCATGAGCTCGATCCCCGTGCTGGTGCCGAAGAAACTGCGCCACCGCCGCCGCGACCGGCTCGGCGCGGGCTATTACGCCTACTTCGCGAACCCGGTCAACGCGCTGCGCACGTTCTTCGTCGCGCTCGTCGACGTCTTCCGCGAGATCAACGCCTCGGTGCGCCAGCGCCGCGCGGGCGTCGTGCCGCGGGTCCCGCGCGGCGGCTGGTACCCCCTCGCGCGGCCGGGCACGACGGTGATCGCGCGCGACGTCGTCGTGTCGGCCATCCTCGGCGACATGCTGGCCGGGCGGCCGGTGGTGTACGCGGACTTCCTCGGCTACGACGAGGTCGCGCACCACTCCGGCATCGAGCGGTTCGACACGCTGTCGGTGCTGCGCTCGATCGACCAGCAGATCGCGCGGCTGCACCGGGCGAGCCGGCTGGCGCCGCGCCGCTACCACGTCGTCGGGCTATCGGACCACGGCCAGACGCAGGGGCAGGCGTTCTCGGAGCGGTTCGGCGAGACGATCGAGGCCTGCGTCGGACGGCTGTGCGGCGGTTCGCCGCCGCCCGCCGCCGGCAAGCGGCGGCAGGCGGAGAGCTGGCAGATCAACGCGGCGCTGGCGGAGGCGACGAAGAGCGGCGGCCTGATCGCGCGCCGGCTGCGCGCCCGGGTGGAGAACGCCGAGACCGGCGGCGACCGGCCGCGCACGGAGTCCGGTTCACCGGGTGCGGTGACGCGGGTGGCGCCGGGCGTGGTGGCGGTCGTGTCCGGGCACGTCGCGATGGTGTCGTTCACCGAGCACGAGGGCCGCGTCGTGCTGGAGACGATCGAGCGCGAGTTCCCCGACCTGCTGCCGGCGCTGGTCGACCACCCCGGAGTCGGATTCATGCTGGTGCGCAGCCGCGAATTCGGCCCGGTGGTCCTGGGCCGCGACGGCCTGCACCGGCTGGCGACGGGCGTAGTCGTCGGCGAGGACCCGCTGCTGCCGTACGGCCCGCACGCGGCGGACCTGATCCGGCGGGTCGACACGTTCCCGCACTGCGCCGACGTGATGATCAACAGCCGCTACGACCCGGACTCGGACCAGGCATCGCCGTTCGAGACGCACGTGGGCTCGCACGGCGGGCTGGGCGGGCCGCAGCAGCGCGGTTTCGTCGTGCACCCGAGGGAGTTGCCGCCGCTCGGTGCGGTCGTCGGTGCGGAGGCGCTGCACCTCGTGTTCCGCGGGTGGCTCACGGAGCTGGGACACCCTTCGCCCGCCCCGGTGGAAATCCCTGTCGCTTCGGAGGTCGCTTCATGAGTTTGACGGTGTACGGCGCTTCCTGGTGCCCGGACGTGAAGCGCAGCCGGGCCTTGCTCGACCGCGAAGGCGTCGAATACTCCTATGTGGACGTCGAGGCCGACGCGGCGGCCGAGCGCCGGGTCCGCGAGCTGCAGGACGGCGCGCGCCGGATCCCCACGATCGTGTGGGACGACGGCTCGTTCCTGGTCGAGCCGTCCGACGACGAGCTGAGCGCGCGGCTGTGAAATTGCTGCGAGAGCTGCCGCTCGGCACGCGAGTGGTCGTGCGGTACCGGATCGAGGGCGGGTTCACCGACGCGCTCGGGAACCTCGTCGCCCGGGACGACACCACCTGCACGGTCGACACGCGGCGCGGCCCGGTCGTGGTGGCGTTCGAGGCCGTCGCGCTCGCCAAGCCGGTACCCCCGCCGCCGGTGCGGAAGTCGCGGTTCGACGAGCTGGTGGCCGAAGCCGACGCGGTGTCCGTCGACGGCTGGGACTTCTCCTGGCTCGACGGCCGGGCCACCGAAGCGCGCCCCTCGTGGGGTTACCAGCGGCTGCTGGGCGAAAAGCTCGCGAACGTCCACGCCGCACTCGACCTCGAAACCGGCGGCGGCGAGGTCCTCGACGGGTGCCCTTCCCTGCCTCCGCTGATGGCGGCGACGGAGTCGTGGCCGCCGAACGTCGCCGCCGCGTCGGCCCGGTTGCGGCCGCGCGGGGTCGTCGTGGTGGCCACCGAGGGCCTCCCTTTCGGGGACGACGTTTTCGACCTCGTCTCCAGCCGCCACCCGGTGACGACCGCGTGGGCGGAGATCGCCCGCGTTCTGCGCCCCGGCGGGAGCTATTTCTCGCAGCAGGTCGGCCCGGCGAGTGTGTTCGAGCTGGTCGAGTTCTTCCTGGGCCCGCAGCCACCGGAGGCCAGGAACAGCCGCCACCCCGACCGGGCCGTGCAGGAAGCCGGAGCCGTGGGCCTGACCGTCACCGATCTGCGGTCGGAGTCCTTGCGCACCGAGTTCGGTGACATCGGCGCGGTGGTCTACTTCCTGCGCAAGGTGATCTGGATGGTCCCGGGGTTCACGGTCGAGCAGTACCGCCCAAGACTCCAACAGCTGCACGAGAAGATCGAGCGGGACGGCCCGTTCGTCGCCCACACGACCCGGTTCCTCATCGAGGCCCGGAAGCCTTGACGATCGCCGTCTCGACGCCGTCCAGCAGCAGCTCCAGCCCCGCCTCGAACGACAGCCGCGCCTCGCGCTCCAAGTAGGGCTCGTCGGAAAGCTCGACCGAGGGCCCCAGCCGCGCCACCGTCGGGAACCGGGCCGTCAGATCCGGCACCAGCTCCCCGAGCAACGCCGATCGCGCGTACCACCAGTCCTCTTCGGACAGTCCCGTCTCACGCGCCGCCTGGCGGGACTCCGCCGCCGCCTGGACCGACCCGCGGACGATGTTGAACAGCGCCGACACCACCCAGCGGACCCGGGACAACGGCAGTCCGGTCGAAGCCAGGACCGACAGCAGCGTCTCCTGGACGTGGAACTCCCCCGGCCCGAGCACCGGGCGCGCGGGCGACACCTGCAGCAGCCACGGGTGGCGCAGGTGCAGGTCCCACAACGCGTCGGCCAGCGAAAAAGCCGCCGCACGCCACCCCGAAGTCACCGAATACGACGACGGCAGCTCCCCCAGCGTCCGGTCGTACATCAGGTCGACCAGCTCGGTCTTGCCCGGCACGTACGTGTAGAGCGCCATCGCCGTGCGGCCGAGCCGCTCCCCCACCGAGCGCATCGACAGCGACGCCATGCCCTCGGCGTCGGCGATGTCGATCGCCGCCGCGACGATCGCCTCGACGGACAGGCCCGGCTTGGGCCCCGGGCCCGTGCGCGGCGCGACCACGCGCGGCCCCCACAGCAGCTCCATGGACCGCCGGGCGTCGCCCTGACCCGCGAAGACGACCACCTTGCCGACTCCTTACACCATAAAGTAATGTACGATCGAGAATCACCTTACAGCCTAAAGTATCAAGAAGGACGGTATGACCTCACCCAGGCGGGCCGCCGACACCCACGACGTGATCGAGGTCCGGGGGGCCCGGGAGAACAACCTGACCGGCGTCGACCTGGACATCCCGAAGCGCCGGCTCACGGTGTTCACGGGCGTGTCCGGCTCCGGCAAGTCGTCCCTGGTCTTCGGCACCATCGCGGCCGAGTCCCAGCGGCTGATCAACGAGACCTACAGCGCCTTCCTCCAGTCGTTCATGCCGAGCCTGTCGCGCCCGGACGTCGACCTGCTGGAGAACCTCAGCGCGGCCATCGTCGTCGACCAGGAGCGGATGGGCGCCAACTCGCGCTCCACGGTCGGCACCGCGACCGACGCCTACGCGATGCTGCGGATCGCCTTCTCGCGGCTCGGCGAACCGCACGTCGGGACGTCCGGCGCGTTCAGCTTCAACCTGCCCGAGGGCATGTGCCCGGCCTGCGAGGGCCTCGGCCGGGTGTCCGACCTCGACGTCCACGCCCTGCTCGACTTCGACCGCTCGCTGCACGACGGCGCGATCCAGGTCCCCGGCTTCACGCCGGACAACTGGTACGTGCAGACCTACCTCTCGTGCGGCTTCTTCGACCCGGACGCCAAGATCCGCGATTTCACCCCGCAGCAGCTCGACGATCTGCTGCACAAGGGCCCGTGCAAGGTGAAGGTCGGCAAGACCAACATCACCTACGAAGGCCTCGCGGTGAAGGTCCGGCGGCTCTACCTGCAGAAGGACACCGAGTCGCTGCAGCCGCGCCTGCGCGCGTTCATCGAGAAGGCCGCGACCTTCAAGACCTGCGACGCGTGCGGCGGTGCCCGGCTGAACCAGGCCGCGCTCTCGGCGAAGATCGACGGCCGGAACATCGCCGACTGCGCCGCCCTGCAGATCAGCGACCTCGCCGACTTCGTCCGGAACCTCGACGCGCCGTCGATCCGGCCGCTGCTGGGCAACCTGCGCGACACGCTCGACTCGCTGGTCGAGATCGGCCTCGGCTACCTGTCGCTGGACCGCGAGTCCGCGACGCTCTCGGGCGGCGAGGCGCAGCGCGTGAAGATGGTGCGGCACCTGGGATCGAGCCTCACCGACGTCACCTACGTCTTCGACGAGCCGACCGTCGGGCTGCACCCGCACGACATCGAGCGGATGAACAACCTCTTGTTGTGCTTGCGGGACAAGGGGAACACGATCCTCGTCGTCGAGCACAAGCCGGAGACCATCCGGATCGCCGACCACGTCGTCGACCTCGGTCCCGGCGCGGGCACCGACGGCGGCCGGCTCTGCTACACCGGGAGCGTCGACGGCCTGCGCGCGTCCGGCACGCTCACCGGCCGCCACTTCGACCACCGGGTCACCCTGCGTTCCCAGGTGCGCGAGCCGAGCGGGCACGTCTCCATCACCGGCGCGAAACTGCACAACCTGCGTGACGTCAGCGTGGACGTCCCGCTCGGCGTCCTGACCGTGGTCACCGGCGTCGCCGGCTCCGGGAAGTCGTCGCTGATCCACGGTTCGCTGGCGGGTCGCGACGACGTCGTGGTGGTCGACCAGTCGGCGATCCGCGGGTCCCGCCGGTCCAACCCGGCGACCTACACCGGCCTGCTCGACCCGATCCGCGCGGCGTTCGCCAAGGCCAACGGCGTCAAGGCGAGCCTGTTCAGCGCCAACTCCGAGGGTGCCTGCCCGCACTGCAAGGGCCTCGGCGTCATCTACACCGACCTGGCGATGATGGCCGGCGTCGCGTCGGTCTGCGAAGAGTGCGAGGGCAAGCGGTTCACGCCCAAGGTGCTGCTGTTCCAGCTGCGCGGCAAGAACATCAGCGAAGTGCTGGCGATGTCCGTCGCCGAGGCGCGCGAGTTCTTCCCGTCCGGCAATGCGCGGACGGTCCTCGACCGGCTCGGCGACGTCGGCCTCGGCTACCTGACGCTCGGCCAGCCGCTCACCACGCTCTCCGGCGGCGAGCGGCAGCGGCTCAAGCTGGCGATCCGGATGGCCGAGAAGGGCTCGACGTACATCCTCGACGAGCCGACGACCGGCCTGCACCTCGCCGACGTCGACCAGCTCCTGGCCCTGCTCGACCGGATCGTCGACGCGGGCAACACGGTGATCGTCATCGAGCACCACCAGGCGGTGATGGCCCACGCCGACTGGCTGATCGACCTCGGCCCCGGCGCCGGGCACGACGGCGGCCGCGTGGTGTTCGAGGGGACGCCGGCCGCGCTGGTGGCGGACGCCTCCACGCTCACCGCCCGCCACCTGCGCGAATACCTGGGGAAGCCGTGAACCCGACCGGGCTGCTCGAAGTGACGGCGGTGCGGCGGCCGACCCCGCGCACCGTGCGCGTCACGTTCACCGGGTCCGGGTTGGACTCGCTCGAGGCGTGGCCCGACCAGCAGCTCAAGCTCCTGTTCCCGCCACCGGGCCGCCCGGTGCGGCTGCCGTCCGCCGACGACGACGTGATGCGCTGGTACCAGGCGTACCTGGCGATCCCCGAAGACGAGCGGCCGGTGATGCGCAGCTACACGGTGCGCTCGCGGGATCGCGGCACGATCGACGTCGAGTTCGTGCTGCACGCTTCCGCGGACGGCCCGGCGACGACGTGGGCGCGCACCGCGGCTCACGGTGACGTCCTCGGCCGCTACGGCCCGGATATCGCCTACCGCCGTCCGGTGCCGAAGGCGGACACGGTGCTGCTGGCCGGGGACGAGACGGCGCTGCCCGCCATCGCGACCCTGCTGTCCGAAGTGGACAACGCACTGGTGTTCGTGGAGGTCCCGGACGCGGCCGAGGAGCAACTGCTGCCGGTCCGCTGGCTGCACCGGGACGGCGCACCGCACGGAACCAAGCTGCTCGAAGCCGTGCGGGGTGCTTCGCTCGGTCCGGGAGTGGCCGCTTGGCTCGCGGGAGAAGCCGGGATGGTGCGGTCGCTGCGGCGCCACCTCGTGGGCGAGCGGGGGCTCGCCAAGGACGTCATCGAGTTCACCGGCTACTGGCGGCGCGCGCTGACCCAGGACGACGCGCCGACGTCCGAAGATCTGGCCGACGCACGGGAAAAGCTCGGCGGCTAGTGGCAGACTTCCGGCGTGCGCACGGAAGAGGCTCTGGCGGCGGCGGGCATCGACCCGGCTTCGGTGGTGGCGAGCGAGGAAATCGGCGGGGGAACGTACAACACGGCGATCCGGCTGGCGCTGTCCGACGGGCGGCGGCTGGTGCTCAAGATCGCGCCGTCCGCGCCGGGGTTGTCCCATGAGCACGATCTCCTGGCCACGGAGGCGGAGTACTACCGGCGGGTCTCGGGCCCGCTGCCGTCCGTCGTCGGGGCCGGGCCCGGGTTCCTGCTGATGACGGAACTGCCGGGCGTCCCGTGGTCTCAGCTGCGTGACCCCGGCCCGCGGGCCGAGCTGGGCGCGATCGTCGCGGGCTTGCACGGCGTCACCGGCGACGGGTTCGGCTACCCGCAGGACCCCTTGCGGCCGACGTGGCCGATGGCGTTCACGGCGATGGCGGACACGGTCCTGGCGGACGCGGTCCGGTACGGGGTGCGCCTCCCCCGCCCGGCGGCGGAGATCTCGCACCTGGTGCAGCGCCACGAGCCGCTGCTGGAGCTGGTGACGACACCGGTGCTGGTCCACTTCGACCTGTGGAAGGGCAACATCCTCCTCGACGGCGACCGGGTGTCGGGCATCATCGACGCCGAGCGCGCGTTCTGGGGCGATCCGGTGGCAGAGTTCGTTTCGCTGACGCTGTTCCGCGACCTGGACACGGCGCTGGTCGAGGGGTACCGAGCGGCGGGTGGCCCGGCACGGTTCGACGCGCCGTCCCGGCGGCGGCTGGCGTTGTACCGCGTGTACCTGGACTTGATCATGCTGGCGGAGCTGGTCCCGCGGAAGGACGGCGACGCCGGCCGGGCCCGGCTCATCACGGAACATCTGGTGGCGGACCTCGATACCGTGCAGCGTGCGCTCTGAAATCGTGGTCCCGCCGACCTGAAGCCGCCGCCACGATCAGGCGAACACCAGTGACACCAGCTCGTCGACGAACGGCTCCACCAGCTCCGCCCCGGTCCGGTTCAGCACGCTGTGGAACAGCGCGACCCGCCCGTGCGCCCCGACGAACACCACCGCCGCCGCCCGGCCCGGGGTCACCCGCAGCGCGTGGCCGGCCTCGACGCAGCGCTCGAAGCCGGCCGTCAGGCGGTCGATCACGTCCAGCAGCGGACCTTCCGCGCGGGCGTCGGGCTCGGGACGCGACGCGCCGTTCGCGAGCATCAGCCGGTAATGCCCGGGGTTCTCCATGGCGAACGCGCAGTACGCGTGAATCTGCGCACGGACGCGGCCGACCACGTCGGTTTCCCCGAGCGTCTCTTCGGCCGCGCCCATCGATTCCGCCAGCCGCGTGTATTCGTGGTCGAGCAACCCGCGCACCAATTCCGCGCGATCGGAAAAATGCTGGTAGATGCTGGCCGGGGCGATCCCGACCGCGCGCGCGACTCCGCGGATCGTCAGTCCGTCCTCGCCGCCGAGCTCGGCCAGCAACCGGCCGGCGGCGGCGAGGATCTCTCCGCGCAGCCGTTCGCCTTCGCCCCAGCGGTTCCTCGTTCGGCCGTTTCCGGCTTCGACATTGTCCGGCACCCGCCCATTCATACGCCCGGGGTCACGGTGGCCGTATTCCGGGGTCCACTATAAGCAAAAACTGTCGAAATATGACAAAGCCGGAATCGGTTCCGCGATTAGGCGAGCACCGGGTACAGCCCCGCGAGGTCGCCGGACAGCCCGGCCCGCACGTTCCGGCTGACGTCGTCGGCGAGCACCTCGAGCCGGCCCTGCTCGACGCCGTCGAGGGCGAGCCCGGCCACGACCGCCGGGTCGACCTTCGGCCCGTCGACGTGCTTGGCCATGTCGGTGTCCATGTAGCCGACGTGCAGCGCGGTGACCCGCGTCTTCTGCGGCGCGAGCTCCAGGCGCAGCGCGTTGGTCAGCGACCAGGCCGCCGACTTGGCGGCGGAGTACGCGGCAACCTGGGGCGCGGTGAACCAGGAAAGCACCGAAAGCACGTTGAGCACCGCACCGCCGCCGTTGCGCTCGAGGATCGGCGCGAACTCGCGTGTCACGGCGAGAGTGCCGAAGTAGTGCGTGTCCATCTCCAGCTTGATGTCGTCGAGCGAACCGCCGAGCAGTGACGCGCCCGTGGACGAACCGGCGTTGTTGACCAGCAGCGTGACGTCGCCCGCTTGCGCCGCAGCTTCCCGGATCGACTCGGGGTCGGTGACGTCGAGCTTGAGCGGCACCACTCCCGGCAGGTCGACCGACTCCGGATTCCGCGCGGCGGCGTAGACCTTGGCCGCGCCGCGCTCGAGGAGAGCGGCGGCGAACTGCCGGCCGAGCCCCCGGTTGGCTCCGGTGACCAGCGCCACCGCACCCGTGATCTCCATGACGAGCTCCTCTCGCACCTGGCTTGCTCGTTGCAAGCTAGCTGCGGCCGACTGTACGGCGTAGACTTGCTCGGAGCAAGTCAGGTAGGAGGGAGCACACTCATGAGCCGCCGCACCACCTGGGAGGGCACTGCCTGCCCGATCGCTCGCGCCGCCGACGTCCTCGCCGAGCCGTGGACGCTGCTGATCCTGCGCAACGCGACCGCGGGCACCACCCGCTTCGAGGACTTCCGCGGCCAGCTCGGCATCGCCGACAACGTGCTCACGACCCGGCTGAACAAGCTCGTCGACCGCGGCCTGCTGACGAAGCTCCCCTATCGCGACGGCGGCCGGACCCGCCACGAGTACCGCCTGACCGAGGCCGGTTCGGACGCGCTGCCGGTGCTGCACGCACTCGGCGCGTGGGGTGACGCGCACACGATGTCCGAAGACGCGGCCGGCCCGATGCAGCTCGTGCACATCGGCTGCGGCGAGCTCACCCGCCCGGGCACGAAGTGCGACAACTGCGGAAAGCCGCTGGTCAGGACCGATTTGGCGTGGCGTGAATCGCGACTGCGCGAGGGTGAGATCTCGCTGGCGGACCCGGTCGGCTGAGCCGGACGGCGCATCCTCGTATGCACGCCTGCGCATGTCAACCGGTCGAAATGGTTGGTAAATCACCGTTCGCAGCGCAGTACGAAAGTCGGGTCACAAGAGCCGGGCGCTTCCGTAAGTTCGACACCCAGCGCGCGCAAACCCGGCAAATTCCCCACGGCAAGGAGTCGTCCCGATGTCCAGGAAGTACCTGCTGCCCGGCGCCGCCGTCGCGCTGGCGATGATCGCCACCCCGCTCACCGCGGCCCCGGCCTTCGCGGCCCCGGCGCAGACCGAAGCGGCCACGATCGTCTACTACGACACCTCGGACGCCCCCACCTTCCGCGCCCAGATCAACGCGGGTGCGGCGAACTGGAACGCGGCCGTGTCGAACGTCAAGCTCCAGGAAAGCTCCTCGGGCGCGACGCTGCACTACACGGAGGGCAACGACCCCCAGGGCTCGTACGCGCAGACGGACGGCCACGGCAGCGGCACGATCTTCATCGACTACACGCAGGCCGAGCAGTACAACCAGACCCGCATCACGGCCCACGAGACGGGCCACGCGCTGGGTCTGCCGGACCACTACGAGGGCCCGTGCTCGGAGCTGATGTCGGGCGGTGGCCCCGGCCCGTCGTGCACCAACGCGAACCCGAACGCACAGGAGTCGTCCCAGGTGGAATCCCTGTGGGCCAACGGCTTCCGCGCGGCGGCCGCCCAGCAGACCCGCATCTACGAAGTGACGATGCCGGTCAAGTGACCCAGGTTTGACGTCGTCGGGGGAGGCCGCACCGGGTACGCCCGGTGCGGCCTTCGCACGTCACAGGCGCGACAGGAGGCGATCCCGCCCCACCTCGAGGTGATCCGTCATCGCCTTCCGCGCGGCCGCCGCGTTCCCCGCCGTCAAAGCGTCCACGATCACCCGGTGCTCGGAGATCGTCTGCTCCCCGAACGGCTGGTTGTAGTTCAGGCGGAAGAAGTGCAGGTGGCAGTGGGTCCGCGCGAACGCCTGCTCGACCGCCACGTTCCCCGCCAGGTGCAGGATCAGCTCGTGCAGCCGCGCGTCGTGCGCCGTCAACGCCTTGTAGTCGCTGTACGCGTCCTCGATCGGCGCCGAAGGACACGTCGCCAGTTCGGCTTCGAGCAGAGCCACGTGAGAATCTGACATCGCGGAAGCCGCCCGGGCCGCCGACGGGGGCTCCAGCAGCAGCCGCAGCGCGTACATGTCGTCGACTTCCTTGCGGTTCAGCAGTTCCGTGACGCGGTAGCCGCGCAACGGGAGCCGGCTGACCAGTTCCTCAGACTCCAGCCGGGCCAGGGCCTCGCGCACCGGAGTGCCCGAGACGCCCAGCTCGCGGGCGATCTCGTCGATGTTGACGCGGGCGCCCGGCTCGATGCCGTCGTTCATGATCAGCGCGCGGATCTGCTCGTAGACGCCGTCGGCCAGCACCTGCCGGCCCGGCAGGGCTTCGAGGCGGCGACCCTCCACCATGACTCCCCTCCCGTGTCGTGACTACAGGCTACTGCTTGGCCAGGACGTCCCGGCTCTTCGACGCCATCTCACCGAACACGTCGCCGTCGCGCTGGTGGGCGAAGTACGCCTCGAACAGCGGCCGCTCCGCGTCCTGCAGCGCCGCGCCGTTGCGTCGACGCCGAGGTCGCTGAGCATCACAGTCCCTTCAGGACGGTCCAGCTGCTCCAGCCCAGGTAGGGCTTTTGGGCTACCGGCTGCTGTTGTTGCTCGGCCGCGGTGGCCGCGGTGGCCGGGGGAGCCGGGGGAGCCGTGAGCAGGCCCGCCATCACCGTCAGTCCGGCGAGGACACCCAAGGCCCGTCTGCCCCGTGCCGTCATGACCACTCCTTCGAGGTCGAGTTCGTCAGACATCGGAGGACCACGGTTCGATTTGCCAAAACCGTAGATCCTATAGGATCGCCGACTGAAGATTAGCGCTGCTGAGGTTCGCCGATGTCGACGGCTGCGCCGGACAGAGATCGGACGAATCCGAACTGTCGGGGGTGGCGGTTAGGTTCGGGGGCATGCTGACCACGCTGGCCGTCGAGAACTACCGCTCGCTGCGCGACCTGGTCCTGCCGCTGTCCGGGCTGACCGTCGTCACGGGGGCGAACGGCAGCGGCAAGTCGAGCCTGTACCGCGCGCTGCGGTTGCTGGCGGACGCGTCCCGCAACGGCGCGGTGGCGGCGTTGGCCGGCGAAGGCGGACTGCCGTCGACGCTGTGGGCGGGGCCGGAGAACGGCGTGCGCCCGGGCGCGCGGGTCCAGGGCACGGTGCGCACGAAGGCGGTCGGGCTGCGGCTCGGATTCGCCGGTGACGAATTCGGCTACGCACTCGACCTGGGGCTGCCGGTGCCCGGGAAGAAGACGATGTTCGACCTGGACCCGGAGTTCAAGCGCGAGGCGGTGTGGTCCGGGCCGTTTTTGAAACCGGCTTCGCTGCTGGCCGACCGGGCGGGCCCGGTGGTGCGCACGCGGGTCGAGTCCGGCGGCTGGGGTGACGAGCGCTTCAAGATCCGGTTGTCCGACAGCATGCTGAGCGAGTTCGCGGACCCGCGGGCGTGCCCGGAACTGCTGGTGGTGCGCGAGCGGATCCGCTCGTGGCGGTTCTACGACCACTTCCGCACGGACGCGTCGGCCCCGGCCCGCCGGCCCCGGATCGGAACGCGCACGGTCGTCCTGTCCCACGACGGCGCGGACCTGGCGGCGGCGCTGCAGACGATCATCGAGATCGGCCGCGTGGCGGAGCTGGCGGCGGTGATCGACGCGGCGTTCCCGGGCTCACGCCTTTCGGTGGTCTCCCAGGACGGCTTGCTCTCGGTGAGCTTCCACCAGCACGGGTTGTTGCGTCCGCTGTCGGCGGCGGAGCTGTCGGACGGGACGCTGCGCTTCCTGCTGTGGGTGGCGGCGCTGCTGACGCCGCGGCCGCCGGAGCTGCTGGTCCTGAACGAGCCGGAGACTTCCCTGCACCCGGACCTGCTCCCGGCGCTGGCGGCGTTGATCGCCGTGGCCGCGAAGGAGACTCAGGTGGTGGTGGTCTCGCACGCCTTGCCACTGATCCGGGCTCTCTCCGAAGTCGCCGAAGTCGGGGCTCTGGAGCTGGAAAAGGAGAACGGGGAGACGAAGCTGGTCGGCCAGGGCCGGTTGGACCGGCCGTCATGGCACTGGCCGAAACGCTGACCGGGCCGACTCGCGCCCTGCTGAACCTCAGCGGCCCTTGGTGCTCTCCCGGATCTCCAGCGCGAACGGCGTCTGGATGTCCTGCGGCGGCAAGGCCTTGTCCCCCGTGATGCGCCGGTGCACGAGGTCGATCGCCGCCTCGGCCAGCGCCGTCTTGTCGGGCGCGATCGTCGTCAACGCCGGCAACGAGAACGCGCTCTCCTCGTTGTTGTCGAACCCCACGATCGCCACGTCCTCCGGGACCCGCAGCCCCAGCTCCGCCACCGCCCGCAGCGCGCCGATCGCCAGCAGGTCGTTGAAGCAGAACACCGCGTCCGGCGGGGAATCCGAAGCCAGCAACGACCTCATCGCCGCCGCCCCGACCGAGCGGTGCCACTTCTCCGCGGGCGCCACCAGCGTGTCCGAATAGGACAGTCCAGCCGAAGACAAAGCCTCGCGATATCCGGCCAGACGCTGAGACGACGTCCCACGAGCCGGATTGCGCCCGATCGCCGCGATCCGCGTCCGCCCCAACGACGCCAAATGGGACACCGCCGTCTGCGCCGCCAGGACGTTGTCGATCGCCACGTGATCGATCGGCACGTCCACCGCGTGCTCGCCCAGCATCACCAGCGGGATCTCGCCCGGGGACGGGAAATCCGCCGCCTCCAACGCTTCCGGGTGCACCAGGGCGCCGTCCACCAGGTGCGGCCCCAGCGAGAACAACGTCTCCCGCTCCCGGGACCGCGTGCCCTGCGTCTGCTCGATCAGGACGCTCCAGCCGCGCTTCTGCGCCGCCGTGATGACCAGGCCCGCCAGCTCGCCGAAGTACGGGATCGACAGCTCCGGCACCATCAGCGCCAGGAACCCCGTGCGGCCACGACGCAGGTTGCGCGCACCCACGTTGGGCCGGTAACCGGTCGCCGCCAGGGCTTCCTCCACCCGCCGGCGGTTCTCCGGCTTGACGAACGCGTAGCCGTTCACCACGTTCGACACCGTCTTCACCGACACTCCGGCGAGCGTGGCGACGTCCTTGAGCGTCACGGTCACGGGCGGCTCCTTCTCAGGTGGTGAGCACGCAGCATAGCGACACTTTGCTGGTTTACAACGTTGTTCCAACGATGTAAAAAGTACCTCAAGGCTCCCGCGGTGACTCCGATCACCCCGGTGAGCGGGCCCCACCGTCGCTGCCCGAGGAGTCACCGTGCCCCTGTCCACCCGTCCCCGCCTGGTCCTGGTCACCGCGGCCGCCGCCGCGCTCACCCTCACCTCCTGCACCAGCCGGGAAGAGACCCCGGCCGCCCCCTCCAGCGGCGGCGGGCCGGCCGCGTCCGCGCAGTCCGTCGCCCCGAGCGCCGACGGCTGCACCATCGACAAGACCGGGTACCCCAAGGTCGACCTGAAGACCGCGGTGGTCGGTTTCTCACAGTCCGAAAAGGAAGCCAACCCCTTCCGGACCACCGAGACCCAGTCCATCCGCGACGAAGCCGCCAAGCTCGGCATCGCGAGCGACAAGCTGCTCGTCACCAACGCCCAGAGCGATTTGAACAAGCAGATCAGCGACATCAAGTCGATGCTCGACCGAGGTGCCCAGCTGCTCGTCGTCGCGCCGCTGAACTCCGACGGCCTCCAGCCCGCGCTCGACGCGGCGAAGGCCAAGAAGGTCCCGGTCGTCACCATCGACCGCAAGGTGACGTCGCAGCCGTGCACCGACTACCTGACCTTCATCGGCTCGAACTTCGTCGAGCAGGGCAAGCGCGCGGCGCAGGAGATGACGCGCATCACCGGCGGCACCGGCAAGGTCGCGATCCTGCTCGGCTCGTCCGGCAACAACGTGACCACCGACCGCACCAAGGGCTTCAAGGACGAGCTCGCCAAGACGGCCGGGCTGTCCGTGGTCGCCGAGCAGACCGGCGAGTTCGACCGCTCCAAGGGCCAGGCCGTGATGGAGCAGCTCATCCAGAGCCACCCCGACATCACCGCCGTGTACGCGGAGAACGACGAGATGGGGGTCGGCGCGGTCAACGCGCTGAAGACCGCCGGCAAGACGCCGGGCAAGGACGTCAAGATCGTCTCGGTCGACGGCACCCGCAACGCCGTGCAGCTCATCGTCGACGGCAGCTACAACGCCGTGATCGAGTCCAACCCGCGCTTCGGCCCGCTGGCCTTCCAGACGCTGCAGAAGTTCGAGAACGGCGAGCCGATCCCGGCGAGCATCGTCATCACCGACGACCAGTACGACGAGACCAACGCGGCCCAGAAGGTCGGGAACTCGTACAAGTGACGGCGACCACCGAAGACGACGTCGCCATGACGACCGCGCCGGTGCTCGAGGTGGCCGGGGTGACCAAGCGGTTCCCCGGCACCCTCGCGCTCGACGACGTCAGCTTCACGCTGCGGCCGGGCGAGGTGCACGCGCTCGTCGGCGAGAACGGCGCCGGCAAGTCCACGCTCATCAAGGTGCTCACCGGCGTCTACCAGCCCGACGAGGGCGAGGTGCGCCACCTCGGCGAGCCGGTGACGTTCAAGCGGCCGATCGACGCGCAGCGGGCCGGGATCTCCACGATCTACCAGGAGGTCAACCTCGTCCCGCTGATGAGCATCGCCGGCAACGTCTTCCTCGGCCGCGAGCCGCGCACGAAGGCCGGCCTCGTCGACTGGTCCAGGATGTACGCCGACGCCCGCGAGCTGCTCAAGGGCTACGGCATCGACGACGACGTCAAGCGGCCGCTGCACTCCCTTGGCGTCGGCGCGCAGCAGATGGTCGCCCTCGCCCGCGCGGTCTCGACCGACGCCAAGGTCGTCATCATGGACGAACCGACGTCGTCGCTCGAGCCGCGCGAGGTCGAGACGCTCTTCGAGGTGCTGAACCGGCTGCACGCCGAAGGCATCGCGATCGTCTACGTGAGCCATCGCATGGACGAGCTTTACCGGGTCTGCGAGAGCGTCACCGTGCTGCGCGACGGCCGGGTCGTCCACAGTGGACCGCTGGCCACCCTGCCGCGCATCGAGCTCGTGTCCAAGATGCTCGGCCGGGAGATCAAGCAGATCCGCGAGGAAGGCGTCACGGCGTTCGGCGAGGAACACGACGTCGAGCGCGAACCGCTGCTCAAGGCGGAAAACCTGGCCGGGATGCGGAAGCTGCACGACGTCTCGGTGAGCATCCGGCCCGGCGAGGTCGTCGGGCTCGCGGGCCTGCTCGGCTCCGGCCGCAGCGAGACGGCGCGAGCCATCGTCGGGGCGTTCCCCCTCGACGGCGGATCCGTGCTGCTCGCGGGGAAGCCGCTCAAGAGGAACAAGATCAAGGCCGCCATGCGGGCCGGGATCGCGCTGCTGGCCGAGGACCGCAAGACCGACGGGATCATCCCGAACCTGTCCGTACGCGAGAACATCGTGCTGGCCGCGCTGCCGTCGCTTTCGCCGTTCGGCCTGGTCAGCAAGTCCAAGCAGGACAAGATCGTCAAGATCTTCATGGACCGCCTGCGGATCAAGGCGTCCAGTCCGGAACAGAAGGTGTCCGAGCTGTCGGGCGGCAACCAGCAGAAGGTGCTGCTCGCCCGCTGGCTCGCCACCGGCCCGAAGATCCTGCTGCTCGACGAGCCGACCCGCGGCATCGACGTCGGCGCCAAGGCCGAGGTCCAGGCGCTGATCGACGAGCTCGCGCGGGAAGGGCTCGGCGTGCTGCTCATCTCGTCCGAACTGGAAGAGCTGATCGACGGCTCCGACCGCGTGGTCGTGCTGCGCGACGGCTCGGTCGTCGGCGAGCTGACCGGCGACCGCATCACCGAGGAGAACGTCCTGACCGCGATCGCAGCCGAGGCTGACAACGATGTCTAGCGCCACCCTGACGAGAGACCGCGCAAAAGTCACGGCGTGGCTGCAGAACTACGGCGTCTACCTGGCCGTCGTCGTGCTGCTGCTGTTCAACGTCGTGTTCACCGAGAACTTCCTGTCCGCGGCCAACTTCCGCACCCAGCTCGTGCAGGCGGCGCCGGTCTGCATCGTCGCGCTCGGCATGGCGCTGGTGATCGGCACCGAGGGCATCGACCTGTCGGTCGGCTCGGTGATGGCGATCTCCGCCGCGCTCATCCCGCTCTACCTCGGCGCGGGTCCGCTGACGGCGATCATCGTCGCCGTCATCGCGGGCGTCGTTTCCGGCCTGTTCAGCGGATACCTGGTGGCGTACCTGGGGATCCAGCCGATCATCGCGACGCTGGCGCTGCTCGTCGGCGGGCGGGGACTCGCGCTGGTCATCGCCCACGGCCAGCTCGTCCAGCTGCACAGCCAGGAGTTCCTGGAGCTGGGCACCGGCGACCTGCTCGGCGTCCCGATCATGGTCATCGTCGCGGGCGTGCTCGCGGTGCTGGCCGGGCTGGTCGTGCAGCGCACGACGTTCGGCAGGCACCTGGTGGCGGTCGGCGGCAACCGCGCCGCGAGCACCCTGGCCGGCCTGCCGGTGAAGCGCGTGCTCATCAGCGTCTACGTCATCTCCGGGGCGCTGGCCGCGGTGGCCGGCGTGCTGGCGACGTCGCGGCTGGCCGCCAGCGACCCGAGCGACGTCGGCCTGCTCATGGAGCTGTCCGCGATCACCGCGGTCGTCGTCGGCGGCACCCCGCTGACCGGTGGCCGGGTCCGCGTGCTGGGCACCGTGTTCGGCGCGCTGCTCATGCAGCTCGTCCAGGCGACCTTGATCAAGCACAACCTGCCGGACTCCACCGCGCAGATGGTCCAGGCGGCCATCATCGTCGTCGCGGTGTACGTCGCGCGCGAGCGGAGCAGCCGATGACCGCCACCACCAGCCAGCCGACCGCGCGCAATGCCGCGTTCGCCGGTGTCTTACAGCGTCAGGGCGCGGCCGTCGTGCTCGTGCTCGGCGTCGCCGCCTCGTGGTTCGCGTTCCCGCACTTCGGCACCGCGGACAACCTGCGCAGCCTCGTGCTGCAGGGCTCGTTCCTCGCGGTGATCGCGCTCGGCATGACGTTCGTGATCATCTCCGGCGGCATCGACCTGTCGGTCGGCTCGAACTACGCGCTCGGCGGCGTCCTCGCCGCGTACGGCGCGCAGTATGGGCTCGTCGTCGCGATCGTCCTGCCGCTCGCGGTGTGTTCGCTGATCGGCCTGGTCAACGGCGTGCTCATCGCGCGCACCGGGATGGCGCCGTTCATCGTGACGCTGGCGTCGCTGCTGTTCGCCCGGGGTCTGTTGCTGGCGCTGACGTCCGAGGGCGCGACGACGTACAAGGTGGACCCGGGCTCGGCGTTCCTCTGGCTCGGGCAGGGCACGATCTTCGGCATCGGCGTCCCGGTGTACATCACGCTGGTGCTGTTCGCGCTCGGCGGGCTGCTGCTGCGCCGCACCCGGTTCGGCCAGTCCGTGTTCGCCATCGGCGGCGCCGAGCAGTCCGCGCTGCTCATGGGCCTTCCGGTGGCCCGCACCAAGATCAGCCTCTACACCCTCAGCGGCGCGCTGGCCGGGTTCGCCGGCGTCCTCACCGCCGCGTACCTGCAGTCCGGCGTCACGGTGATCGGCGTCGGGACCGAGCTCGACGCGATCTCCGTCGTCGTCATCGGCGGCACGCTGCTCACCGGCGGCGCCGGGACGATCATCGGCACCCTCGTCGGCGTGCTGCTGCGCACGCTGATCCAGAACGTCATCAACCAGATCGGCACCCTCGACTCCAACTACCAGACGGTGGTGAGCGGGGCCTTCCTGCTCGTCGTCGTGGTGATCCAGCGCCTGCTGGCGCGTTCCCGAACCCGCTGAGCCCCGTCCCCCACCAGGAGGTCTCAACGATGTTCCGCCCGGCCCGAAAAACCCGGAGATGGCTGACCGCCGCCGCGGCGTTCGCCGTCGCGGTCGCCGGCCTCGGCACCGCACCCGCGGCGAGTGCCGCGCCCGCGCCCCAGTGGCAACGGCTGACACCCCCGCTGTCGACGCCGTGGACGAAGGACGTCTCGCCGTCGAACGCCCTGCCCGACTACCCGCGCCCGCAGCTGACCCGCGACAAGTGGCAGAACCTCAACGGCGTCTGGGAGTTCGCCAAGGCGACCCCGGGTGAGGCCGCGCCGGTCGGGAAGACGCTCGGCGAGCGGATCCTCGTGCCGTACCCGGTCGAGTCCGCGCTGTCCGGGATCATGCGCCACGAGACGAACATGTGGTACCGCCGCACGTTCGAGGTCCCGAAGAACTGGCAGATCGGCAAGGGACAGCGGCTGCAGCTGCACTTCCAGGCCGTCGACTACGACGCGACGGTCATCGTCAACGGCAAGACCGTCGGCCGCCACACCGGCGGGTACGACGCGTGGTCCGTCGACGTCACCGACGCGCTGACCACGAAGAAGACCCAGGAGATCGTCGTCGGGGTCGCCGACCCGAACGACCAGGGCGGGCAGCCGATCGGCAAGCAGCGCCAGCCCGGCGACGGCATCTTCTACACGCCGTCCTCCGGCATCTGGCAGACCGTGTGGATGGAGCCGGTGGCGTCCGCGCACATCGACCGGCTCGACGTCACCCCGGACGTCGCGAGTGGGTCGGTCACGGTGAACGCCGTGGTCGGCGGGCCGGTGAAGCAGCGCGTCGAGGCGATCGCCTACGACCACGGCCGCCCGGTCGGGCGCGTGTCCGGTGACGCGAACAAGCCGTTGAAGCTCAAGGTGGACCGGCCGCACCTGTGGTCGCCGGACGACCCGTTCCTCTACGACCTGCGCGTCAAGCTGTCCGGTGGGGACGAAGCCGGTTCCTACTTCGGCATCCGGTCGATCAGCGTCGGCAAGACCGCCGACGGCAAGCAGCGGATGCTGCTCAACGGCAAGTTCGTCATGCAGGTCGGCCCGCTCGACCAGGGCTTCTGGCCGGACGGCATCTACACCGCGCCGACCGACGCCGCACTGAAGTTCGACCTGCAGCAGGAGAAGGCGCTCGGCTTCAACATGGTGCGCAAGCACATCAAGGTCGAGCCGGACCGCTGGTACTACTACGCCGACAAGCTCGGGCTGATGGTCTGGCAGGACATGCCGGCGATGAAGGACGACGTCGAGCCGTCGGCCGCGTCGCGCGTGAACTACGAGTCCGAGATGAAGCGGATGATCGACCAGCACCGCAGCTTCCCGTCGATCGTCACGTGGGTGCCGTTCAACGAGGGCTGGGGCGACTACGAGGTCGGCCGCATCGCCGACGAGGTCAAGTCGTGGGATCCGTCGCGGCTGGTCAACGCCGAATCCGGCGTCAACTGCTGTAGGTCCGAACCGGACAGCGGTCGCGGTGACATCTACGACGACCACACCTACACCGGGCCGGGAACGCCGACCCAGACCGGAACCCGCGCGGCCGTCGACGGCGAGTACGGCGGCCTCGGCCTCAAGGTCGCCGGGCACGAGTTCGACCCGGCGGGCAGCTTCGCCTACGAGATGGAGCCCGACAGCGCGACGCTGACCCGGCGCTACGGCGAACTGCAGCAGCGCCTGCTGCTGGTCGCCCAGCGCTGCGGCGTCTCGGCCGGCGTCTACACGCAGACCACCGACGTCGAGAAGGAGGTCAACGGCTTCTTCACCTACGACCGGCAGGTGAAGAAGATGGACTTCGCGGCGGTCCGCGCGGCGAACCAAGCCGTCATCAAGGGCGCGACGGGTGCTCCCGTTTCCGGTCCGTCGGTGCCGGCAGGCACGCCGGGCATCGACGGCATCGCGGCGTACGGATTCGATGAGAACACCGGCACGACGGCCGCGGACTCCGTCGGCGACCACGACGCCACGCTCGTCGGCGGCGCGTCGTGGACCGAGGGCAAGAGCGGTTCGGCGCTGGCGGTGAACGGGTCGGGGCAGTACGCCGACACGGGCGCGGCCCTGGTGAACACCGAAGGCAGCTACAGCGCGGCGGCGTGGGTGAAGTTCAACGCCGTGGGCGACGGCTTCCAGACCGTGGTGAGCCAGGACGGCGACAGCACCAGCGCGTTCTTCCTGCAGTACTCCGGCCAGGACCACCGGCTGGCGATGAGCTTCGTGGGCACGCGGGCGCTGGCGCCCACCGCGCCGGAGGCGAACCGCTGGTACCACGTGGTCGGCGTCCGCGACGCGGCCGCGGGCACGCTGAAGCTCTATGTGGACGGTCAGCTGGCGGCCACGAAGAGCGTCTGCCTCGGCGACGCCTCGACGGGCCACACGGTGATCGGCCGCGGCAAGTACGGCGGCGGCCCGGTCGACTACCTCGACGGCGCGGTCGACCAGGTCCACGTCTACGACCGGGCCCTGTCCGACGCCGACGTGAGCGCGTTGTACTCCAGCGGGAAGTAGGCAACCGGAAGCACTCCCTGCGCGTGTTGGACCCGGGGACCGCGATCGCGGTCCCCGGGTCTCGCACTTTCAGGGGGTGAGCCTTTTGGGCTCCGGAAGATCGAAAGCGGGCATCATCACCGCCACGGCGGCGCTGCTCATGGCCGGCACGGCGATTCCGGCATCGGCCACGGAATACACGACGCTCCGGTCGGCGTCGTGGTCCTATGCCGACTCGGCCGCACCGAAGACCGCGTTCGTCAACCCGGCCGGCGACGCGCCCGTCGGCGCGAAGGTCACGGCCGACCACAAGAAGCACGTTTCGAAGTCCTACTTCACGTTCGACCTTTCCGGGCTGGCCGGCGCCACGGTGCTCGACGCGCGCCTGACCACCGGGGAAACCGCGGTCGCCGACTGCACGGCGGCCCGCGGCACCGAGCTCTGGGTGACCGCGCCGGCGAAGAAGGCGCCGACGTGGGCCGAGCAGCCCCGGGAGCTGAGCCGGCTCTCCGGCCGGAGCGACCCCGCCGAATGCCCGGCCGAATTCGTCGGCTGGGACGCCGAAACGGCGCTGCAGCAAGCGATCGACGCCGGCCGCACGTCACTGACCCTGGCCATGCGCCTGCCGGACGCCCAGCAGTACAACCCGCGGTTCGGCCGCACCTACCGGCCGGTGCTGTCGGTGAGCCTGCAGGAGAACCAGCCGCCGGTCACGCCGACCGCGCTCAAGACCGGTGAGCACCCGTGCGCGGACAACCCGCTCGTCCGGCGCGGCGGCACCGGCCTCTCGGCGACCGTGCGCGACCCGGACGACATGAACTTCTCGGCCGAGTTCGCCTGGTGGCCGGTCGACCACCCGGACCAGCGCGCGACCGGAACCGACGACATCTACGGCTTCCTCTCCACCTACTACGACCCCGACGCTCAGCTCGCCGACGGCGTCACCTACGCCTGGCAGGTCCGCGCGAAGGACAGCCTGGCTGCGAGCCCGTGGAGCGTGACCTGCCGGTTCACCACCGACTTCAGCGCGCCCGCCGCGGGCCCCGTGATCACGTCGGCGGACTACCTGCCCGACGACATCACCAAGGGCGGCACGGGGATCCCGGGCTCCTTCACCTTCGACGCCCAGGGCGACACCGACGTGATCGGCTTCACCTGGGGCGGCGGGTACGTCGCGGCCGACCACCCGGGCGGCACGGCCACGGTGAGCTACACGCCGTCGAGCAGCGGACCCCTGAACATGTACGCGTGGAGCGTCGACGCGGCCGGGAACACGTCCCCGTCGGGCGGCTACCGGTTCTGGGTGGCGGGGAACGAGCCCGCGGTCGCCTGCACCCCGGCGTCGGACTACGTCGGCGTTCCCCGGCAGTGCACCTTCACCCCGCACGGCAACGGCGGCGCGACCGCGTACGTCTGGAAGTTCGACCAGGGCGCCGAAACCACGGTGCCGGCGGGCGCGGACGGCACGGCGACGGTCACCATCACCCCGACCGAACCCGAGCAGTTCCAGACCCTGACGGTCCGGACGAAGCTGACCAACGGCAACCTCACCGCGGCCACCACGCACCACCCCGGCATCCGCCTCGGCGAGCCGACGGTGGACGTGCCGGCCGCGATGGTCGCCGGTCAGCCGGCGGAGTTCACGTTCCACGCCGTGCTCCCGGAGTCGACGAGCTTCGGTTACAGCTGGGACGGCGGCGAGGTCGTCACCGTGCCGGCGGGCCCGGACGGCGTCGGGAAGGCGTCGATCGTCTCGCCCGACCCGAGCTGGCACACGTTGACCGTCTTCAGCGTCACCGCGGCCGGCCAGCGGTCCGGGACCACCGAGACCTACGTCGACGTGGCGGAGTCCTGACGGCCTGACCACGACCGTGACGGCCACCCCACGGGGTGGCCGTCACGGTTGTCCTGGAGCGTGCTCCAGCCACTACCGTCGCTGACATGACCGAAGATCGCTTCGAACGCGGCCACCGGGCCCTGACCGACCTCAACGGCGAAGAGACCACGCAGCGCGTGCTCGACAGCCTCGCCGACATCTCGCCGAAACTGGCCGACAGCCTCGTCGCCTGGGGGTTCGGCGAGATCTACACGCGGCCGCAGCTCGTGCCGCGGGATCGGCAGCTCGTCACGCTCGGCATGCTGACGGCGCTCGGCGGCTGCGAGCCGCAGCTGGAGGTGCACGTCAACGCCTCGCTCAACGCCGGGCTGACCCCCGAGGAGATCGTCGAGGCGCTGCTGCAGTCGGCCGCCTACTGCGGGTTCCCCCGGGCGCTGAACGCGACCGCGGTGGCGAAGAAGGTCTTCGGGGAACGCGGGCTGCTGCCGGTGTCCGGCGCATGAGGGTCGTCCTCTTCGGTGCGACCGGCATGGTCGGGCAGGGCGTGCTGCGCGAGTGCCTGCTGGACGAACGGGTCGAGGCGGTCCTCGCGGTCGGCCGCTCCCCCGTCGGCACCGAGCACCCGAAGCTGACCGAACTGGTGCGTGAGGACCTCTTCGCGCTCGAGCCGATCACCGGCTACGACACGTGCTTCTACTGCCTCGGCGTGTCGTCGGTCGGCGTGGCGCCGGAGGACTACGAGCGGATCACCTACCAGCTCACCCTTTCGGTGGCCGGGAAACTGCCCGAGGACAGCACGTTCGTCTACGTCTCGGGCTCCGGCACCGACAGCACCGAACGCGGCCGGGTGCGCTGGGCGCGCGTCAAGGGCGCAACGGAGAACGCGCTGGCCGAGCTGCCGCTGCGGACGTTCTCCTTCCGCCCCGGCTACATCCAGCCGCTGCACGGAATCACGTCGAAGACCCCGCTGTACCGGACGCTCTACCGCGTCGCGATGCCGCTGTACCCGGTGCTGCGGCGGCTCCTGCCGCGCGTGGTGACGACCACCGAGGAGATCGGCAAAGCGATGCTGGAGGTCGCCGGGAACGGCTACGGGAAGGCGGTGCTCGAGAACACCGACATCGTCACCGCCGCCGCGCGACGAGACCCGCCAGCAGGTTCGTGAGCCCCTCGGCCAGCCCGCTCGCGAACGACGGCGCCCCGCCCAGCTCGGCCGTGGCCGCCGCGACGGCGTCGGTCGGGTTGGCGTACGGCCACGCCCCCGACACGAGGATCACCACGCCGAGGGCGAACTGCCGGGCGCCGTCGGCCGACAGCTCCGGCACCCGCGTCCGGACCAGCGCGCCGAGGCGCTCGGTGCTGGCCGCCGCGCGGCCCTTGAAGCTGCGCGCGAACTCCGGTGAGATGTTGCGTTCCAGCACCGGCGCCATCGCGCTGATCAGTTCGCACAGCGACCGCCGCTCGGCGAGCGTCGCGGCGATCTTCCCCGCGACACGCTCTTCGCGCGCGAAGCCGGGATCCGCCGGGGCCGCCTCACCGAGCGCGAGGGCATCCAGCCACGCCGACCACTCGGTGTCGAGGACTTCGAGGAAGATCGCCTCGCGGCTGTCGAAGTAGCGGAGCACGTTGGACTTCGCGAGCCCGACGTGGCAGGCCAGCTCCCGCAGGCTGATGTCGGCGACCGGGCGCTCGGCCAGGAGTTCCCGCGCGGCGGCGAGGATCGCGGTGCGGCGCGCCTCGATCTGCTCGGGCCGCCGGGCTCGCTGGAATCCGGCGCTCATGGCGCCGACAGTATCGCCCTCAGCTGCGGCTGGCGGCCGCGCGCCGCGACTTGACCCGCTGGTAGCTCCAGATCAGCAGCGCGAACAGGATCACCGACGACAGGATCAAGCTCGACCCGGTGCTCCAGCCGCTGAACGGCAGGGACTTCACCAGGCCCCAGACGATCCCCGCGGCCAGCAGCGCCAGCCCGGCCAGCACCGAGCCGGCGATCCGCAGCGGCGAGGACACGCTCTCCTCGGCCGCCTTCATCGCGCGGTCGCGCACCGGGTCGACGTACCGCTCGAGCGTGGGGAACTCCGACGCGAGCAGCAGGAGCCCGGCGAGCACGAGCAGCAGCCCGGGGCCGGGCAGGACGAGCAGCAACACCCCGACGATCAGCAGGACGGCGCCCGCCACCGTGATCGAGATCCGCTTCGCCTGTTTGCCGATGCCCACTGGGCCTCTCCCCTCGTTTCGCCCGATTGTTCCTGGTTGTGGCCTCGCGTGCCACTCACGAGAGCCCGCACCCTGGCCACGGCCACGGTCACCCCCGCCAGCGCGACCACGCCGAGCACGAGCACGAGCCCCGGCCAGACGTAGAGCACTTGGACGTAGGTACCCCGTCTTCCGGCGAATACCACCCCGAGCAGCTGGGGCAGGAACGCGAGCGGGACGAGCCGGACTGACCGGGGCCGCGGGCCGCTGCCGGACGACGTCGATCACCCCTGGCTTTCGGCAGGTTCTTGACGGGCTCGTCGCATCCGGCCTATATTCGACCCGTCAGTTGATAAACAGATTGGTTGATAAAGATGACGGTTGACGAGGAGGCGCTGGACCGGGCGTTCACCGCCCTCGGCGACCCGGTCCGCCGGGCACTGGTCGCGCGGCTGTCCCGCGGCGACGCGACGGTCAACGAGCTGGCCGAGCCCTTCGCGATCACGAAGCAGGCGGTGTCCCGGCACATCCAGGTGCTGGAGCAGGCCGGGCTGATCACGCGCAGCCGCGACGGGCAGCGCCGGCCGTGCCACCTCGTGCCGTCCGCCCTCGAAGCCCTCACCAGCTGGATCGACACCTACCGGCTGGCCACCGAACGCAGCTACCGGCGGCTCGACGCCGTCCTGGACACCCTGGAGGAAACGCCATGAGCACCACGATCACCGCTCGGCCCGGAACGCCGTTCATCGAGATCACGCGCGAGTTCGCGGCCCCGCCGTCGGCGATCATGCGCGCCCACACCGACCCCGAGCTGATCGTGCGCTGGCTCGGCCCGCACGGCATGGAGATGGAGATCGTCGAGTTCGACGCCCGGTCCGGGGGTGGCTACGACTACCTCCACCGCGACGAGCGCGGCGAGTACCGCTTCCGCGGCGTCTACCACACGGTGAGCGCCGACCGGATCGTCCAAACCTTCGAATTCCTGGGAGCGCCAGGCGACGTCACGCTCGACTCGATGGCCCTGACCGACCTCGGCGGCCGCACGCGCATGGTGACCCACTCGGTGTTCCCGTCGGTCGAGGCGCGCAACGCGGCGCTGGAGAGCGGGATGAGCCGCGGGATCACGGAGTCGTACGAGCGGCTCGACAAGGTGCTGGCGGACTGACGTGGCCGGGGTCGTCGCGAGCTTCTGCATGTCACTGGACGGGTTCGTCGCCCGGCCCGACGATTCGGTCGGGCCGCTGTTCGACTGGTACACCGCGGGAGACGTCGAGGTGCCGATGGTCGGCTACCCGATCACGTTCCGCGTATCCCCGTCGAGCGCGGACTACTTGCGGTCGCATTTGGACGCGGTCCGCCACAGCGCGTTCGTCTGCGGGCGGCGGGTTTTCGAGTACACCCACGGGTGGGGTGGGAGTCCGCCTGGTGGGGGTGCTGCTTTCGTTGTCACTCATCGGCCTCCGCCTTCGGATTGGCCTGCTGCCCACCTGGCTCCGTTCACTTTTGTCTCTTCTGTCTCCGAGGCTGTCGAGCTGGCCAAGGCTGCCGGGGATGGAACTGTGGGTGTCTCCGGGCCGAGTATCGCTCAGCAGTGCTTGAATCTGGGGCTTCTCGATGAGGTTCGGATCGATCTGGTTCCGGTTTTTCTCGGGGAGGGGGTGCGGTACTTCGCTCATCTCGGTGGCTCGAACGCTTCGCTTGAGCGGGTTGAGGTTGTTCTCGGCTCTGGTGTCACTCACTTGCTTTATCGGGTTCGGTACCCGGACTCTTGAAGATGCGGCTTCGCCGGGGCGCGGGAAATCGGTGATTCGCTCTGCCGCTTCCACCTGATCGAGTGATGAACATGCGTTCGTGGGTCGGTAATCTTGGTGTGTGGACAGCGAAGCGGTGATGCGAGCGGATGCGGTGGCCTTGGCCGATCGCATCTCCGGGCTGCTCACTGTCGTGCGGTCTGCCGAGGCCGAGATCGGTGCGCTGCTGGTGGAAATCGAGTCGCGTGGCGTCATGGAACTGTTCGGATATCGGTCTGTGGCGCGATTGTTCGAGCATCTGGCCGACGTTCCCAAGGCTGCCGCCGAGTCTCTGGTGAAGCGGGCTCGGGCTCTTACGCCCGGCCGGAACCTCGACGGCAGCCCGGTGCCTGCTGTTGCTCCCGCTACCGGCGCTGCCGCGTCGGACGGCCGGTTGAGCACGCCGATGATCGACACCATCATCGGTGTAGTGACTCAACTTTCGCCCGAGCACCGCGACGACGCCGAGCAGCACCTGCTGTCCTTCGCCTCCGAAGCCGGGTACAAGCAAGTCGCGGCGTTGGGTGCACGCATCGTGGCCCACCTTGACCCTGACGGCGCCGAACCCGACACCACCGAACCTGCTACTCCTTCTCGCGAGCTGTCGTTGCGCCGCAAAAGAACCGGGATATGGGAACTTCAGGGTCGCTTCGACGACGAAACCGGCACGAGAGCCAGCGCCCTACTGGACTCCCTCGCCCAACGCCGCACGACCGACGAAGGACCGGACTTGCGCTCCCCACAGGAACGCTACGGCGACGCCTTCTCCGACGCCATCGACCTCGCGTTGAACTCCCCCGACCTGCCGATGCAGGCCGGCGAACGAGCCCACGTGATGGTCGCGGTCTCGCTGGAGGACCTGAAGTCCGGCATCGGCCAGGCCACCCTCGGCGACACCGGCCGCATCTCCGCAGCCGAAGCCCGGATCCACGCCTGCGACTGCATGCTCATCCCCGCAGTCCTCGGTGGCAAGAGTGAACCCCTCGACCTCGGACGCCAACGCCGCCTGGTCCCGCCCGGACTCCGCCGCGCGTTGTACCTGCGCGACCGCGGCTGCGCCTTCCCCGGCTGTCATCGTCCACCCCGGCACTGTCAAGGTCACCACGTCCGGCATTGGGCTGACGGCGGCCCGACCGAGCTGGGCAACATGGTGCTGACGTGCGCCCATCACCACCGCCTGTTGCACCGCTCGGGCTGGCAAGTCCGCATCGCCGCCGACGGCCTCCCCGAATTCTTACCACCGGTGTTCCTGGACAAGCGCCGAAAACCCAGGCGCAACAACCTCCACCAACCGTTGCCGTTCGCGGCGTAGACAATCGCACATGGGAAAGGCCCGCAGCCACCGGCTACGGGCCTACACCCACGCCCCGAGCAACCCGCTGTCAGCGGATCGCCGCCCCAGACTCCCATCGGCAACTCGAGGCCCACACTCAGATCCGCCCCATCACGCAGCCAGGCCACTACGCAAGCTCGACCGCAGGAGCCACAAGGCGGACTGAACAGGCCGGCCTCAGTCGATGCAGAACTCATTCCCCTCGACATCCTGCATCACGATGCAGGACTCGTTGTACCCATCAGCACGCAACACTTGCACCTGCACCGCCCCCAGCCCGACCAGCCGCGCACACTCCGCCTCGAGCCTCCCGAGCCGCTCGTCGCCCACCAACCCGGTGCCCACCCGCACATCGAGGTGCACCCGGTTCTTCACGACCTTGCCTTCCGGAACCCGCTGGAAGAACAGCCGCGGACCCACTCCCGTGGGATCACCGCAGGCGAACGCCGCGCCCTGGCGCTCGGGTGGCAGCGAAGCGTCGAAATCGGCCCAGGTCGCGAAGCCCTCCGGGGGCGGTGGCACCACGTAACCCAGCACTTCGCACCAAAAACGAGCCACCCGCTCGGGTTCCGCACAGTCGAACGTGATTTGGACCTGCTTGACCGACGCCATCAACCCACCATAGTGCCGCGGCGGGCCAAGCCGTTCTCACTCCCCCGCGCCCGCCAGCAGCTGGTCGAACGGCACGAAGTCCGGCTCGGCGGCCACCGCGGGCCGTCCGGCGGCGAGGGTGGCCAGCTCCGCTCCCGCCTTCTCGATCCGCCGCTGCAGCGCACCCTCTCCGCTGCCCCAATCCGACGAAGCCGCATACACCCCGGTCGCGACCGGATCCGCCTTCAGATACCCGAACAGCGGCCGCAGCTGGTAGTCCAGCACCAGCGAGTGGCGCTCGGTCCCGCCCGTAGCCGCCAGCAGCACCGGCTTGCCCGCCACCGAGTCCGCGTCCAGCACGTCGAAGAACGACTTGAACAAACCGCTGTACCCGGCCGTGAACACCGGCGTCACCACGATCAGCGCGTCCGCGTCGACCACCGTGGCGATCGCCGCGCGCAACGCCGGGCTCGGAAACCCCGTCAGCAGGTTCTTCGTCACGTCCAGCGCGATGTCCCGCAGCTCGACCACCGAAACCGACACCGGCGACGCCGCCGCCGCGACCGTGGCCGCGGCCAGGCGGTCCGCCAGCAGCCGGGTCGACGACGGGACCGACAGCCCCGCCGTCACCACCGCGAGCTTCATGCCGACACCCCCGCCGAAGCCGAAGCCGAGGCAGCAGCGACCAGCGAAGCGTGCGTCGGCGCGTCCGGGACATGGGCCGGACGCAGCGAGTCCAGCTCCTTGCGCAGCACCGGAATCACCTCCGAACCCAGCAGGTCCAGCTGCTCCAGCACCGTCTTCAACGGCAGGCCCGCGTGGTCCATCAAAAAGAGCTGGCGCTGGTAGTCGCCGAAGTGCTCGCGGAACGTCAGCGTCTTCTCGATGACCTCCTGCGGGCTCCCCACGGTCAACGGCGTCTGGTCGGTGAACTCCTCCAGCGACGGCCCGTGGCCGTACACCGGCGCGTTGTCGAAGTACGGCCGGAACTCGTTCCACGCGTCCTGGGACTTGGGCCGGATGAACGCCTGCCCGCCGAGGCCGACGATCGCCTGATCCGCCGACCCGTGTCCGTAGTGCTCGAAGCGCTGTCGGTAGAACGCAATCAGCTGCTGGAAGTGCGTGGTCGGCCAGAAGATGTGGTTGGCGAAGAAGCCGTCTCCGTAGAACGCCGCCTGCTCGGCGATCTCCGGGCTGCGGATCGACCCGTGCCACACGAACGGCGGGACGTCGTCCAGAGGCCGCGGTGTCGACGTGAAGCCCTGCAGCGGCGTGCGGAACTTGCCGGACCAGTCGACGACGTCCTCGCGCCACAGCCGGCGCAGCAGCGCGTACTTCTCGATGGCCAGCGGGATGCCCTGGCGGATGTCCTCGCCGAACCACGGGTAGACCGGGCCGGTGTTGCCGCGGCCCATCATGAGGTCGACGCGGCCGTCGGCCAGGTGCTGCAGCATCGCGAAGTCCTCGGCGATCTTCACCGGGTCGTTCGTCGTGATGAGCGTCGTCGATGTCGACAAAACGATCTTGGACGTCTGCGCCGCGATGTGCCCCAGCATCGTCGTGGGCGACGACGGCACGAACGGCGGGTTGTGGTGCTCGCCGGTCGCGAAGACGTCGAGCCCGACCTCTTCGGCCTTGAGCGCGATCCTGACCATCGCCTTGATCCGCTCGTGCTCCGTCGGCGTGGTGCCGTTCGTGGGATCGGCCGTGACGTCGCCCACCGTGAAGATTCCGAACTGCATGACCTGCTCCCTTCGCGACCCCATCTTACATGCGTGTTCAACTACTTCCAAGCAAGAGATATTCCGGCCGTCGAAGCCGTCGGGGGTACCCAGTAAGGTCAAGGACATGGACGCGGAGCTCGGTCGGCTGGGTCTGGCAGAACGTTCGGTACGACTTCTCACGGGCCGCGACATCTGGGGATCGATCACCCCCCTGCTCGCGCCCCGCCGGAACCTGGTGGCCGCCTTCGGCCACGTCGGTCCCGGCGCGGCCGCGCTGCTGCCTCTGGAACCCGGCGACACGGTGATCACGGACGCGAGCCTGGACACTGTGCTGTCCGGCGCGACGAGTCCGCACGCCCTCTTGCACTGGGTGAAGGCGGGCGTGATCGTGCACTCGCTGCGCGGGCTGAACGCGAAGCTGGTGATCGCCGAGGACGACCCGTCGTTCGTGGTCGTCGGCTCGGCCGACGTCACCGCCGCGGGCCCGCGACAGCTGTTCGAGGCGGTGACGGTCTCCCACGAGAAGCACACCGTCGAGGAGGCCCAGGAGGCCTGGCTCGAGTGGTGCGACCTGGCCGGCCCCTCGCTGACGGCGAGTGATCTGGAGCCGCTCCTGGAGCAGTACGGCGCCGGCAAGCTGGTCACCTCGCCGCGCACCCCCACGCCCAGCCGCGCCGCGGCGCCCGCCCGGCCCGTGGTCACGAGCCGCCCGGCGACGCCCGTCCGGCCCGCCACCCCGACGCCGCCCCCCTCCCCGGTGCGGCCCGCCACCCCGCCGCCGTCCCCGGTGCGACCCGCGGAGCCCGCCCCGGCCGCCGAGGTCGCGCCGGCACCCCCGGCCGAGCCGCCGGCACCGGAACCGGAACCGGAACCGGTTGCGGCACCGGCCGTCGTGAACGAGCCGGACACCGGCGACACGCCGGACACGACCGAGACACCGGCGGACGTCCCCCGGCCCTCCTGGCCGCGCCCGGCCGAGCTGTACCTCGTCAGCCTCGTCGAGGGCGGCGAGCCGTCGGCCGAGGCCGAGTACCGGCTCGAAGAGCTGACGCGCGAATACACCCACCCCGGCGAAAACGGCGAACAGCCGTTCCGCGTCGAGCTGTTCTGGGCCGACGACGGCCAGGGCCAGGACCCGCCGCGCACGCTCCGCCCGGGCGTGCACGTGATCCGCGTCTACAGCCAGAAGCAGGGCCGCGCCCTGGTCGGGTCCCAGATCGCGCCCCCCGGCCTCGTGCTGCAGGCCCACACCGACGAGTTCGCCTACCCGCGCCGCACGTACTGCTACGTGCTGACGCGCGAGTCGTCGGCCAAACCGGCGTTCGGCGAACTGCGGAAGGCCCTCGTGGCCATCGGCGAGAAGCCGAACTTCCGGAACAGCTTCCAGGTCCCGCGGAAGATCGAAGCCCTGCTCGGCCTGTGGCCCGACCTGGGCTACGACCCCAAGTAGCGGGCGGCCCGCGCCACTCCGGAGCAGGGAGCGCGCGGAAGTTGTCGGGGGTGGCGGATATCCTGCAGTACGGTGCAGGCCGAGTCCGCACCACCACCAGTACTTTCGCGAGCCACGATCCGGGAGAACGACCCTGTGACTGCCGAGACCTTGTACGGGGCCGACGACCTCACCCACCTCGAGGGTCTCGAAGCCGTCCGCAAACGCCCCGGGATGTACATCGGCTCCACCGACAGCCGGGGCATCAACCACCTCTTCTCCGAGGTGGTGGACAACTCGACGGACGAAGGTGTCGCCGGTTACGCGACGAAGATCGTCGTCACGCTGCACGCCGACGGCAGCGTCCAGGTGGACGACGACGGCCGCGGCATCCCCACCGGCACCCACGCCAAGTCCGGTTTGTCCGGCGTCGAGCTGGTGCTGACGCGGCTGCACGCCGGTGGCAAGTTCGGCGGCTCCGGCTACAAGACCTCCGGCGGCCTGCACGGCGTCGGCGCCTCGGCGGTCAACGCGCTGTCGCACCGCTTCGACGTCACGGTGAAGCAGGACGGCAAGGTCCACCAGATGTCGTTCAAGCACGGCATCCCCGGCACGTTCGACGCGCCCGGCGCGAAGGCGAAGTTCACCCGCCGGTCCGGGCTGAACCTCACCGGCAAGATGAAGCGCGGCGAGCGCTCCGGCACGTCGATCCGCTACTGGTACGACTCGCGCTACTTCGAGTCCGGCGCGGCGCTGGACGTCGAGGGCGTGCGGGCGAAGCTGCGCAACACCGCGTTCCTCGTCCCGGGTGTCACATACGTGCTGCGCACGGCCATCGAAGACACCATCAACGAGGAAACCTTCCACTTCCCGCACGGCCTCGTCGACATGGTCGACTTCCTGACCCCGTCGGGCGAAAAGCCGGTCTGCGGCACGCTGCTGATCACCGGCGTGGGCATGTACAAGGAGAACGCGGCCGACGCGGCGGGCGTCATGCAGTCCAATGTGGAGCGTCACGCCGAGATCGAGGTGGCGCTGCGCTGGGGCACCGGCTACGAGCGCACGGTGGAGTGCTTCACCAACACGATCCGCAACGTCCACGGCGGCACGCACCGCCGCGGCTTCGACCGCGCGATGGCGAAGGCGCTGCAGGACGCGATCTCCAAGACCCGCGGGCTGCTCAAGCCCAAGGAGGACATGCCGACGATCGAGGACGTCCTCGAGGGCATGACTGCCGTCGTGCACGTCCGGCTGCCGGAGCCGCAGTTCACGTCGCAGACGAAGGACGAGCTGTCCACCGCCGGCATCACCCGCGTCATCCAGGGCATCGTCGACAAGCACGTCAAGGCCTGGACCGAGGACCGCAAGACGAAGTCCGAGGCGAAGGTCGTGCTGCAGAAGGTGGTCGACGCCTCCCGCGTCCGGCTCACCCAGAAGCAGCAGAAGGACGCCGCCCGGCGCAAGACCGCCCTCGAGGGCGCGGCGATGCCGCCGAAGCTGGTCGACTGCCGCACCACCGGCGTCTCCCGCAGCGAGCTGTTCCTCGTCGAGGGTGACAGCGCGCTGGGGTCGGCCCGCATGGCGCGCGTGTCGGAGTACCAGGCGCTGCTGCCGCTGCGGGGCAAGATCCTGAACGTGCAGAAGGCGTCCCTGGGCGACACGCTGAAGAACGCCGAAATCGCGTCGATCGTGCAGGTCCTGGGCGCGGGCACCGGCCGCACGTTCGACCTGACGACCATGCGCTACGGCCGCGTCATCCTGATGGCCGACGCGGACGTCGACGGCTCGCACATCCGCACACTGCTGATCACGCTGTTCGCGAAGTACATGCGTCCGGTGATCGAGGACGGCCGGCTGTACGCGGCGATGCCGCCGTTGCACAAGCTCGTCACGAAGGGCCGCAACCCGGAGACGCACTTCACCTTCACCCAGCAGGAGATGGAGTCGAAGTTCGCCGAGCTGGAGCGGGCGGGCAAGAGCATCGTCACCCCGGTGCCGCGGTTCAAGGGTCTCGGCGAGATGGACGCCGACGAGCTCTGGGACACCACGATGAACCCGGCCAGCCGCTCGGTCCGCCGGATCACCATGGACGACGCCGAAGCCGCCGAGAGCGCGCTGGAACTGCTGATGGGCGAGAAAGTCGAGCCCCGGCGGAACTGGCTGGTCGCCTCCTCGGACCGGATCGACCGCGACGCCATCGACGCTTAATTTTCGTAGCTACCAAGGAGTTCTGCCGTGGCACGCCGCAAGGGCACCACCACCAAGGTCGATCCCAGCGCGTTCGACCGCGCCGGCGCGAACGTCTTCGACAACTCGCTGAAGACGGAGATCGAGGACTCGTACCTGGAGTACGCGTATTCGGTCATCCACTCACGCGCCCTGCCGGACGCGCGCGACGGGTTGAAGCCGGTGCACCGCCGGATCCTGTACTCGATGAACGAGAACGGCTACCGCCCGACGCACGCGTACGTGAAGTCGTCGCGCGTGGTCGGCGACGTCATGGGCAAGTACCACCCGCACGGCGACGTCGCGATCTACGACGCGATGGTGCGGCTGGCGCAGGACTTCTCGCTGAACGTGCCGCTGATCGACGGCCACGGCAACTTCGGCTCGCCCGACGACGGCCCGGCCGCCTCGCGGTACACCGAAGCGCGCATGTCGCCCGAGGCGATGCAGCTGGTCGGCGAGCTCGGCGAGGACACCGTCGACTTCCGGCCGAACTACGACGGTTCGCTCGAAGAGCCGACCGTGCTGCCCGCGGCGTTCCCGAACCTGCTGGTCAACGGCACGTCCGGGATCGCGGTCGGAATGGCGACCAACATGATCCCGCACAACCTCGGCGAGGTCGTCGCGGCGGCGCGGTGGCTGATCACGCACCCCACCGCGACGCTCGACAAGCTGATGGAGTTCGTCCCCGGCCCCGACCTGCCCACCGGCGGCAGCCTGCTCGGCCTGGACGAGGTGCGCCGCGCGTACGAGACCGGCCGCGGCGTGGTCCGGATGCGCGCGAACTGCGAGACCGGGCCCCTCGAAGGCAGCCGCGGGCGGCAGGCGATCACCGTCACCGAACTGCCCTACGGCGTCGGCCCGGAGAAGGTGATCGAGAAGATCACCGACGAGGTCAACAAGTCCAAGCGGCTCACCGGCATCGCCGACGTCAAGGACCTCACCGACCGCGAGAACGGCACGCGGCTGGTCATCGAGTGCAAGGTCGGCGTCAACCCGCAGGCGCTGCTGGCCGATCTGTATCGGCTCACGCCGCTGGAGCAGTCGTTCGGCATCAACAACCTGGTCCTCGTCGACGGCCAGCCGCAGACCCTCGGGCTGAAGGAGCTGCTGGAGGTCTTCCTCCGGCACCGCTACGAGGTCGTCACGCGGCGGACCAAGTACCGGCGCCGCAAGCGCGAAGAGCGTCTGCACCTGGTCGACGGCCTGCTGATCGCCCTGCTGAACATCGACAAGGTGATCAAGCTCATCCGCGAGAGCGAGAACGCGGCGGCCGCGAAGGACGGCTTGATGACGCGCTTCAAGCTGTCGGAGATCCAGGCGACGTACATCCTCGACACCCCGCTGCGCCGGTTGACCAAGTACGACCGGCTCGAGCTGGAGTCGGAGCAGGAGCGGCTGCGCGAGGAGATCGCGGAGCTGTCCAAGATCCTCGACGACGAGTCGGTGCTGAAGAAGCTCGTGTCGTCGGAGCTGGCGAAGATCGCGAAGGACTTCCCGACCGAGCGTCGCACGTCGCTGATCGACGGCGACCTCAAGGAGGTCCTGGCCGCGTCGAAGCCGTCCGGTCCGCTGGAGGTCACGGACGACCCGTGCCAGGTCATCCTCTCGGCGACCGGGCTGGTGGCACGCACCGCGGCGGAGTCCGAGGAGTCGACGGAGACGCGTCGGCGCAACGGCCGCGTGAAGCACGACGCGGTGTCGGCTGTGGTCCACACAACCGCGCGCGGCCAGATCCTGCTGGTGACCAGTCGCGGCCGGGCGTTCAAGACGGACGTCCTGCCGTTGCCGGTGCTGCCGGAGCAGGCGGGCACGGTGTCCCTGCGCGGCGGCATGGCGGCGCGCGAGCTGGTGCCGCTGGAGAAGGGCGAGACGGTCGTCGGGATCGCGCCACTGGGAGAGCAGGCGGCGGGTTCGCCGGGCCTGGCGCTGGGCACGAAGGCCGGGGTGGTGAAGATCTGCTCGCCGGAATGGCCGGTGCGTTCGGACGAGTTCGAAGTGATCTCGCTGAAGGACGGCGACGAGGTCGTCGGCGCGACGTGGCTGAAGGACGGCTCGGAGACGCTGGCGTTCGTGTCGTCGGAGGCGGCCCTGCTGAAGTACGCGGCCTCGCTGGTCCGCCCGCAGGGCCTCAAGGGCGGCGGCATGGCGGGCATGAACGTAGGAGCGGGGTCGGCGGTGTTCTTCGGAGCGGTCCGCACGGACGACGACGAGCACGGCGAGCCGCTGGTGATCACGTCGACGGGCGCCAGCGTCAAGGTCACGCCGTTCAGCGAGTATCCGGCAAAGGGCCGCGCGACGGGCGGGGTCCGGGCTCAGCGGTTCTTGAAGGGCGAAACGGCGCTGCGAGTGGCATGGATCGGTCCGCGCCCGGCGGGTGCGGCCCGCAACGGGGACCCGGTGGAGCTCCCGGAGATCGACGTCCGCCGCGACGGCTCTGGCCACGCGCACCCGGGCCCGGACGTGGTGGGCCACCTCATCGAGCGCGACTGACGGTCGTGAGTGTTCAGAGCGGTTAAAATCGTCCTGAACACTCACGACCCGGCTACGGCAGCCTCGCCGCGATGTCGTCGATCGTCCACGCGCCTGCTTGGTCAGCGGATCGTAGATCATCCTCGACGCCAGGATGTCGTCGAGCGTGTAGACGTCCTGGAACTGCGCGTACGGGTTGTTCACCGAGTGCCGGTGGTTCTTCTCGCCGATCTTCGCGAAGTGCTCGGCGGTCGTGCCGTACTGCTTCATGTGCTCGCGGCCGGCGGCGCCGAACATCCACGGCGCGGGCGGGAACCGCACCTCGGAGATCTCGGTGAGCGCCTGCAGGTGGTTGCCCATCGGCTGCTCGCGGTCGTCGAACGTCGACCCGAGCGAACCCGGCTTCATCTTCTCGAAGCCCAGCGCCAGCACGCAGTCCGCACGCCCGCCGCGGATCGCCTCCGCGGCCAGGTACAGCGCGGTCGACCCCGTCGAGCAGTTGTTGTTGACGTTGACCACCGGGATCCCGGTCATCCCCAGCTCGTAGACGGCGCGCTGCCCGGACGTCGACTCGCCGTAGACGTACCCGACGTACGCCTGCCGGACGGCGTCGTAACCGAGGCCGGCGTCTTCGAGCGCCTTGGTCCCGGACTCGCGCGCCATCTGGGGGTAGTCCCAGTTCTCGCGCCGTCCGGGCTTCTCGAACTTCGTCATCCCGACGCCGACGACGTATACCTTGTTCGTCATGCAAAAAACATACAGACCGGCATGTATTTATCAAGCTCGAACAACAGATCCGCAGGTCAGCGGCGCGAAATCAGCCCAGCGGAGCCACCGGGCCGGGGTACCGAGCCGGGTCGAGGCAGCTGCCGAGACCGTCGACGACCGAGCAGAACCCCGGCGGCCGCACCGGCGTGTAGCCGGCCGGGACGCCGTGGCCCGCGATCAGCTGCCGGTACGCCGCGACGGCGTCGGTCGGCCGGCGCGTCAGCGTGGCGTCCGAGCGGGCGTCCACTGTGTACAGTCCGAACCGCGGCTGGTAACTGCCCCACTCGTAGTTGTCCGTGAGGCTCCAGTAGTTGTAGCCGATGACGTTCATGCCGTCGGCCTTGGCGCGCTGCACCCAGTAGATGTGGTCACGCAGGTGATCCGAGCGCGTGTAACCGTCGGGACGCGCGTTGCCGTTGTCGGTCGGCATCCCGTTCTCGACGACGTACAGCGGCAGGCCCGGGAACTTCCGCGCGTAGTACCGCAGCGCGTAGTAGATGCCGTCCGGCTGCGGCGTCACCTTCCAGAACTCGCCGCTCGCCGCGTGGATCGCGCTGAGGTTGTCGAGGCTCGCGCCGTAGTAGTAGTCGAGGCCGGCGAAGTCGAGCTTGTCGCGCACCTGGTCGAGGAACGACGCGTCGAGGATGCCCTGCGCCGCCGGGATGTAGGCCGTGTTGCTGGACACGAGCGCACCGGGGTCCAAAGAGTGGATCAGGTCGTACGCCGCGCGGTGCACCTTGACCAGCCGCGCCTGCGCCCACGGCAGCTTCCACCCGGCGAGCCCGCCGTTGGCGGTCTCGTTCTGCAGGTAGACGGTCGGCTCGTTGATCGTGATCCAGATCGCGCCGAGACCGCGGTAGCGCTCGACGACGCGGCGGGCGTTCGCGAGCCAGGCGTCGACCGTGCGATCGCTGTCCCAGCCGCCCTGGTCGGCGACCCAGCCGGGGTAGACCCAGTGGTCGAGGGTGATCATCGGCCGCATCCCGGCGTCGACGACGTGCCGCACGACGTCGTCGTAGTACGCCAGCTCGGCCTGATCGAGCTGGCCGGGCCGCGGTTCGATCCGGGCCCACTCGACGCTGAAGCGGAACACGTTCACGCCGAGCTGCTTCGCGCGGTCGATGTCCTCGGCGTAGTGGTGCCGGAAGTCGACGGACTGGAGGTAGGGCTCCTTGATGGACGACGTCTTCGCCTGCTCGTAGCGGCGCCAGTTGCTGTCGGGCGCCGAGCCCTCGGCTTGGTAGCCCGAGGTGGCGACACCCCAGAAGAACGGTGTCGTGGCCACTGCCGGGGACGCGCCCGCGAGAAGACCCGCGATGAGCGTCAGGACCACGAGAACCACGCTGCGCCGCATCGCACCCTCCGACAGATCGTGAAAGTGCTTCATGTTAGCGCCGAAAAGCCGCGAAGGGCACCCTCATGGCCACAAGAGCCATGAGGGTGCCCTTCACGAGCTTCCCTAGGCGACCTTGAACGACTGAGCGGCGCTGCCGTCACAGGTCGACTGGACCAGCTGGACGCCGTCCGCGGTGGACGCTCCCGGCACGGTCAGGCACTTGCCGCTGTGGCGGGCGACGAAGTGGTAGTACCCGCCGCCCTCCGACACCGGCTGCCACTGCTGGTTGTTCCCGCCGCCGTAGGCCCACAGCTGCAGGCCGGCGTTGTCCGTCGTCGCCACGTTCGCGACGTCGATGACCTGGGCGGGGTTCGTCCGGTTGTCGATCCGGTCGAAGCCGCCGCTGGTCGGGGCGAATTGGTACTGCTGCGCTGTGGTGCCGTTGCAGGCGTACTGCTGGATCACGGTGCCGTTGGCGCTGCCCGCGGCCTTCGCGTCGACGCACTTGCCGGACGCCTTGTTCGCCACGGCGTACCAGGCCGACGGGTCGATCGTGCCGTCCGGCGGCGGGGTCGTCGTGCCGCCGCCGCCGAGCCACTTCAGGCCGTCGAGCAGGAACCGGTTCTGGTCGGCGCTCTCGAACGTCGACGACAGCGCGGTGTTCGTCTCGTAGTTCATCGCGTTGTGGCCGAAGTTCGAGTAGATCATCTTGTAGTTCTTGTTCGTCCACGAGATCGGGTAGTACCCGCTGTTCCAGGTCTGGCTCGGGTCGGTGCCGATCGGGAACGTGGACTGGTCCATCGACGCCAGGATCGTGATGTTCGAGTTCTGGCGCAGGTCGTTCTGCCAGGCGTACCACTCGGACGTCGAGGACTTGATGGTCGCCGGCAGGTTCACCGTCGACGGGTGCGTGCGGTTCTCGATCTTCAGCGTCTCCGGCGTCGGGCCCCACGTGTTCGACGTGAACCGCCCGGTGCCGAGGAAGTCGTTGTGGAACCAGTTGGCGTACGACGGCGTGGTGTTGTCGTTGTACGCGGTGACGTGGAAGCCGTAGAACGCGCCGCCGGCCTGCATGTACCGCTGGAAGCCCTGGAACTGCGCCTGCGACTGCGGCTGGTCGTCGAGGAACAGCACGACCTGGTACTGGCTCGGCGTGATCGTGGTCAGCTGGTTCCAGTTGGTCGTCGAGGCGTAGGTGAAGCCGTTGGCGCCCGCCTGCTGCGGGAACCAGACGTTGGCCTCCTTCTCGAAGCTGATGTGCGCGGCGTCGTAGGTGCCGCTGTAGAACGCGAGCACCTTGAACGGCGTCGCGGCCTGCACGGCCGGGGCGCCCAGGGTGAGACCCAGGCACGCGGCGAAGAAGGCCAATATCCGGATCAGGGGGCGGCGGGCTCTTGACGACATGCGTGTTCCTTCCGGTGGGGGATGGGAATCACCAGTGGCGCGAGTAGTGCAGGCCGTAGCCGAAGGGGAACAGCGCGGGCTTGCCGTCGCCGACGTTGATCGGCTGCTGGTCGGCGCTGCGCATCCAGGTCACCGGCAGCTTGCCGGTCGGGTTGTAGTCGCCGAAGAGCACGTCGGCGACGCCCTTCCCTTCACTGCCCGGCAGCCACGATTCGACCAGCCCGGCCCAGTCCGGCAGCTGCGCGGTGATGTCGAGCGGCCGCCCGGACACGAGCACGACCACCGTCGGCACGCCGGAGTCCTTCAGCTTCTGCAGCGTGGCGAGGTCGGCGGCGTCGAGTCCCATCCCTTGTGGACGGTCGCCCTTGCCTTCCGCGTACGGTGTCTCCCCCACGACGGCGACGGCGACGTCGTAGCTCTTGTCGATCCCGTCGCCGTCCTTGGCGTAGGTCACCTTCGACGACGTGCTCTTGATGCCCTGCAGGATCGTGGTGCCGGGGATGACCGGCCCGCTGGTGCCCTGCCAGCCGACCGTCCAGCCGCCGGACTGGTTGCCGATGTCGTCCGCGCTCTTGCCGGCCACGAAGATCTTTTCGCGCTTGGAGAGCGGCAGCACGTGGTTGTCGTTCTTCAGCAGCACTTGCGACTCCCGCACGGCCTGGCGCGCCAGATCGCGGTGTTGCTCGCTGCCGATCGTGTTCAGGAACCGGCGGTCCGTCAGCGGGTGCTCGAAGAGGCCGAGCTCGAACTTCTTCGTCAGGATGCGCTTGTTGGCGTCGTCGATCCGCGACATCGGCACGCGGCCTTCTTGCACCAGCGTGCGCAGCGTGTCGATGAACTTCTGCCAGTCGTAGGGCACCATCACCATGTCGATGCCCGCGTTGATCGAGGCTTCGACTTCTTCGGGGGTGAAGCCGGTCTTGCCGTTGATCTTGTCGACGCCGTTGTAGTCCGAGACGACGATGCCCTTGAAGCCGAGTTCCTTCTTGAGGACGTCGTTGACCAGGTACGAGTTCGCGTGCAGCTTCACGCTGTTCCAGCTGCTGTAGGAGATCATCACCGAGCCGACGCCGCGCTGGACGGCGGCCTTGAACGGCGGCAGGTGGATCTGGCGCAGCTCCTGCTCGCTGATCTCGGTGTTGCCCTCGTTGACGCCGCCGGTGGTGCCACCGTCGCCGACGTAGTGCTTGGCCGTGGCCATGACCGAGCCCGGCCGGTCCAGCTCTTTCCCTTGCAGGCCGGTGATGATCGACGTCATCTCGGTGGCCAGCTGCGGGACCTCGCCGAAGGACTCGTAGGTGCGGCCCCAGCGGTCGTTGCGGGCGACGCACAGGCAGGGTGCGAAGTCCCAGTCGATGCCGGTACCGGAGACCTCTTCCGCGGTGGCGCGGCCGATCTTCTCGACCAGCCGCGGGTCGCGCGTCGCGCCGAGGCCGATGTTGTGCGGGAAGACGGTGGCGCCGTAGAGGCCGTTGTGGCCGTGGACCGCGTCGACGCCGTAGATCAGCGGAATGCCCAGCGGCGTGGCGAGAGCGGCTTTCTGGAAGCCGTCGTACATGTCGGCCCAGGTGACGGGCGTGTTCGGCGTCGGCTGCGAGCTGCCGCCGGAGAGCAGCGAGCCGAGCCGGCCGGTGGTGACGTCGGCCGGGCTTTTGACCCCCAGACGTTCGGCCTGCATCATCTGGCCGAGCTTGTCGTCGAGCGTCATCCGGGACATCAGGTCGGCCACCCGGACCTTGACCGGTCGCCGGGAATCCTTGTACGCCGGGCCGTTTCCGGCGAGAGCCGGCGTTTCCGACGCCACGAGCAGCCCCAGTGCCAGCGCGCCGATGCCCAGTCTGCGTGCGAGACCCATCCGGGTCCTCCTCGTCGAGAGACCGAAATTCACGCCTTGAATTAAGACACAGGCTTTCGGCGTGGTCCAGACCTCTGACCGAACTCGGTTTCCGCTCAGCGGGATTGCCGAGTGCGGTCAGGTTCTGACCTAATTTGCTTCTACGGTCGTTCTCATGACTCGCGAACACGAAGACCTGCTGACCCTGCTGGCGGAAGTACGTAAGCGCTTGCTGAGGCCCGTCCGGAACATTTCGGACGCCGTGGTCACCGCCGGAGCCCCGGTTCTGGTCGGTGAGGCGGATCGTGCTGCACCTGATCCACGAGACGGCCCAGCACGCGGGCCACGCGGACATCATCCGGGAGTCCCTGGACGGCGCGAACTCGACCGCCCAGCCGAACTAGCGGTCCGAGCGCAAGGAAGCCGGGTCGAACGAGTCCCAGTACGCGTCTTCGTCCTCGGCACTCGTCACCGGCTCGGGTGATTCCGCCGGCGCCGAACCGAGCCGCTCCGCGCGCAGCCGCTGGAACTCCTCGACCGTCATCCCCGGGTCGTCGTCCTCGGCTCGCGCGGGCGCCGGCATGCCCGTCATCTGCTCGATCATGGCCGTCATGTCTTCGCCCAGCAGCAAAGCGACCTTGTTGTAGCCGTCCTGGGTCGCCTCGCGCATGGCCGCCTGGGCGATCTCCACCACCAGCGGCCCCAGGCTTTCGCCCAGGTTCACCGCCGAGGGCGCCAGCCACAGCCCCAGCAGCTTGCCGCGGCCGTCGACCGTCGCCTCGACCTGGCCGTCGAGGTCGTGGGCCGTGCCGGACGCCGACGCCAGGAGCTCGTCGACCCGGGCCATCGCCTCTTCGCGCGCCCGGGCCTGGGAAATTAGCTCACGCGTCGTGGGCATCGCGCTCACCTTCCGTACGAGTAGGTGTCGGCGTCCGGGTCGTCGTCCGGGATCGCCTCATAACCCAGGACTTCCAGCTGCGACGCGTCCACCACCGGCGCCAGCGCGTGGTACATCTTGTCGCCCGCGCGGCGGGTCGCGCGCTGGGCCAGCTCGAGGATCTGATCGGCGATGACCGACGACCCGTGCCGCAGCGCCGACCGGTGGATGGTGAGCCCGGTCAGCAACCCGCCGGGCGCCACCTGGACCTCGATCGTGCTGTCCGGGGACGACGCCTTGCCCACCGCCGGGCCCGAGCGGTCGAAGCGCGCCTCAGCCTCGGCACCCGCGCGGTCCGCCTGCTCCGCGATCCGCGAAGAAGCCAGGTCGATGTCGAAGTCAGCCACGATGCGAAGTCACCCCGTCGGACGGTAGAAGCCGATGAACGACTGTCCCGCGTTCGTGGTGCGGATCTTGCTGATCTGCACCGGGTCGCCGGCCTCGACCATCTGGCCGTCGCCGATCACCATCGCCACGTGCCCGGACCAGACGACGAGGTCGCCGGGCAGCAGCTGGTCGATCGAGGGCACCTCGGCCCCGACCGTCTGCATCTTCGCCGTCCGCGGCAGCTGCAGCCCCGCGTCCTGGTACGACGTCATGGTCAGGCCGCTGCAGTCCAGCCCCTGGCCGCGCGCGGTCCCACCCCAGACGTACGGCACGCCGAGCTGCGACAACGCCGCGCGCACGGCCTTCGCCGCGGTCTCGTTGGGTGCCATGACCTGCTTGCCGCCGGGCAGGTTGATCGCGACGCCGGAGCCGGGCTGCGGCGGGATCGCGACCGGCAGCCGCGGCTTGTGCACGGCGCCGCCGCCCCCGCCACCGCCGCCTCCCCCACCGCCGCCGCCCCCGCCATCGGAGCCGCCCGAGTAGCCGGAGTTGCTGTTGAAGGACGAGGCCACCTTCGTCGGGGACGCGCTGCTCGTGGACGTCGACTGTTCGCCGCCGCCCAGCCGCGTCCCGATGTCGGTGAGCTGGTTGATCGTCTGTTCGCTGAAGGTCGCGGCCTGGCCGGTGAGCCGGCTGATCTTCGTCTGCAGCTTCATCAGGATGTCGCGCGACGCGGCGGCGCGGCTCTCCGGCGGCTGGATGGACTTCACCGCCGCCAGCGCCTTCATCGACGCCGAGATCTCCTTGATGATCTGGTCGCGGACCTGGTCGTTCTTGATCTCGCCCAGGTTCAGCGTCTCGGCCGCCTCGGCGACGGCCTGCTCGATCTCGGCGCTTTCGTCGAGGAGGTCCTGGACCTCCTTCTCCAGGCTCTGCGACGTCGCGGTGGCGCGGTCGGTCGTCGAGCCGGAACTGGCGGAGGTCAGGTTGACGCGCTGGTCGGCCGCGGTGTCGCGGGTGCGTCCCACCGACGTCTGCAGCGCGACGTGCGCGTCCCGCGCGCCGCCGATGGCGGCCGGGTCGTGGCGCAGCTTGTCGGCGAACTGGTTGGTGGTGTCCAGGCTGTGCCGGACCAGCTGGTCGGTGTGGTGCTCGGTCACGCGCGGTCCTGCCCGAGGTCGCCGCCGAGCCGCCGGATGACGTCGCCGTGCTCGCCCTCGACCGCCGCGTAGTTGCGGTCGGTCTGGCGGGCCGCGTCGCCGACCTGCCGCCAGCCGCCGCCGACGCGGTGCATCCGCTCCTGCAGGGCACGCATCCGGCCGCTGTAGGCGCCGGAGAAGCCGGACTCGCCGCCCATCTCGGAGAAGCCGTGGCCCCCGAGCGTCACGTGCGGGCCGACGTGGTTGTCGGCCGCGCCCTTGACGTCGTCACCGAGCGGGTCGACCTCGCGGGCGTACCGCGCGTACGCGCCGTCGTCGACGTGAAACCCCTGATGCGAACCGTCCACTGGCCCTCCCTGTCACCGGAAGGTGCGACGTGCGCGCGCCACCTCCGGTTCCCCTGCTGCGGAAGTCAGCCTAGACCACGGTCCGTACCCGAGTGGGCGAATTGCCCGGACTCAGCCGGTGACCTTCGCGAGCCAGCCCGGGTCCTGCCAGTTGACGATCGCGCCGTTCGCCGTGACCGTCGGCGTGCCGAAGCCGCTCTGCCCGTTGCCGAAGTCCTGCGCCAGCTTCGGGTCGTTTTCGATCTGCTGGAAAGCGGCGTTGACCTGCTGGTCGTAGGTACCGGCGTTGATCGTCTGCGCGAACGCCGGGTCGGTGATGCCGACGTCGTTGCCGAGCTTGATCAGCTGCGCCTTGTCGTAGCCGCGCTTGCCCTCTTCGGGCTGGTTCGCGAACAGCGCGTCGTGGAACTGGAGGAACTTGCCGGCGTCGGCCGCGGCGAGCGCCGCGTTCGCCGAGTCGAGCGAGTAGCCGGGCGGGTCGGAACGGTCGTTGAGCAGCGGCACCATGTGGTAGCGCACCTGCAGCTTGCCGTCGTTGATCGCCTGCTCGACGTCGGTCTTGTAGGTCTTCTCGAACTGACCGCAGATCGGGCAGAGGAAGTCGGCGTAGACGTCGATCGAGGCCTTCGCGCCCGCCTTGCCGACGGTGACGACGACGCCGTCGCGCTTCTGCGTGACGTCGCCGGCCAGCGAACTCGTCGTCTGGCCGGGGTTGATGACCTGGCCTTCGGTCTTGTTCTTGTCCGAGATCGTCCAGATCACGCCGCCGATCACGAGCGCGGCCACGACGACCACGGCGGCGATCCCGATGATCCACTTCCGCTTGTCGGTCGATGCGCCCCTGGCCTGGGCCACCGCCTTCGCTCCCCCAGCCTGCGAGGCCTGACGACGCTTCCGAGCGGTCCGCTCAGCTCCACCCACTGTGTATCAGTTCCCTTCCGCGATACCCGAGTAGTCGGGCTCGGGCTCGTCGGAGTTCCCGCGACTGTTCCCGCGACCTCGCGCGAGCCAGCCGTCGAGCGACAGCAGCGTGCGCGGCCGCGCCAGCAGCCAGACGGCCAGCAGCGCGAAACCGGAGTCGCGGAGGATTTCCTGCGGGTACTCGGTCTGCCCCGCCGCCACCTGGCCGCCGCCGCCGAAGCACCCGCAGTCGATGCTCAGCCCGCGCGCCCACGACTGGGCGATCCCGGCGATGAGCACGAGCAGCAGCACCAGCGCGGCGCCGGCCACCCACCGGGTCGCCAGGCCCGCGAGCAGGAACAGCCCGAGCACGAGTTCGACGAGCGGCAGCGCGACGGCCACCACGTTTTCGAGTGCGTCCGGCAGCACGTCGTACGCCTGCACGGCGATCAACGTCTGCCCCGGATCCGCCAGCTTCAGCGCACCGGAAACGAGCCAGACGGCCGCCAGCCCGAGCCGGGCGAGCGTGCCGACGGCGTCCAGCACGGGTTGGGACGGTCGCACCACGCACTTAGGCTAACGGGAGGACCTGAGAACTTCGTGAGGGCATGGCGGTGGTGGAGGGAGCGGCGGAATGCGGTGGCGCACGCTCCTCGGTTCGGCGTTGCTGCTGGTCACGGTGGCGGCCTGCGGTCCGTCGAAGGTCTCGCCGACCGACTCGCTGGTGACCCGCGCCAGTGCGACGGATCACCTGACCATCGGCATCCGGTTCGACGGGCCGGGGCTTTCCGAGCGCACGATCGACGGGAGATTCGTCGGGTTCGACGTCGACGTCGCTACTTTCGTCGCATCGGAATTGGGGGTCGCCGCGAAGGACATCACGTGGCGCGAGACGACGTCCGCCACGCGCGAAACCGACCTCACCTCCGGCGCGGTCGACCTGGTCGTCGCGACCTACTCGATCACCGACAAACGGAAGCAGCAGGTGTCGTTCGCCGGGCCGTACTTCACCACCGGGCAGGACCTGCTGGTGCGGCGCACGTCACCGGACATCACCGGGCCGGAGACGCTCAACGGGCGCCGGCTGTGCTCGGTCACCGGCTCGACGCCGGCGCAGCAGGTGAAGGACAAGTTCGCGCAGGCCGTGCAGCTGGTCGAGTACCCGCGCTACCCGGACTGCGTGACCGCGCTGCTCGCCGGCCAGATCGACGCGATGACCACCGACGGGGTGATCCTCGCGGGTTACGTCACGCGCGACCCCGAGCTGCTGAAAGTCGTCGGGAAGCCGTTCTCGAAGGAGAGCTACGGCGTCGGCCTGCGCAAGGGCGACACCCAGGGCGTGAACGCGGTCGACGACGCGATCCGCAAGATGATCTCCTCCGGCGAATGGCTGCGCTCGCTCAACGCGAACATCGGGCCGTCCGGTTACCAGCTGCCCGCCCCACCCGAGGTCACCGAGAAGTGAAGCTGCCCGATCTACCCGTTCGGGCCGTCCTGCCCGATGTTCTTTCCGCGCTGGACGCGCACGGCACCGCCGTCCTCGTCGCGCCGCCCGGGACGGGGAAGACGACGCTGGTGCCACTGGCGCTGGCTTCTTCCGATGGCCGGGTGGTGGTCGCCGAGCCGCGGCGCTTGGCCGCTCGTGCCGCCGCCGCGCGGATGGCCACTCTGCTGGGTGAACCGGTCGGCGAGACGGTGGGCTATGCCGTGCGCGGCGACCGGAAGGTGTCGTCGCGCACGCGGATCGAGGTCGTGACGTCGGGGTTGCTGGTGCGGCGTGTGCAGGGTGATCCCGAGCTGCCCGGGGTGTCGACGGTGCTGCTGGACGAGTGCCACGAGCGCCACCTGGACGCGGACCTGCTGCTGGCGTTGCTGCTCGACGTCCGCGCGGGACTGCGCGACGACCTGCGGCTGCTGGCGACGTCGGCGACGGTGGCCGCGGGCCGGCTCGCCACGCTCCTCGGTGACGCGCCGGTGATCACGGCCACCGCGCCGACCTATCCGGTTTCCTTCTCGTACGTTCCTCCGGCGCGAGGTGAGCGGGTCGAGGCCTGCGTCGCCCGGGCGGTGCGGACGGCGCTGTCCTCAGGGGACGGTGACGTGCTCGCGTTTCTGCCCGGCGCGGGCGAGATCGCGCGGACTTCGGGGATGTTGTCCTTGTCCGATGTGGACGTTCTGCCGCTGCACGGGCGGCTTTCGGCGGCGCACCAGGACGACGCGCTGCGGCCGCGTGCCCGGCGGCGCGTGGTGCTGGCGACGGCGGTGGCCGAGTCGAGCCTGACGGTGCCGGGCGTGCGCGCGGTGGTGGACTCGGGGCTGGCGCGGGTGCCGCGGGTCGATCACCGGCGGGGCCTGCCCGGTCTGGCGACGGTGCGGGTGTCGTCGGCCGTGGCCACGCAGCGGTCCGGGCGTGCGGGTCGCGAGGGGCCCGGGCGGGCGTACCGGTGCTGGGCCGAGAACGAACAGTCTTTGCTCCCGGCCTATCCGGAGCCCGAGATCCGGACGGCCGAGCTGGCCCGGCTGGCACTGGAGCTGGCGTGCTGGTCGACGCCCGACGGCAGCGGCTTGGCCTGGTGGGACCCGCCGGGCGAGGGCGCACTGGCGGCGGGGCGCGCGTTGTTGGCGACGCTGGGCGCGACGGACGCTTCCGGAGCAGTGACCTCCCGCGGCCGGCGGATGGCGGAGCTCGGGCTGCACCCGCGGCTGGCGCGGGCGTTGCTTGACGGCGCGGAGGCGGTGGGAGCGCGGAACGCGGCGGAGGTGGTGGCGCTGCTGGACGCGGGCGCGACGCTGACGGACGTGGACGCGGAGCTGCGAAGGCTGCGCTCGGCGAGCGACGAACCCGCGCGACGGTGGAAGCGGGATGCCCGCCGACTCGAGGGACTGGCTGCAAAATCTTCAGTGACTGAAAGAAGTGCAGCGGCTGTAGAAGCTATACCCACTGGAGCTCGGCGAGCCGATTCCGCGCTGGTCGTCGCGCTCGCGCACCCCGAGCGGCTCGCCCGGCGGCGGCCCGGGGGTGCGCCCGTCTACCTCATGGCCGGCGGCACCGCGGCCGAACTGCCACCCGGCAGCGGCCTGGACTCCAAATGGCTGGCCATCGCCGAAGCCACCCGGGACCCCGGCCGCGTGCACGGCACCATCCGCCTCGCCGCGGCCGCCGACGAGCGGCTCGCCACCCGCGCCGCCCCGGTGTCCGAAGTGGACGAGGTCACCTGGGACGGCGACGTCGTCGCCCGGCGGGTCCGCAAGCTCGGCGCCATCATCCTGTCCGAGCAGCCCCTCAAGAACCCGGACGTCCACGACGCCCTGGTCATCGGCCTCCGCGAGAACGGCCTCGGCCTCCTGAAGTGGTCCGCCGACGCCACGAGACTCCGCGAGCGGATGGCGTTCCTGCACCGCGTCCGCGGCGAGCCGTGGCCCGCGGTGGACGACACCACCCTACTGTCCGATGTGGACAGATGGCTCGACCTGTCCGGAGCCCGCCGGAAAGCGGACCTCGCGACCATCAACGCGGGCACCGCACTGAAAGCCCTCCTGCCGTGGCCGGAAGCGTCCAAACTGGACGAACTCGCCCCGGACCGCCTCGAAGTCCCCAGTGGCTCGCACATCCGCGTCGACTACGCCGGCGACCAGCCGGTGCTCGCCGTCAAGCTGCAGGAGACCTTCGGCTGGACCAAAACCCCCACCATCGCCGGCGTCCCGGTGGTCCTGCACCTGCTCTCCCCCGCCGGCCGCCCGGCGGCGATCACCGCCGACCTCGGGTCGTTCTGGACCACCGGCTACCCGTCCGTGCGCGCCGACCTGCGCGGCCGCTACCCGAAGCACCCCTGGCCCGAGGATCCGGCGACCGCCGTCCCGACCCGGCACGCCCGCCGCCGCACCTGACGAAAGTCGGGGGTCGGCCGCGACCGTCGGCCGATGCCCCCGCCACCCCCGAAACCCGAGACTCCCGGTACAGGCGAACCACCGGGAGGATTTCATGATCACGCTTCGAGAACTGACGAAGCGCTACGGGGAGAAGACCGTCGTCGACGCGCTCACCTGCGACGTCGCGTCGGGTCAGGTGACCGGCTTCCTCGGCCCCAACGGCGCGGGGAAGTCGACGACCATGCGGATGACCGTCGGGCTCGACCACCCGCAGGCGGGCGAGGTCCTGGTCGGGGGGAGGCGCTACGCCGAGCTGCGGCACCCGCTGCGCGAGGTCGGCGCGCTGCTCGACGCGAAGGCGCTGCACCCGGGCCGCAGCGCCGGGAAGCACCTCACGGCCATGGCGCGCAGCAACGGGATCGCGATCAGCCGCGTCGAAGAGGTCCTCGCGACCGTCGGGCTTTCGGACGTCGCCGGCAAGCGGGCCGGTCAATTCTCGCTCGGCATGGGCCAGCGGCTCGGCATCGCCGGCGCGCTGCTCGGCGACCCGGGCACGCTGATGTTCGACGAGCCGGTCAACGGCCTCGACCCGGACGGCGTCCGCTGGGTCCGGCAGCTGATGCGCTCACTGGCCACCGAGGGGCGGACGGTGTTCGTCTCCAGCCACCTGATGAGCGAGATGCAGCTGACCGCCGACCACCTCATCGTGATCGGAAAAGGCAAGCTTCTCGCCGACGCGCCGGTCGCGGAGTTCATCGCGGGCAACTCCCGCACGACGGTCGCGGTGCGCGTCCCGGCCGACGGCGAACGCTCGAAGCTCGACGAACGGCTGCGCGCCGAGGGCGGCCTGACGCACCCCGGCGAGCCGGACGAGCTGGTGGTGGACGGCGTCGACGTCACCCGCGTCGGCGACCTGGTGCACGAACTGGGGATCCGCGTGCACGGGCTCGCCGAACGGACCGCGTCGCTCGAGCAGGCGTACATGGAACTGACCGCTTCTTCGGTGGAGTACGGGGTGTCGGCATGACCACGACAGAGGTACGCGGCGGCGGTCTGGCCGGCGCGGTGGCGGCGGAGTGGACGAAGTTCTGGTCGGTCCGGGCGACGTGGTGGTGCCTGATTGCGGGCGCGGCGCTGATGCTGGGCTACAGCACCCTGTCCGGCATCGCCCAGCGCTTCGACGACGACCCCCAGGCGGCGAACACCATCGCACTCGGCGGCGGCTTCTACCTGACGCAGTTCGCGGTGATCGCGCTCGCGACGCTGTTCGTCACGAGCGAGTACGCGGGCGGCATCCGGTCGACGCTGCTGTGGACGCCGGTCCGCGAGCGGGTGGTGCCCGCGAAGGCGGCGATCCTGCTGCCGGTGCTCTTCGCTTACGGGGCAGTGCTTTCCGGCGCGGGCATGGCGCTGTCCGGGGCGGTGAAGGACGGCCACGGCCTGCCGACGACCCTCGAAGCCGGCTTCACGACGGCGTCCGGCATGGCCGGGTACTTCGCGTTGCTGGGGCTGCTGTGCACCGGCGTCGGCTGGGCGCTGCGCAGCGCGGCCGGGACGCTGGTGACGGTGATCGTGCTGCTGGTGCCGCTGCCGCTGATCGTGGCGTCCCTGGGGCTGCCAGAGCTGGTGTCGTACTTCCCGGGCATCGCGGGGGTGAACGCGATGGTCGAGGCCGGCCAGCCGAACCCGATCACGATGGCACCGGCGCCGTACGCACCGTGGGCAGGATTGCTGATCTGCGCGGCGTGGGCCGCGGCGGCCCTGGTGACGGGCGCGGCGGTTCTGCGCCGCCGCGACGCCTGACGCGTCACCAGATAAAGCCAGCGGGTGAAGGCGAGCAGTTCACCCGGTGGCTTCGGGCTGGCGCCTCCGGGTGACGACACATCCACCGTCATCTGATGGCAGCGTCCGGTTTGTTCTGCACCGTGTCCGGTGATCTGGACTGCACTTCGGGTTTGGAGTCACTTTGCGGCCCGGCGATAATCGTGAATACGAGCGTGATGACCGCCGAGACCGGGGCCAATGCCGCAGTTATCCCCGAAGGCAGGTCGCTCACGCCGTACACCTTGAGGCGTTCCTTCAACGTCAGATACCTCGCGATGCGAAGGTCCCGCAGCGTTCGAACGTCCATGGCCAGCCCCAGAAAGATCAGAACGATCGCGAACACCGCCCCGTCGATCAAGCCGTCCGTCGAGACAGTTCCATCTGTGAAAATGGACGCCAGGAACACGCAGACTGCGCCCACGACGTAGGCGAACGCCAACGGCAGCACCTTGATCGGGCCGCGCTTGCCGGGTAGGTATCGCCAAAAGATGCCCAAAACGGCGGCAGCGAAGACCCACTTAATCACTTCCCAGGAAATATCGACGAAGTATCCTATAACAACAGAATCGGGCAGGCCTCCCGTGAGATCGACGCGCGCGATCTCCCGGAAGAGGTACACCGCCAGGCCCACCACGACCCCCAGGCGAAGCGAGAGCTTGACCATAATTGTCATATTGTCGCGCGGCGAGTTTCCTGCGCCGAGGGCAAGCACCACGTCCACCGGCGTCACCCCTCTGGGCAAGTTCGTCCGACATGAGGAATCCGAGGGATCCATCGTTTGCGTCAACCATCGATTGGCTTCGATCCGGATAGACCGAACACTCCGCTGCGTCACGTAGTCGCGAATTTTTCCATCCGATCGCATGTCGCGATCCAATATCGGTTTACCTATACGACAGAACAGCCAGAAAGCCGTCGCCACAAGCAACCAGAGAGGCAGATCGAACCCGTAGATCGTAAGGCTCCACTGCGCAGGACCTACCACGAGCAGAGCAAGTGAAATCATCATCAGATGGCGACGTTTGGGGTCCTCTTTGCTCCAGAGATAAGCATTGCTGAGCGCAAACACGGCGATTGCCGGCATCAGAGCGAAGACCCAAAGCCAGTTGGCGGGCATCGACCAAATTGTGAAGCGAGGAGCGTTTCGGAGGGTCTCGGTCAACGGCGTCGGATCGTACATCCATTGCTGGAGGAAGTCGTTGCGCAAGGCCGTCCAGACCCGCTCGACCAGCAGTACCCCGGCCACGATCGACGCCACAGGCCACACCCACCAGACCCGTTTCGGCCGCTCGCCGCCCGATTGCGTGAACGCGCGGATGGCGTGGACCATGGCCGCCACCGCGAAGACCGTGACCACGAATACCATCGCGCTCTCACTCAGGCGGAGGATCAGTGCATAGTCCGTTCGTTGAGTGTTCGTGAACGCGACAAGATCCGCCAGCAGCCAGCCGATCAAAAGGATCACCGCGAGGACTCGAAGCGCGGCAAGCTGGGGCTTCCGCCGGACACCGAAGCACCGGGCGATCACGAGGATCGTGACACCGACCGCGATGTCGGCCGCCCAGGCAGCAGTCGACCAGTCCGGCACCTGGTCACCTTGCGCATTAAGCACTACTCGTGTGATTTCGACGCCAAAACCAAGAACCTGGAGCACGACCAAGGGAACCGTCACCGACCACGCCCGACCGACGAGCGGGTCGGCCGTGCGTGGCATCCGCCTCGAAACGCGCCGGATGAAGATGAGGACAACCACCAGGAAAGCGGCAGTATTCAGCGCACCAGTGCCGCGCAGGAGCAAGTCACCGGTCATCGACCCCTCCCAGACGACCGCTGCTGCGCGAACATCGGGAGTCAGGTCGGCCACGGCCAACGTTTCACCTTCGCCAGTCGACGAGGTCGCCCCGTAGAGCCAGGTCAACTCCCCGGGCTCCGCGGCGTGGGGAGGCCAAGGTTCCGGGACAGCGGAATTCAGCCAGTCCTGAGGCGCGGCGATGGTCACGGTCCACGACGCGGAATGAATGAGACCACCACGTGACACCACGGCCATCCGCCACGGTCGGCCGGGTCCGACCGTCAAGTCAACGGCTCCGACCGCACCATGGCCAGGCTTCACGAGTTCGGTCCACACGTGGTCGTGAACCACCACCTCCCCACCGGACACCATGACCGTCGGCGGACCGTCGCGATACACGGAGAAATCCTTCGAGTAGTCCCCCAGCAGGCAGCGGAGAGCCGCTCGATAGGCGCCATGGTCCGGGTCACCGAGAAGATCAGGCGCGCGCCCCCAAGCCTGCGGGACCCGGATCACCACATCGCTACTCACCCGCGGATAGTCCACCGCGGCTACCTCGACCGCTGCCCGCACCGTCACCGATGCCCTCGGGTACTCGTCGACGGTGCAGTTGGTCGTGGGTTCCGAAGATTCGGCTGCCTCGTGCCGCTGGAGCATTCGACCGTACCGACGGCTGCAGCACCTACGACTACCACCGCCAACACGATCGCCCAGCGGATCAACTTGGCGCGCATACGCTTGCCGAAGAATCTTCCTCTGGGGCGCCGGTTTCGACTTCGCATGCTCCCCAAGTCGCCGCACCGGAGCAAGGCGTTAAAGCCGATAGCAGATCGTGACGGGCGACATGATCAGCACGACACGCGAGCTGTTCTGGCGCCGAGAGCGAGCCTAAGAAATCATCCCGCGTCGACCCCGATGCCCGCGAGGATCTCCCGCGCGCTCATCACCAGCGACGCCCGCGACGGCGTGACCGAAGCCCCCGCCAAGGCACCGAAGATCGTGCCCTCCATCCAGTCGACCACCAGCGCCGCGTGCCGGGATGGGTCGGACGAACCCGCCGCCGCCAGGGCCTCCGTGGCCAGCCGGCGGATCAACGCTCCGCCCGAGTCGTACTCCGCGCGCAGCTCGGGACGCCGGGTCGCCTCCAGTGCGAACTCGTAGCGGGCCAGCATCCTTGTCCGGCCCGCGCCCAGGGCCTCGGACACGTAACCCGCAATCGACTCCGCCAGTCCGCCCGACGGCGCCGGTGCCTGGTCCAGCTCGACGATCCGCGCGAACGTCAACGACAGCAGCGCCGCGCGGGTGCGCGCGTAGTACGACGTCGAGCCCACGGGCAACCCGGCGAATCGGTCGACCGCGCGGTGCGTCAGCCCGCGCATGCCCTCCGCCGCGATCACCTCGATCGCCGCGTCACCGATCACCGAAAGCCGGTCCATCCAAGGCACTCTACAGGTGTAGAGTCCTCTACAGATGTAGAGGAGGAGCCATGCACGCGATAGTGGTCGGCGGCGGGATCGGCGGGCTGGGCGCCGCCGCGGGGCTGCACCGGATCGGGTGGACCGTCACCGTGCTCGAACAAGCCGGCGAGTTCGGCGACGTCGGCGCCGGGATCTCGCTCTGGCCGAACGCCCTGCGCTGCCTCGACGAACTCGGCGTGGACCTGGGAGAACACCTTGCCGCCCAGCACGAAGGCGGGTTCCAGGATCGCCGCGGCCGGCGGGTCACCCGCTTCGACTCCGCCGCCTTCGAACGCATCCACGGCCGCCCGCTCGGCGCCATCCACCGAAAAGACCTGATCGCCGCACTGAGGAACGCCGTCCCGGCCGAGAGCCTGAACACCGGCGCCGAAGTCACCGAAGTGCACGAAGACGGGCGAGTCCGCTTCACCGGCGGAGAGCTCCAGGCCGACCTCGTCGTCGCCGCCGACGGCATCCGCAGCCCGATCCGCCACGCGCTCTTCCCGCACCACCCCGAACCCGTGTACTCCGGCAGCACGGCGTTCCGCGGCGTCGCGAAATACCCCGGCGCCCGGCTCAGCACCAGCTTCGACCGCGGCACCGAGATCGGCGTCCTCCCCCTGACCGGCGACGACGTCTACTGGTGGGTCTCCTACCTCACCGAACCCGGGAACCGGCCGGACGACCCCAAGGAGTACCTGCGGCAGCACGTAAAAGACTGGCACGACCCGATCCCGGCGCTCATCGACGCCACCCCGCCGGAAGCCGTGCTCTACCACGACCTCTACTACCTGGGAACGCCGCTCGAGACGTACGTCCGCGGCCGGATCGCGCTGCTCGGCGACGCCGCCCACGCGATGCCGCCGTTCCTCGGCCAGGGCGGCTGCCAGGCCCTCGAAGACGCGACCGTACTGGCCCACGAGCTGTCCACAAAGGACCCTGAGCAAGCACTGCGGGCCTACGACGAAGAACGACGGCCCCGCAGCCAGAAAGTGGCCCGCGAGTCCGTCCGGATGGGCAAGCTCGGCCCGCAGCTGGCCAACCCGGCCGCGGTCAAGCTCCGCACCGCGCTGCTCAAAGCCCTCCCGGCACAGGTGACCGTCCGCGTGGGCAAGGACATCACGGGGTGGCGGCCGCCGCGTCTCCCCCGACCAGCCCCGCCTCGTACGCCGTGATCGCCGCCTGCACCCGGTTCTTCGCCCCGAGCCGGGTCAGGATCGTGCTCACGTGCGCCTTCACCGTCCCCTCGACGACGAACATCTTCGCCGCGATGTCCGCATTGGACAGTCCGGAACCCACCAGCGTCAGCACTTCCCGCTCGCGCGGGGTCAGCGACTCGACCTTCGAACGCGCCGCCGCGGCCCGGGAAAGCCGGCCGCCCGACAGCCGCGCGATCACCCGCTGCGCCACCTTCGGCGAGAGGAACGCGGCCCCGTCGGCGACGGCGTGGATGCCGGCCAGCAGCTCGCGCGGGTCGCCCGACTTCAGCAGGAACCCACCCGCGCCGAGCCCCAGCGCACGCTCGATGTACTCGTCCTCGCCGAACGTCGTCAGCATGATGACGCCGGCCGACGGCAGCAGCCGCCGGATCTCCGCGGCCGCGCCCAGCCCGTCCAGCCCGGGCATCCGGATGTCCAGCAGCACGACGTCGGGGTGCGTGGCGAGCGCCTGCGACACGGCGGAACGCCCGTCGGCCGCCTCGGCGACGACCTCGATCCCCGGGTCCGCGCCGAGGATCGCCGCCACCCCCGCCCGCATCAGCGCCTCGTCGTCGGCCAGCACGACCCTGATCACGATTCCCCCTCGCTGAACCAGTTCTTCGAAACGAGCTTCCCGTCGGCGAAGCACAGCCGATAGGCGGCGTAGTCGTTGTCGAGCCACGATCGTCCGGTGCCGTAGTACTCGCACACCGCGCCCGGCGCCGGGCGCGGCTCGCCCCGGGTCGGGCGGGCGGCGCGCTGGTGCTCCGGCAGCTGCGGCGCCAGGTCGGCGCGCGGCTGCCCGACCCGCATCCGGTCGTACGCCGCGGCGGGCAGCTCGGAAGAGTTCCACTGGTAGAGGAACGCGATCCCGCTGACCGCGAGGAGCACGCCGAACAACGCGAGCGGGATGGTCACGGCGTGGATCAGGGTGCGCCGCACGTCCCGCCGGGCCAGCGCCAGCGCCTGGGCCGACGTCGACTGCCCGACGGCGTCGTCGGCCGCCTCCCGCCGCTCCGGGCTCTCTTCGACCGGCGCGGCGTCGTGCGGCAGCGTCGCGGTGACGGCGAACCCGCCCGCACGCGGCCCGGCCCGCAGCGTCCCGCCGACGAGCCGGACGCGCTCCCGCAGGCCGATCAGCCCCAGCCGCCCGGACGCGGCCCCCGGCAGCGGCCCGGCGGGCGGCGCCGCGTTGACGACGCTCACCTCGGTCTCCGCGCCGGAGCTGGTCACGCGGACCGTCACGGCCGCGCCCGGCGCGTGCTTGGCCACGTTCGTCAGGCCTTCCTGCACCACCCGGTAGGCGGCGCGCGCGACCATCGGCGGCGCCAGCGAACTGTCCACGCCTGCGTCGATGAGCAGCCCGGACGCGCGGGCCCGCGAGATCAGCTCGTCGAGGTCGCCCTGCACCGGCTCGACCGGCGCGGCGTCCTCGCGCAGCACGCCGATGATCTCGCGCAGCCGTTCGGTGGCCGCCGCGGCGCTGGTCCGCAGCTGAGCGGCCGCGTCGCGCTGGACGTCGTCGAGCCCGCCCGCGACCTCCAGGGCGGCCGCGCGGACCGCGATCAGGCTCAGCTCGTGGCCCAGCGAATCGTGCATGTCGCTGGCGATCCGGGCGCGTTCGCGCAGGCGCGCCTGGTCGGCGACCAGGCGCTGCCGGCTTTCCATCTCCTCGGCCCGCCGCCACCCGGTGCGGGCGAGCTCGCCGCGCACCCGGACGTACCGGCCGAGCAGCCACGGCGACAGCCCGGCGAACACCAGGATCGCCATCATCGAACCCCAGTCGCCGAGACCGTCCGGGGCCACGAGCAGCGACAGCGGGATGCCCAGCAGCGAGACGGCCGCGCCCATCAGCAGCGCGGGCCGGACCCGGGCCATCCGCAGCGCGGCCTGGTAGCTCATCGCCACCAGCACGAACACCGTCCACACCGGCACGCGGTCGCCGTAGGGGAACGGGACGGCGAGCGCCCCGGCCAGGGCGAGGCCGAGCGAGACGGCGGGGTAGCGCCGGGCCGTCGCCACCGAGCCCGCGACGACGGCGAGGCCGCCCGCCAGCTCCCAGTACGACGGCGTGTCGAGTGTCCCGGCGACCACGGTGAAGGCCAGGAACAGCCCGAGAAGCACGTCCAGCACCACGCGCCACCTGCGCTTCGTCACCTCCCGCACAGGAACGAAGCTACAAGCCGTGACGGCGGGCGACCACTGCCGAAAGTCAACCTTTCAGGCTGTCCAAGAAAGCCAGGGTCTGCGGCCACGACAGCGCATACGCGTCGGCGTTGACGGTGGTGCCGTGCCGCGAAGAGTCGCTGAAGCCGTGTTCGGCGCCCGGGAAGTGCTGGGTGAACGTCGCGCCGCGCGGCCGGGACTGCAACGCCGTCTGCAGGCGCGCGAACGTCTCGTGCGAGACGACGGTGTCGGCCTCGGGGTAGGCGACCAGCACCGGCACGGTGATCTCTGTCGACAAAGCGACTGTGTCGAGGTCGTGGTTCGGCGGCGCCGGCTCGCGGACCGTCGGGTGGTAGGCGACGACACCGGAAAGCCGCTGGTCACGGGCGGCGAGCAGGAGCGCGAAGCGGCCGCCGAGGCACCAGCCCATGACGCCGGCCGATGTGCAGCCGAGGTCGCCGAGCAGGTGGTCGAGCAATGCCGTCTGCTCCGCCAACGCGGTCTCGTCGCGCAGCTCGCCGAGCTTCTCGCCGAGGTCCTCGCGGGAGGTGTTGTCGGTGCTCGCGCCGTGGAAGACGTCCCAGGTCAACGCCGTGATCCCGCGGCCGGCCAGCTCGTCGGCCCAGGCCCGGACCTGCTCGCCGATGCCGGTGATCATCGGCAGGAGCAGCATCCCGCGCTCCGAGCCGCCGGCCGGGCGGGCCAGGTACGCGGAGAGGTCGCCGACACGGACCGTGGACGTCTCGATGCTCATGTCCGCATGATGCATGATGATCCACCATGGCCGAGCGCACACTCGCCGAACAGTTGGGCGGCTACCTCCCCGAAGGCATCGAGGCCCTCGAAGAGCACGAACGGCAGGACCTCGCCGAGGCGCTGCGCGACGCGCGCAGACGGCAGGCGAAAGCGCTCGCCGAAGCGGGCGAAGAGGGCCTTCGGTACGTCCCCGCGTTGCTGCGCGGAGCGGTCCGGAAGGCGGTCGGGCTGTGACGGACTACGCGGCCGAAGCCGAGATCCTCAAGCTCGCGCGCGTCCTCGACGTCGAGCCCGCGCGGCTCGGGTACCTCGCCCGCGTCGACGCCGACGAGCTCCAGGCATTCCGCGCGCAGGTCACCGACACGCTCTTCGACGCGAACATCGCCGTCCTGCAGCGGATGGCCCTGGCCGCGCGGCTGCTGCCCGGCGGGGTGCTCGCCAAGATCGCCGAGAAGGTGTTCGGCCCGCTGCTGTGCGCCCGGATCGCCGGGGTGGTCGACGTCGCGCGCGGCGTCGACGTCGCCAAGCGGCTGCACCCGCGGTTCCTCGCCGAGGTCGCGGCCGAGCTCGACCCGCGGCGCGCGAGCGCGATCATCTCCCGCATCCCGCTGGACACGGTTCTCGCGGTGGCGGCCGAGCTGGCGCGCAAGCAGGACTGGATCACCCTCGGCCGGTTCGTCGGGCACCTGCCCGACCCGACCGTGCGGCGGGCCCTGGAGGAGATCGACGACCCCGGCCTGCTGCGGATCGCGTTCGTGCTCGACGACAAGAAGCGCATCGACCACGTCGTCGGCCTGCTGCCGGCCCACCGGCTCGGGCGGCTGCTCACCGCCGCCGGCGCCGACGAAGACCTGTGGACCCCGGCGCTCGACCTGCTGAACCACCTGAGTGCCGAGCGCCGGGGCACGCTGGTCCCGATGCTCGGCGGCCTCCCGGACGGACTCCGGGAACGCGCTCAGGCGACGATCAAGTAGATCCCGTACCCGACGATCGCCGCGCACAGCACGAAGCAGATGACTGCCCCGGCCAGCGGACCGGTGCCCGAGGCACCCGATTCGCGGGCCGAGTCGCGCTGCGAAAGCCCGACGACCCCGAACGAGAACAGGCTCGTCAGCACGACCACCGAAGCGAGCGCGACGACGAAGACGAGACCGAGGGAACCCCAATCGATGTTCACGGCGCTCCTCAGGCGTTGGCCGGCTGCGCGGCCGGCTCGGACTCGGTGATGGAGCCGGCGCTGACCGGGTTCCGCTTCGACGCGAGGTAGATGCCGACCGCGACGACGACCCCGGCGAGGCCGATCAGGACGGTGCCCCAGGTGCCTAGCGTCGAGACCTCGGCGGCGACCGCGCCGACGATCGCGGCGGCGGGCAGCGTCAGCGCCCAGGCCACGACCATCTTCCCGGCGACGCCCCAGCGGACCTCGGCGAGCCGCCGGCCCAGGCCGGACCCGATGATGCCGCCCGAGCAGACGTGCGTGGTCGAGAGCGCGAACCCGAGGTGCGCCGAGGTGAGGATGACGGCCGCGGCGCTGGTTTCGGCCGCGAAGCCCTGCGGCGTCTGGATTTCCGTGAGCTTCTTGCCCATCGTCTGGATGATCCGCCAGCCGCCGAGGTAGGTGCCGAGCGCGATCGCGGCGCCCGCGGTGAGGATGACCCAGATCGGCGGGTTGGAGCCCGGCGCGAGCGAGCCCGACGCGATCAGCGTCAGCGTGATGACACCCATGGTCTTCTGCGCGTCGTTCGTGCCGTGCGCGAGCGAGACCAGCGAAGCCGACGCGATCTGGCCGGCCTTGAAGGTCCGGCCCACGGTCCCTTCCTTGGCGCGGGCGGTGATCCGGTAGACGAGGAAGGTGCCCAGCGTCGCGACGATCCCGGCGACGATCGGCGAGGCGAGCGCGGGGGTCAGGACCTTCTCGACGACCTTCCCGAAGTGGACGGCGTCCGAGCCCGAGGCGATCCAGGTGGCGCCGATCAGCCCGCCGAAGAGGGCGTGCGACGAGCTCGACGGCAGCCCGATGAGCCAGGTCACCAGGTTCCACACGATCGCCCCGACCAGGCCGGCGAAGATGATCACCGGCGTCACCTTCGTGTCGTCGACGATGCCGCCGGAGATCGTCTTCGCGACCTCCACCGAGAGGAACGCGCCGACGAGGTTCAGCACGGCGGACACGGCGACCGCGACCCGCGGTTTCAGGGCGCCGGTGGCGATCGAGGTGGCCATCGCGTTGGCCGTGTCGTGGAAGCCGTTGGTGAAGTCGAAGGCCAGTGCCGCGACGATCACCACCAGCACGATCAGTGAGAAGTCCATGGCGGCCCTCTTCCGATGCCGGAGGCGGTTCCTTGGCAACGCTACTGATCAACAGGACGGGCTCCGATCCCTGTCGCGTGACGGCTCCCTGAACTTCCGATGAACCGGGGTGGGGACAGCCCCACCACGAAACCGGTGGTCCGGCCCAGTGCCCTCGGCCGGTCCACCTGAGACCGTCGATGCCGGACGAAAGGGGCAGCGATGAACAAGCTCGGGTGGGCGGTCGTCGCGACGGCGGCGTCGGCGGTGTTGTTCTTCTTCGGCACGGGCCTGGATCCGGTGCCCGAACTCGCTTGGCTCGCCCCACTGCCGATCCTCCTGCTCGCCACCCGCGTCGTCGGCGCGGCCGCGCTCGGCTGCGCGTTCGTCGCGTACCTCGCGGGCAGCGCCGGCACCTGGAGCTACTTCTGGCACTCGTTGGCGGTCCCGCGTCCCGCGGCGATCGGGATCCTCGTCGGGAGCGCGCTGCTGTTCGCGCTGGCCGTCGGACTGTTCCGGCTGCTGGTCCGGCGCGGTCACGCCTTCCTGGCCGCGCTCGCGGCACCCGCGTTGTGGACCGTGGTGCTCTACGGCGTCTCGCTGCTGAACCCGACCGGGCTGATGGGCACCTTGATGACGACCCAGGCCGACCGGCCGTCCGTGCTGCGGATCGCCGCGGTCACCGGCGGCTGGGGCGTGGAGTTCCTGGTGCTGTTCGTCCCGGCCGCCGTCGCCGCCGCGCTCGCTCCCGGGGTCCGCGGCCTCGCCCGGCTGACCGGCCTGGTCGCCGTCGCCGCCGCGCTGGGCGGCCTCGTCTTCTGGAGCGTTCCCACGCCCACCGGGCCGTCGACGCGGATCGCGTTGGTCGCGCCGGGGCAGAGCCGCTGGGCGGCCGACGTCGCCACCCCGGACGGCCAGGCGCTCGTCCGGTCCTATGTGGACCAAATCGGCCGGCTGCCGGACGGCGTCCAGGCCGTCGTGCTCCCCGAGGCCGCCTTCGCGGTGGACCAGACCAGCCGCCCGCGGCTCGTCGAGGCCTTCACGGACGTCGCGCGCACCCGGAACCTCGACGTCGTCACCGGTGTCCTCGACACCACCCCGGACGGCCGGTTCAACGCCGCTCTCGCCGTGCCGCCGTCCGGTGCTCCGGTCGAATACCGCAAGTGGCACAACGGGGATTCGAAGAACGTCGCGTCCGGCACCGAGCTCGCGCACCTCGCCGGGATCGGGCTCATGGTGTGCATGGACGTCAACTTCGCCGACCCCAGCGGCGAATACGGCGAAGCCGGCACCGGCCTGGTGCTCATCCCGGCCTCCGACGAGGACGTCGACGGCTGGGAGCACAGCCGCACGGCGCTGATCCGCGGCGCCGAGAACGGCTTCGCGGTCGCGTGGAGCGCCGCCCGCGGCACGTCGATGCTCGCGGACTCCCGTGGCCACGTCCTGGCCGACGCGCACACCGGCGGCAGCCCGTTCACGGTGGTCGTCGCCGACGTCCCCGTCGGGCCGGCAAGACCCCGTACGCGCGCTCCGGCGACTGGTTCGCGTGGCTCTGCGGCCTGGTCGCGGTGGGCGGGATCGTCGCCGGCGCCCGTAAGCCGTCGTTGTCACCCGTCACAACGAACACCGGGCAACTCTGAGCGTTTTCCCAGGTCGCCTCCAGCGGTATGTGACCGATCATGATCTGCGTCACGTACTGACGGGTAACTGGAGGCAACGGAATGCGGGTCACCAACGGCGGTGCCAAGCGAATCCTGGCCGTGCTCGCCGCGGCGCTCACCTTCGGCGCGGTCGCGCCGGCGGTCGCGGAGGCCGCACCGAGCAGCGGCTGGAACGACTGGGGGTGCCGCCCCACGGCCGCCCACCCGGCGCCGGTCGTGCTCGTGCACGGCCTCGGCGCGAACGACACCGTCAACTGGTTCTTCCACGCGCCGAAGATCGCCGCCCAGGGCTACTGCGTCTTCTCGCTGACCTACGGCACCGGCCTCCTCGGCCCCGGCGTCGGCGGGCTCGCGTCGATGCGTGACAGCGCCGCGCAGCTCGGCCGGTTCGTCGACCGGGTGCGGTCCACGACCGGCGCGGCGAAGGTCGACCTCGTCGGCCACTCCGAGGGCAGCACGATGCCCGCGTACTACCTGAAGTTCGGCGGCGGCGCGGCGAAGGTCGCCCACTTCGTCGGCTTCGGCGCGAACTACCGCGGCACGACGCTCGGCGGCCTCGACGCGCTGGCCAAGGCGCTGCTCACCACGGTGCCCGGGCTGGGCCTGGTCCTGAAGACGGCCTGCGGCGCGTGCACGGAGTACCTGGCGCCATCGGCCTTCCTGGACGACCTCGCCCGCGGCGGCGTGCACGTCGCCGGGCCGGCGTACACGAACATCGTGAGCAAGTACGACGAAGTCGTGACGCCGTACACGAGCGGGATCATGAACGAGCCGGGCGCGACGGACATCCTGCTGCAGGACTTCTGCTCGTCCGATGCTTCGGGTCACCTGAGCCAGGCGGTCGACCCGAACGTCACCGGGCTGATCCTGCACGCGCTCGACTCGTCCTATACGCCGAAGTGCACGCCGTTCACGCTTCCGCTGTGAGCGGGTTCTGCCCGAGGTACCGGCGTCCGTTTTCGGCGGACTCCCGAACCGCGGCGAACCCGTACTCCACCATCGCGGACTCGTAGGCCGCCACGGCCTCGAGCAGCGGAGCCCCGGCCAGCGCGGACGCCAGCGCCGCACCATCACGCAACGCGGTGTTGGCGCCCGCGCCGCCGGCCGGGCTCATCGCGTGGATCGCGTCGCCGACGAGCGTCACCCGCGACGGTTCCCACGGCCCGATCGGCACGCTCGTGCGGATCGGCTGCGGGAACGTCGCCGGGACGTCCCAGTGCTCGACCATCGCCCTGGCCAGCGGGTGCCAGCCGTCGACCAGCCCGAGGGCCACCTTCTGCAGGTCGCCGGGGGTCATCGCGGCGAGGTCCGCCTCGGCGTGGCCGACGACCTCCCAACGCGCCCCGACCGAGCAGGTCATGTACGGCTCGCCGTCGCGCAGCCGCAGGTCCGGCACCAGCCGGGCGCACGCGTCGGCGACCGGCTCGGGGTAGTCGACCGGCGCGAACCCGGCCATCGTCCGGTCCGGGCCGATCATCATCGAGAACACCGCGAACATCTCCGGCTCGAACAGCGCCCGGGTGTCCGGGGTGAGCGGGATCCGGCCGTAGAGGTGCACGAGCCCGGCGTCGACGACCTCGGCGTGCGGCAGGCGCCGCTGCCGCACCGCGGAGTTGATGCCGTCCGCCCCCACCAGCAGGCTGCCGCGCGCGGAGGTCCCGTCGGCGAAATGCGCTGTCACGCCGTCTTCATCGGTTGCGTGGTGCGTGCATCGCTTGCCGTAGGTGACTTCCTGGCCGTACAGCAGGATCTGCCGCAGGGTGAAGCGGTTGATGTTGAGGTGGGTGCCCTCGTCTTCCAGGCGCGTGAGCAGCCGCAGCCGCTCGTCGTAGACGTTCGTGTGCGGCAGCGCCCGGCCCGCGGTGGCGCGGAAGAGCTCGTGCAGCTCGGGACGCAGCACCTCGCGCAGCGCCGAGTCGCCGACGCCGCTGATGTGCAGCCGGTAGCCCTGCTTGCGCGCGCCGGCCGACTCGTCGCGTTCGTAGACCTGGTACGGAATTCCGGCTCGGCGCAGGCCGTTCGCGAGGCTCAAGCCACCCAGGCCGGCCCCGATGATGATCACAGACACAGCTGTCCCTTCGTCGCTTCCGAGGAAGGGACGCACAGGTAAGCCTGCTGCCGCCCGGACTAACCCATACCGGACTGTGTCCTATCAGAAACAGTGTCTTCGCGCGTCCTCGGCTCCGACGTTAGCGCACGCGATCTCCGGCGCGCCACACCATTTTCGTCAGCGGCACTCCCGGCCGGTACGCCAAGTGCGTCACCGAAGGCGCGTCGAGGACGTGGACGTCCGCCCGCGCGCCGGGCCGCACCACGCCCACGTCGTCACGACGCAACGCCTTCGCGCCGCCCGCCGTCGCGGCCCAGACCGCTTCTTCGATCGTCATGCGCATCTGCAGCACCGCCGTCGCGACGCAGAACGCCATCGACGTCGTGTACGAGCTGCCCGGGTTCGCGTTGCTGGCCAGCGCCACGGTCGCGCCCGCGTCGAGCAGCCGCCGGGCCGGGGCCAACGCCTGCCGGGTCGACAAGTCGCACGCGGGCAGCAAAGTCGCCACGGTCTCCGACGCGGCCAAGGCCTCGACGTCGGCGTCGCTCAAGTAGGTGCAGTGGTCGACGCTCGCCGCGCCGAGTTCCACCGCCAGCCGCACGCCCGGGCCCTCACCGAGCTGGTTGCCGTGCACGCGCAGGCCGAGCCCGCGCTCGGCGGCGGCCTTCAGGACCCGCGACGACTGCGCCTCGTCGAACGCCCCGGTCTCGCAGAAGACGTCCGCCCAGCGCACGCTCCCCGCGACGGCATCGAGCATCTCGCCGCACACCAGGTCCACATAGGACTCCGCGTCGGCACCCGGCGGCACGAGGTGAGCGCCGAGGAACGTGACCTCGTCGGCGACCTCCCCGGCGATCCGGGCGCTGCGGGCCTCGTCGGCGACCGTAAGCCCGTAACCCGTCTTCGTCTCCAGGCAGGTCGTCCCCTGCTGAGCCGCTTCGTCGACGTGGCGGCGCAGGTTCGCTGCCAGCTGCTCGTCGGACGCCTCCCGCGTCGCGCCGACCGTGATCGCGATTCCGCCCGCCGTATAGGGTTTCCCGGCCATCCGCGCCTCGAACTCGGCAGTGCGGTCGCCGGCGAAGACGAGGTGCGTGTGGCTGTCGACCCAGCCGGGCAGCACCGCGCGGCCGCCGACGTCGACGCGCTCGTCGGCGTCCGGCGCTTGCCCGGCAGCACCCACCCACGCCACTTCGGCGCCGTCGACGACGAGAGCCGCGTCGGTGAGCCGGCCCAGCTCGGGGTCGTTCGTGGTGAGCTCGCCGATGCCCGTGATCAGGACTGCCACAGTGCCTCGATCTCCTTCGCCAGCGCGGTTTCCGGTCGGTCGATCAGCAAGTGCGCGCCGTCTCGCACAACCTCGCGGCCCGCGACGACGACGTGCCGGACGTCGGCGCCCGAAGCCGCGAACAGCACCCCGGACGGCTCGATCCCGGCCGTCCGCACCGAGTCCAGACCGACCGTGACGAGGTCCGCGCCCTGCCCCACGGCGAGCGAACCGACCTCGGGCCAGCCGACGGCGGCGTGGTCGGTGCCCGCTTCGAGGAGTTCTTCGGCGCTGAAGCGGCCGCGTTCCTCGCTGGCCAGCCGGTCGTCCAGTTCCAAGGCGCGGGTTTCCTCGAAGGCGTCAACGACGGCGTTGCTGTCACTGCCGATGCCGAGCCGCACGCCCGCGTCCCGCAGCGCGCGGGCCGGGCCGATTCCGTCGCCGAGATCGCGTTCGGTGGTCGGGCAGAAGCACGCCCGCGCCCCGCTCAGCCGGTTGATGTCCGCCGCCGTCAGGTGGGTCGCGTGCACGGCGACGAGCCGGTCGGTGAGCACCCCGCGTTCGTCCAGCAGCTCGGCCGGCGTGCGGCCGTACGCGCTCCGGCACTGCTCGTTCTCGGCCCGCTGCTCGGAAAGGTGGATGTGCACGACGCGCGCACTATCCACAAGCGACAATTGATCAGCCGGGACCGCGCGTACGGAATGGATCGCGGCGCCGACCCGGAACAGGTCGTCTTCCTTCAGGTCGCCGACGCGCTGAGCCCACGCCGAAGCCGAACCGTCGGAGAACCGGCGCTGGACCTCGTCCGGCTCGACGCCGATTCCGCCCGCGAGATAACACGTGTCCAGGAGCGTCAGCCGGATCCCGGCGTCCGCCGCGGCCCGGCGCAGCGCCTCCCCCATCGCGTTCGGATCGGCGTACGGCTGCCCGCCGGGCCCGTGGTGCAGGTAGTGGAACTCCCCGACGCTCGTGTAGCCGCCGAGGACCATCTCGGCGTAGACCCCGCGTGCCAGCCGGTAGTACGTGTCGGGGTCCAGCCGCGCGGCCAGCGAGTACATCCGCTCGCGCCACGTCCAGAACGTGCCGCGCTCGTGGTGCGTGCGACCGCGCAGGGCCCGGTGAAAGGCGTGCGAGTGCCCGTTCGCGAAGCCAGGCAGCGTCAGCCCGTCGAGCACGAGACCCGCGCGCGGCGCCCCGGCGGTCACGCCGGTGATCCGGCCGTCCGCGACGTCGATCCGCACCCCGGAAGCGACGCCGCCGGGCAGCCAGGCCCGTTCGCACCAATAAGTCATCGCGACAGTTCTTCCAGTGCCGTCGCGAGCGCCTGAGCCCCCGCCTCGACGTCCGCGGCTTCGGCGAACTCCTCCGGCGAGTGGCTGATGCCGGTCGGGTTCCGCACGTAGAGCATCCCCGCCGGGACGAACCCGGCGAGGATCGCGGCGTCGTGCCCGGCACCGGTCGGCAGCTCCGGCACTCCGCCGAGCCAGCCGCCCAGGTCGCGGCGCAGGGCGTCGTCGAACACGACGTCGCCGGAGTAGGACTCGCGGGTGATCTCGACCCGGCAGCCCTCCTCCTTCGCCGCGTCCGAGGCCGCGCGGCTGATCTCGGCGACCAGCCCCGGCGTGCCCTGGCCGGGCACCCGCGCGTCGAGCCAAAGGTCCACTGTGGACGCAATGACGTTGGTTCCGCCCGGGGTCGGCACGAGCCGGCCGACGGTCGCGCGCGCGTCCGGCACGTTCGCGGCCAGCCGCCGGACGGCCGTGACCGTCGCCGCGGCGGGCAGCATCGGGTCGGCGCGGTCCGCGATGAGCGTCGCGCCGGCGTGGTTTCCCTGGCCGGTGAAGGAGAACCGCCAGCGGCCGTGCGCGATCACGGTGCTGCCGACGGCCACCGGCAAGCCGACGTCGATGAGCCCGCGCCCCTGCTCGACGTGCAGTTCGAGGAACTGCCCGATCCGGTCGAGCCGCTCGTGGTCCGGCCCGATCCGCGTCGGGTCGATGCCGGCTTTCTCGGCGGCCTCGGCGAACGTGACGCCGTCGGCGTCCCGCAGGCCGCGCGCCTTGTCGGCGTCGATCGTGCCGGTGAGCAGCCGCGAGCCGAGGCACGGGACACCGAACCGGCCGCCCTCCTCCTCGGCGAACACCACGACGGCGAGCGGCTTGCGCGGCCGAAATCCCTTGCCTTGCAATGCTTCCACGGCGGCCAGTGCGCTCACCACACCGAGCGGGCCGTCGAACGCGCCGCCGCCGGGCACCGAGTCGAGGTGGCTGCCGGTGACGACGGCGTTGCGCCCCGGCGGCCCCCACCAGGCCCAGATGTTGCCGTTGCGGTCGGTCTCGACGTCCAGCTCGAGCCCCAGCGCCCGCTCGACGAACCACTCACGCAGGTCGTGCTCGGGTGAGTCGAAGGCGTGGCGGGAGTAGCCGCCGCGCTTCGGGTCGCGCCCGACGTCGTCGATTTCTTCCAGCAGCCCGGAGGCTTTCACACGTCGTCCCGCATCGGCACCCGCACACCCCGTTCGTCGGCGACCTCGGCCGCGCGATCGTAACCGGCGTCGACGTGCCGGATGACGCCCATGCCCGGGTCGTTGGTGAGCACCCGCTCCAGCTTCTGCGCGGCCAGCGGCGTCCCGTCGGCGACGCTGACCTGGCCCGCGTGGATGGAGCGGCCCATGCCGACGCCGCCGCCGTGGTGGATCGAGACCCAGCTGGCGCCCGAGGAGGTGTTGACCAGCGCGTTGAGCAGCGGCCAGTCGGCGATCGCGTCGGAGCCGTCGGCCATGCCCTCGGTCTCGCGGTACGGCGAGGCGACGCTGCCGGAGTCGAGGTGGTCGCGCCCGATGACGACCGGCGCCTTCAGCTCGCCGCTCGCGACCATCTCGTTGAACCGCAGGCCGGCCAGGTGCCGCTCGCCGTAGCCGAGCCAGCAGATGCGAGCCGGCAGTCCCTGGAACGCGACGCGCTCGCCGGCCAGCTTGATCCACCGGGCGAGGGATTTGTTCTCGGGGAACAGGTCCAGCATCGCGCGGTCGGTCGCGGCGATGTCCTCGGGGTCGCCCGACAGCGCGACCCAGCGGAACGGGCCGTTGCCCTCGCAGAACAGCGGGCGGATGTAGGCCGGCACGAAACCGGGGAAGTCGAACGCGCGCTCGCAGCCGCCCAGCTTGGCCTCGCCGCGCAGGGAGTTTCCGTAGTCGAAGACCTCGGCGCCCTTGTCGAGGAAGCCGAGCATGGCGTCGACGTGGTCGGCCATCGACTCGCGCGAGCGGTCGGTGAACTCGTCGGGCTTCTTGGCCGCGTAGTCGTGCCAGTCGTCGACGCTGACGCCCTTGGGCAGGTACGACAGCGGGTCGTGCGCGGACGTCTGGTCGGTGACGATGTCGACCTCGACATCGCGGCGCAGCAGCTCCGGCAGCACCTCGGCGGCGTTGCCGACGACGGCGACCGACAGCGGCCGCTTCTCCTGCTTCGCCTTCGTGACGCGGGCGATCGCGTCGTCCAGGCTGTCGGCGACCTCGTCGAGGTAGCGCGTCTCGACGCGGCGGTGCGCGCGCTGCGGGTCGCACTCGATGACCAGCGCGACGCCGTCGTTCATGGTGACGGCGAGGGGCTGGGCGCCGCCCATGCCGCCGAGGCCGGCGGTCACGGTCAGGGTGCCTCGCAGCGACCCGCCGAACTTTTTCTTGGCAACCGCGGCGAACGTCTCGTAGGTGCCCTGCAGGATGCCCTGCGTCCCGATGTAGATCCACGAACCCGCGGTCATCTGGCCGTACATCGTGAGGCCCTGCTGCTCTAGGCGGCGGAACTCCGGCCAGGTCGCCCAGTCGCCGACCAGGTTCGAGTTGGCGATGAGCACGCGCGGCGCCCACTCGTGCGTGCGGAACACGCCGACCGGCTTGCCGGACTGGACGAGCAGCGTCTCGTCGATGTCCAAAGTGGTCAGTTCGCGGGTGATCGCGTCGAAGCTGGCCCAGTTGCGGGCGGCCTTGCCGGTGCCGCCGTAGACGACCAGGTCCTCGGGCCGCTCGGCGACGTCGGGGTCGAGGTTGTTGTGGAACATCCGCAGCGCGGCTTCGGTCTGCCACGACTTGGCGGTGAGCTGGGTGCCGCGGGCGGCACGGACGACGCGGGACATCAGACCTCCAGACGGGCGGCGTCGAGGACGGCGCCGGAGCGGACGAGTTCTTCGGCGGCCGCGATCTCGGGCGCCAGGTGCCGATCGGGGCCAGGGCCCTCGACCTTCGTGCGGAGCAGGTCGCGGACCGCGCCGGTGACCGGCGACGGCTTGAGCGGCGCCCGGAAGTCGAGCGCGCGGGCCGCCGTCAGCAGTTCGATGGCCAGCACGGTGGTCAGGCCGTCGACGGCCTTGCGCAGCTTCCGCGCGGCCGACCAGCCCATGGAGACGTGGTCCTCCTGCATCGCGCTGCTCGGGATGGAGTCGACGGACGCCGGCACGGCGAGCCGCTTCAGCTCGCTGACGATCGCGGCCTGCGTGTACTGCGCGATCATGTGCCCGGAGTCGACACCAGGGTCGTGCGCGAGGAACGGCGGCAGGCCGTGCGAGCGGGCCTTGTCGAGCATCCGGTCGGTGCGGCGCTCGGCGATGCTCGCGACGTCGGCGACCGGGATGGCCAGGAAGTCCAGCACGTACGCGACGGGCGCGCCGTGGAAGTTGCCGTTGGACTCGACGCGGCCGTCGGCGAGGACGACGGGATTGTCCACGGCGGACCTCAGCTCACGGTCGCCGACGAGTTCGGCGTGCGCGAGGGTGTCGCGCGCGGCGCCGTGGACCTGCGGGGCGCAGCGCAGCGAGTAGGCGTCCTGGACGCGGTTGCAGTCCGGCCCGCGGTGGCTCTCGACGATCTTCGAGCCCTGCAACGCCTGGAACATCCGGGCCGCGCTCAGCGCCTGGCCGGGGTGCGGGCGCAGGGCCTGCAGGTCGGCGGCGAACACGCGATCGGTGCCGAGCAGTGCCTCGACGCTCATCGCGGCGGTGAGGTCGGCGACGTCGAAGAGCCGGTGCAGGTCAGCGGCGGCAAGCAGGAGCATCCCGAGCATGCCGTCGGTCCCGTTGGTGAGCGCGAGGCCTTCCTTTTCGGCGAGGACGACCGGCTCGACACCGGCGTGCTTCAGCGCTTCGCCGGCGGGAACGACTTCACCGCGATACTCGACTTCGCCCTCGCCCATGAGCGCGAGCGCGACGGCGGCCAGCGGCGCGAGGTCGCCGGAGCAGCCGAGCGAGCCGTACTCGTGGACGATCGGGGTGATACCGGCGTTGAGCAGGGTCGCAAGCGTTTGCGCGGTGCCCGGGTTGATGCCGGTGTAGCCGCTGGCGAGCGTGCGCAACCGCAGCAGCATGAGCGCGCGGACGACCTCGGTCTCCACCGCGGGCCCGGCGCCGGCGGCGTGCGAGCGGACGAAGCTGCGCTGCAGCGCGGTCCGGCTCTCCACCGGGATGTGCCGGGTGGCCAGCGCGCCGAAGCCGGTCGAGACGCCGTAGGTCGGCGTCACGGCGTTGGCCAGGTTCTCGATGTGCTGGCGGGTCGCGGCGAGGTTCTTCTCGGCCGCGTCCGTGAGCCCGACCGGCGCGTGGCCGCGGACGACGTCGACGACCTGGGCGGCGGTCAGCGGTTCGGGGCCCAGGAGCACTTTTTCCGGCATGGGCTCATTGGACATCGTCCTTCCCGCTGGTGGGCTGCCTCAACGAGTGGTTGTGTCTGGTATCCCAGACAACGGAGCTACCCTGGCCCCGAGCGCCCCAATGTGGCCTTCGGTGCGTTGAACGCACCCAAGGGGCCCTTCGGTGCGTTGAGCGCAACCAAGGCCACATTGGGGCGCCTGGCCCGGGAGGTGCGGATGGGTGAGAGCAGCGAGGTGCCGGCGCTGCGCCGGGGCTTGGCGGTGCTGCGCCTGCTGGCGACGCGGCCGGGTCCGGTGACCGCGGCGGCGATCGCGCGGGAGGCGGGACTCCCCCGGTCGACGACGTACCACCTGCTCGGCGAGCTCGAGGCCGCCGGGTTCGTCGTGCACCTGCCCGCGGAACGCCGGTACGGCCTGGGCATCGCGGCTTTCGAGCTGGGTTCGGCGTACCTGCGCCACGATCCCCTCGAGCGCCTGGCCGGGCCGTTGCTGCGCAAGCTCGTCGACCGCGCCGGCCACACCGCGCACCTGGGCGTGCTGCACGGCAACGAGTCGCTGTACCTGATCAAGGAGCGCCCGGCGCGGCCGGAGACCCTGGTGACCGAGGTCGGCGTCCGGCTGCCGGCCCAGCTGACGGCGTCCGGCCGGGCCATCCTGCGGCACCTGCCGGCGCCACACGTCCGGGCGTTGTTCCCGTCGGCGTCGGCGTTCGTGCTCCGCACCGGCCGCGGTCCGCGCACCCTCGCCGAGCTGCGCCGGACGTTGACGGCGGAGCGCCGGCTGGGCTGGTCGGTGGAGGACGGCCACGTGACGGCGGGGTTCGCGTCGGTGGCGGCCCCGGTCTTCGACCACGGCGCCCGCCCCATGGCGGCGATCAGCGTGACCCTGCGCCACCACTGCACCGCCGAGCCGTGCGCGCAGACGTGGCCGGAGCTGGCGGCCGAGGTGGCGGCGTCGGCCGCCGAGCTGACCAGCCGGATCAGCGGCCACCCGGGCTGACCCGCTGCGGCGATCGGGGCAACTGTCACCGAACGGCTCGATTCCACTCCGCTGGGTTATTACCGTGACTGAGCAGGGGTTTCGAGGGGACGTCGGGTGATGGACGACGCACGCGTGACGAGGGTGGGATTCGGCGCGGTCCTGGCCGTCGCCGAGTTCCGCGCGATGTGGGTCGCTGAGCTGCTGTCCGTCTGCGGCGACCAGCTCGCCCGCGTCGCGCTCGCGGTCCTCGTCTACCAGCGCACTTCGTCGGCGGCCCTGACCGGCCTGACCTACGCCCTGACGTACGTGCCCTCGCTGCTCGGCGGGGTCCTGCTCGCCGGGGCGGGTGACCGGTGGCCGCGCCGGGACGTCATGGTCGTGGCCGACCTGGCCCGCGCCGCGCTCGTCGGCGTCATCGCGGTCCCCGGCGTCCCGCTGTGGGTGCTGTGCGTGCTGGTCGCGGTGATGACGGCGCTGGGCGGGCCGTTCAAGGCCGCTCAGCAGGCGTTGCTGCCCTCGGTGCTCGACGGCGAGCGGTACCTGGTCGGAATGGCCCTGCGGAACGTGACGATCCAGGGCGCGCAGCTGGCCGGGTTCGCCGGCGGCGGGCTGCTGATCGCCGCGCTCGCGCCGTCCGCGGCGCTGGCGCTGGACGCGGTGACGTTCGTGCTCTCGGCGGCGTTCCTGGTCACCGGCGTCCGGCGCCGCGCGGCGATCGCGCGGGCGGTCCGGCCGGCGTGGCTCTCGACGACGTCCGCGGGCATCCGGCTGATCTGGCGCGATCCCGCGTTGCGGACGCTGGTGGCGCTGAACTGGCTGGCCGGGTTCTACATCGTGCCGGAGGCGCTGGCCGCGCCGTACGCGGCCGGGATCGGCGCGGGCGCGGCGCTGGTGGGGCTGCTGATGGCGGCGGACCCGGCGGGCAGCGTGCTCGGCGGCGTCGTGTTCGGCAAGTGGATCCCGGAACGCGCGCAGGTCCGCGTGCTCGGGTGGCTGGGGATCGCGGCGGGGCTGCCGCTGATCGTGTTCGCTTTCCGGCCGGGCCTGGTGCTGTCGGTCGTGTTGCTGGCGGTGTCCGGGCTGCTGGCCACGGGCTACAACATCCAGGGCACGGTGTCGTTCATGCGGCGGGTGCCCGACGAGCACCGCGCGCAGTGCGCCGGCGTGAACTCGGCGGGGCTGCTCACCGTGCAGGGCGTCGGCGCGGCCGCGGCGGGCGTGCTGGCCGACGTGTTGAGCCCGGCGCACACCATCGCCGTGGCCGGGGCGGCGGGCGCCGCGGTGGCCGTGCCGATCGCGAGGGCGTGGCGCCGGGCCGGGCTGGAGGGACCATGACCTCAGTTGTCGCGTCCGCACATGGCGCGCCTCCCTTCGGCACCTCGGGCCGTACCGGCTCCGTCACCGGCCGGACACCATGAGTATGCAGACCGGTGCCGGGACACCGCGCGGCGCACCGCGGTTTCGTGACGTCCTCGTGGCACCACGGCGCTGGGCGCTGTGGCGCCAGAGCCCGCGGGTGATCGTCTACTGCCTGCTGAGCGAAGCGGCTGCGGTGGTACTGACGCTGCGCCCGTTCCCGGTCGCGGTGGACCGCCGGACGCTGCTGATCCTCGCGACACTGCTGGTCCTCGGCGTGATCCAGTCGGAGACGGGCCGCCGCGTCGAGCGCATCCGGCGCCGCGTGTCGGGGACCCCGCACATCAACATGACGTCGGTGTGGACGTTCGCCGGCGTCCTCCTTCTGCCGCCGGTGTTGCTGGCGGTGCTGGTCGGCGGCCTGTACGCGCACCTGGCGGTCCGCAGCTGGTACCGCCTGCAGCGGGTGCCGGTGTCGAGGACGGTCAGCAACGCGGCCATCATCCTGCTCTCGTGCTACGCGGCTCAGGCGGTGCTGCGGGTCTCGGGTGCGTCGGACGTGCGCTCGGCGTTCACGCACGGCTGGGCCGGAACGTTCGCGATCGCGGGCGCGGGAGCGACGTTCTTCGTGGTGAACGCCCTGCTGGTGCTCCCGGCGCGCCGCGAGGTCGGCCGGACGCCGGAGGCGTTGTTCGGTACGTGGTCGGACAACGGCCTGGAGGTGGCGACGCTGTGCCTGGGCGCGCTGAACGCCGTGTCCCTGGCGATGTTGCCGGGCCTGGTGGTGCTGGTGCTGCCGCCGTTGCTGCTGTTGCACCGGACGGTGCTGGTGAAGCAGCTGGAGGTGGCGGCCCACCGCGACGCGAAGACGGGCCTGTACAACACGAGCGGCTGGCACGCGCTGGCCGAGCGAACCCTGGCGGCGGCCGCGCGCCAGCACACGACGTTCGGCTTGCTGATGCTGGACCTCGACCACTTCAAGCAGGTGAACGACACGTACGGCCACTTGGCGGGCGACGCGGTGTTGCGAGCGGTGGCGGAGGCGATCATCTCGGCGGTCCGCGGCCGAGGTGACGCGGTGGGCCGGTTCGGCGGCGAAGAGTTCGTGGTCCTGCTGCCGGGCATCGCCCACCCGGACATCGGAGCGGTGGCGGAGCGCATCCGCCGCGCGATCACGGCCCTGAAGGTCCCGGCGGGCCAGCTGTCGATCACCGGCCTGTCGACCTCGATAGGCATGGCGATCTACCCGACGGCGGGAACCTCGCTCCAGCGCCTACTGGACGCAGCGGATACAGCGCTGTACCACGCCAAAGCCACAGGTCGAAACAAGGTGGTCCACGTAGCGGACCTGGTCTGATCAGGCGATCTTGTGCCGCCGCCCGGCATCGAGCCCGAGCATGGCCAGCAGCTCGGCACACTCCCCGACATTGGACGAGTGCCCGGCCACGGTGATGACGGCCCGATCGTTCTGTTCAGCGAGCCGAACGGCCTCCTCAGCCCGGATAACCCCCATCCGGCTGTCTTCATCATTGGCGGTCGAGCTGCCGTTGGAACGGGCCCAGGTCATCTGGCCACCTACTTCCGACTCCGCGGGTGCAGAGCCATGGTCGGGCCTCAAGCATGACACTCACAAAAATTTCACCCACAAGTGGGCCCCATCACAAGGCAGTGTTCGCGGAAAGTAGCGACGCTTCGGCGGTGGGTCTGGGCGGCGGATCTGGCGGTGGAGCTGCGGAGGTGGCTTGGAGAGCGCGAGCCAGTGGGGGGGTGCGGTACGGGGAGCGATCGCGACGAAGGGTCGGGGTCGCGGAGCGGCAGGGCGCGGACGTCACGTGTGAGGCAAACTGTCCCTTTGGGGCCTTCCGGCACCCCGAAGCTGTCATCGTGACTACGGCCGACAACACCGCGTCAAGGCGGGAAAGATGCCTTGACCCGGCGCTGCCGGCCGTGTTCTGGCTTCGGATCGGGGTGCGGGGGGGGTCTGGGTGCTCGTCGGTGCCCGTTCCCGCGTCAGCTCGGCTTGCGAAGCGGCCGGAAGGGCAAGGGGCGAAGCCCCAAGGGCGGGGTCCAGGGGCGAAGCCCCGGAGAGAAGGGGCGAAGCCCCGAGAAAGCGGGGTCCCGGGGCGAAGCCCCCGGGGAGGGGGTCCAGGGGGCGAAGCCCGCCTGGCGGGGGTCTGGGGGTTCGACCCCCAGAGGCGATGAGTGAGACAAAGAGAAGGCCCACAGCCCCGAAGGGGCGAGGGCCTTCTCGTGTCGAGTGGAGGTGCCGGGAATTGAACCCGGGTCCTCTGGCGTATCAACAGGGCTTCTCCGTGCGCAGTCCGCTACGTCTCTACTTGGCCCCCTCAGTCATGCGAACGAGCTGAGGTGACGAGCCCAGCCACTGTTTGCTTCACGACTGTTCCCCGTGGCCGGGACAGTCGCTGAGCCTCCTAGCTGATGCCGGTACCCGGGCCGGAGGCGAACCCGGGCCGACAGAGACGCACTCGCTCAGGCGGCGAGGGCGTACTCGCGCTGATTGGAATCGGCGCTTATTCGTTTGCGATGACGCTTACGGTGGTCTCTCGCCTGCACCGGCACGCTTCCCCTGGATCAACGTCCAAAGTCGAAACCGTTCACCCCCTTGGTGGGAACACAACCTCTACATCATAACGCGTGCCGCTACCTCTTTACTCCAGGCGGGTAGGGCCAGCCCTACCGCGGGGATGCCCGCGCGCACCATGTTCGCGGGTCTGCCGGAAGACGATCCTTGAGTCCATCGTGGGATGAAGGGAGCCCGTCATGGGTAGCGAGAGGCGGGATCCGCCGTTCGGTGGGTCGGTGGTGTTCCTGCTGATGAACTTGCCGCTGGGGGTCGCGGCGTTCGTCGTGCTGACGTCGTTCGCGGGGGCCGGGCTGGGGACCGCGGTCGTGTGGGTGGGGGTCGGTTTGCTCGCGCTGCTCGTGCTGGCGGTGCGGGGGGCCGCCCGCGTGGAGCGTGCGCGGGTCTATGCGCTGCTGGACCGGTACATCGATCTGCCGTACCTGCCGCTGCCGGCCGGGAAGCAGGCGGAACGGTGGAAGGGGCGGCTGAAGGACCCGTCGACGTGGCGGGACCTGACCTATTTCTTCCTGCTGTTCCCGCTGGGCATCATCGAGTTCGTGCTGGTGACGACGTTCTGGTCGACGAGTTTGGCGCTGGCCGGGTTGCCGATCTACTTCCGGTGGCTGCCGGGGGGCGCGTATTACTTCCCGTCGGAGGACCTGCGGTGGCTGACCGTGGATTCGACGGTGGAAGCGCTACCGTGGGCAGCGCTGGGGGTGTTGTTCATCGCGTTGTCGGTGGCGCTGACGAAGGCGCTGGCGGGGATGCACGCCCGCGTGGCGAGCGCGTTGCTGGGGACGACCGTGGCCCAGCGCCGTCGGATGGAGCGCTGGTGGGAAGACGCGGAAGAGAAGAACCTGGTGGCGGGATGACCGAGGCGCAGCGGCTGGAGCACCCGCGGCCGAACCCGGCTCGCACGATCGTGTACATGATCGTGAGCTTCGTCTTCCGGATCGTGCAGTTCGTGCTGATCGTGACGGGGATCGCGGTGGGGGTGGGCACGGCGGTGGTGTGGGTCGGGTTCCCGATCCTGCTGGCGACGACGAGCTTCATCCGCTGGTCGGCGGATCGGGAGCGGGCGTGGATGGGGGCGATGCTGCAGGTGCCGCTGCCGCCGGTGGAGCGGCGCTCGCAGGAGGGCCTGCCCCTGCTGCGGCGGTGGATCGTGCGGCTGAGCGATCCGACGACGTGGCGTGACCTGGCGTACCTGATGCTGGCGTTCCCGCTGGCGTGCGCGGAGCTCGGGATCGCGATCGCGTCGATCGTCCTGCTGCCGATGGCGATCTGGGTGACGCCGTGGCTGGGCTGGCTGCACGGCGAGCTGGGCGTCGCGCTGCTGGGGCCGGACCGCACGGTGCGGCTGGAGCAGAAGGCCGAGCGGCTGCAGGCTTCGCGGGCGCGGGGTGTCGACGCGGCCGAGGCGGAGCGGCGCCGCATCGAGCGTGACCTGCACGACGGCGCGCAGCAGCGGCTGGTCGCGGTCGCGATGAGCCTCGGGCGGGCGAAGGCGAAGTTCGACCAGGACCCGGCCATGGTGCGGGAGCTGATCGACGAGGCGCACTCGGACGCGAAGCTCGCCGTGTCGGAGCTGCGGGACCTGGCTCGCGGCATCTTCCCGGCCGTCCTCGGGGACCGGGGGCTGGACGCGGCGCTGTCGGCGCAGGCGGCGAAGTCGCCGATTCCGGTGGACGTGACGGTGTCCGTGGAGCCGAGGCCGCCGGCCGCGGTGGAGACGACGGCCTACTTCATCGTCGGCGAGACGCTGACGAACATCGCGAAGCACTCCGGAGCGTCCGAAGCGGGTGTGAAGGTGTGGCGGACCGACGACCACGTGGTCGTCGAGATCACCGACAACGGCCACGGCGGCGCCGAGGTGCGTCCCGGCGGCGGGCTGGCCGGCCTGGCCGACCGCGCCGCGACGATCGACGGCGTGATCACGGTCGTCAGTCCGATCGGCGGGCCGACGGTAATCCGGGCTGACCTCCCCTGCCAGTGGTGAATAGGCTGGACCCCGTTCATCCACGAGCTTGGGGGCCGGATGCGGGTAGTCATCGCCGAAGACGCCGTGCTGCTGCGGGCCGGGGTGACCCGCCTGCTCGCCGACGAGGGCATCGAGACGGCCGCAGCCGTCGACAACGGCGACGATCTGCTCGGCGCGATCAAGGAACATCGCCCTGACCTGGCGATCGTCGACGTCCGGATGCCCCCGACGTTCACCGACGAGGGTCTGCGCGCGGCCCTGGCGGCGCGCAAGGAGATCCCGGGGCTGCCGGTGCTGGTGCTCTCGCAGTACGTCGAGGAGTCGTACGCGGTGGAGCTGCTGTCGGGCGGCGCCGGCGGCGTCGGCTACCTGCTGAAGGAGCGGGTGGCCGACGTTGAGGAGTTCCTGGACGCGGTCCGCCGGGTGGCCAACGGCGGCACGGCGATCGACCCGGACGTGATCGCCCAGCTGATGGCCCGCGGCCGCCGCAACCCCCTGGACGCGTTGACCGCCCGCGAGTCCGAGGTGCTGGGGCTGATGGCCCAGGGCCTGTCGAACACGGCGATCGCGAACTCCCTGGTGGTTTCGCACGGCGCGGTGGAGAAGCACATCGGCAACATCTTCTCGAAGCTCGGCCTGGAGGCGAGCGCGGAGGAACACCGCCGGGTCCGCGCGGTGCTGACCTACCTGGGCCGCTGAGCCCGCCACCACGGCGTTCGCAAGTCGACCTCTCTGCGTCACCGAGCGGACAGACGGTGACCAAAAGCCCCGTAAAGTGGACATAGGGTCACCCGTTCCGCGGACGGCACCCTCCACACCGCTCACTTACCATGAGCGGACCCCTCGGAGAGGAGCGCGCAGATGTCCGACGATTCCCGCTGCGTCCGCTTCTTCGGCGGCCCGCTCGACGGCCGCGTCCAGGAGCTCGGGGACGCCGAACCCGTGCCCGGCACCGTCATCCGGCACATCCACCTCCACGGCGGCCCGAAGATCGAGACCCGCTACGAGCTCGGCCTCACCGAGAGCGGCTGGGAGTACCGCGTCTCCGCGACGCGGCACGAACCCGAGCCCGACGGCCTGAGGTAGGGAGAACCCCCGTATCGAGCGGGGGTGAACAGGACCCCGAAGACGCCGGTCAGCACCGCTGTTCCCGCAGGTCGAACCGGCCAGGCTGGTGCGCATGCAGACAAGCCAGCGAGGCGGCCGGGACAGGTTTCTCGACGTCGTCCGGGCGGGGGCCATCCTCGCCGTCATCGCCCAGCACTGGGTCATGCCGGTGCTCTCGTACTCCGACGGCCGGCTGGCCACGGGCAACGCGCTCGCGACGCCCGGCTGGTGGGTCGTCACCTGGCTGTCCCAGGTCATGCCCCTGGTGTTCTTCGCCGGCGGCGCGGCCAACCTCATTTCGCTGAGCCGCGCGAAGTCGACGCGCGAGTGGCTCGGCGCGCGGCTCAAGCGGCTGATGCTGCCGGTCCTGCCGCTGCTGGCCGTCTGGCTCGTCATGCCGGACTTCCTCCGCGGCCTCGGTATCCCGCCTCAGCCGTTGCAGGTCGCCGGCGCGATCGCCGCGCAGCTGCTGTGGTTCCTCGCGGTCTACGTCCTGGTCGTGCTCCTCACGCCGCTGATGGTCGCCGCGCACCGGCGCTGGGGCCTGAAGGTGCCGCTGGTCATGGGGGTCGCCGGCGTCCTCGTCGACGTCGCCCGCTTCAACGATCTCGGCTACCTCGGTTACGCCAACGCGATCTTCGTCTGGGTCGCCGTCCACCAGCTCGGCTTCCACTACGTCGAAGGCCGCCTCGGCTCGCTCACCCGCCGCGCCGCCTTGACGCTCTCGGCCGCCGGCTTCGGCATCACCGCGATGATGGTCGCCTTCGGCCCCTACCCGGCCAGCATGATCGGCATGCCGGGCGCGCCGGTGTCGAACATGAGCCCGCCGACCGTGCTGCTCGCCTTCCTCGCCGTCGGCCAGATCGGCCTGCTGCTCGCCTTCCGCCCGCAGCTCAACGCGCTCGCGGAACGTCCCGTCATCGGGCCCGCGCTCGGCTGGCTCGGCGCGCGGTTCATGAGCGTCTACCTCTGGCACATGCCGGCGCTGATCGTGGTGGCGGGTGTGACGGTCTACGGCCTCGGCTACGAGACGCCCACGCCGGGCACGCTGCTCTGGCTCGTCATGGCGCCCGCGTGGTTCGCGGTGTGCGGGCTGGTGCTGCTGGGCTTGCTGCGGTTGTTCGCGCACTTCGAAATGCAGCGCGACACGGCCGGGGTCACCGCGAGGGTGCCGCAGCTGGTCGTCGCCGGGTTGCTGATCTCCGGTGGCCTGCTCGGCCTGGCGGCGCACGGGTTCGCGCCGCTTTCGGACGGCATCGCGCACGGCCCGGTGCCGTGGGTGGTCCTCGCGGCGGCCGGGTTCCTCCTGGCGGGCAAGCAGGTTCCGGTGGTCGACCTGCTGGGCCGCGCGGTCGCCGTCACGGAACGGGCCGCGGTCAGGCGCTGAGCAGCCGCAGCGGGGTGTCGTGCAGGACAGCCCGCAGGAACGGCTCTCCCAGGCGATCGTCGGCCGCCCAGCCGGCGATCGCCTGCAGCTGCGTCGCGTAGGAGTACGGGATGTTCGGGAAGTCCGTGCCGAGCACGACGCGGCCGGCGAACTCGGCCAGCCGCGCGGTCCAGTCCGGCGGCAGCGGCGACATCTTCTCCGCGAACGGGACCCCGACCATCGTCGTGTCCAGATGCACGCGCGGGTACTTCTCGAGCAGTTCGAACGCGACGCCGAACTCCGGCATCGCCGCGTGCGCGAGCACCGCCGTCAGGTCCGGGTACCGCGCCAGGACCTCTTCGAACACCGACAACCCGGTGAAATCGCCCCGCAACGGACCGTGTCCACAGTGGACGACGACCGGGACGCCCGCGTCGGCCAGCGCGCCCCACACCGGCTTCAGCAGCTCGTCACGCGGGTCGTACGCGCCCACCTGCACGTGCGCCTTGAACACCCGGGCGCCGGCGCGCAACGCACCGTCCACAGCGGACCCGGCGCCGGGCTCGGGGTAGAACGTCCCGGTCGGTACCGCGTCCGGAACGTTCGCGGCGAACTCCAGCGCCCACTCCGTCAGCCACTGCGCCATCCCCGGCTTGTGCGGGTAGACGAGCGGCGCGAAGCGAGAAACACCCAGCGATCGCAATGTCTCCAGCCGGTCCGATTCGGACGTCCGGTAGTGCACCGGCCAGTCGGTGCCGTAGTGCGTCGAGGCCCGGTCGAAGTACGCCCAGACCTTGTCCATCACCGGTTTCGGCAGGAAGTGGACGTGCAGGTCGACCAGGCCCGGCAAGCCCAGCGACGCCGTCCAGCGCGCCACGTCGGCGTCGGAGGCCGGGCCCGCCGTCACTCCGTGAACCGGCCCTTCAACGCGCGGCCCATCGCCTTCCTGATGTCGCGATCGGCGTCGCGCTTGGCGAGCGTCTGCCGCTTGTCGTAGGCCTTCTTGCCCTGGGCCAGCGCGATCTCGACCTTGACCTTGCCGTCTTTGAAGTACATCGACAGCGGCACCAGGGAGAGCCCGCTCTCCTTGGTCTTGCCGATGAGCTTCTCGATCTCCCGCCGGTGCAGCAACAGCTTCCGCGTCCGCCGCGGCGTGTGGTTGGTCCACGTGCCCTGCGTGTACTCCGGGATGTGCACGTTGCGCAGCCACACTTCGCCGTCGTCGACCGTCGCGAACGCGTCCGCCAGGGACGCCTTGCCCTCGCGCAGGCTCTTCACCTCGGTGCCGACGAGCACGAGACCGCACTCGTAGGTGTCGAGGATGGAGTAATCGTGCCGCGCTTTGCGGTTCGACACGATCACCTTCTGGCCACGTTCCTTGGGCATACGACCACTCTACGTGATGTCCGGGGCCGCAAGCAGCCGGTTAAAAGCCTAGTGCCGGACGTACAGCCGCAGCGTGACGTACCCGGTGATGGCGGAGATCACCATGGAGACGCCCAGCAGGATCGGCGCGACCGGGAACAGCAGCTCCAACGTGGTGATCTTCGGGAACACGTCGCCGGTGAACACCGCGTCCAGGAAGCTGACCTTCGTGATGACCAGCATGATGATCCCGAGGATCGCGCCGACCGCGCCGGCGACCACCGCCTCCAGCAGGAACGGTAGCTGCGTGTACCACCGCGTCGCGCCGACGAGCCGCATGATGCCGACCTCGGTGCGCCGGGTGAACGCGGACACCTGGATCGTGTTGGCGATCAGCAGCAGCGCGGCGATGGCCATGATGAGCGCGGCCCCGAAGGCCATGTTCCGGACGCCGTTGAAGGCGTTGAACACGCGGTCGAGGAACTTCTTCTGGTCGTCGACCTTCCGCACGCCCGGCTTGGCGCCGTACTCCTGCACGATCGACTCGCTGCGGTCCGGGTCCTTCAGCTTCACGTGCAGCGACGCGGGCAGCGACTCCGGCCCGGTCAGCTGGATGAGCTCCGGCTGGCTCTCGAAGATCTTCTTGAACCGGTCGAAGGCCTGGTCGCGATTCTCGAACACGACCGACTCGACACCGTCGTTGCTCTGCAAGGACGAGCGCAGCGACTGGCACAGCGACTGCGTGCAGGTCTTGTCGTTGGCGCTGATGTCGTCGGTGAGGTAGACCGAAACCTCGACGTCGGCGAGGAAGTTGGACTTCATCTTGTCGATCGTGCGCACGGCCAGCAGGCCACCGCCGAGCATGGCGAGCGACACGGCCGTGGTCAGCATCATCGCGATGGTCATCGTGATGTTCCGGCGCAGGCCGGTGATTACCTCACTGAAGACGAAACTGGCACGCATGTCGGGGTCTGGTCCTTGGTGTCGGGGGCGTTGGCGGGGCGGAGAGTGCCGGAGTCAGCGACCGATGCCGTAGACGCCGCGGGCGTCGTCGCGGGTCACGCGGCCGAGCTGCAGCTCGACGACGCGGCGCCGCATGGAGTCCACGATGGAGTGATCGTGGGTCGCCATCAGGACGGTCGTGCCGGTGCGGTTGATCCGCTCCAGGAGCAGCATGATGTCCTGGCTGGTGTCGGGGTCCAGGTTCCCGGTCGGCTCGTCGGCGAGCAGCACCAGCGGCCGGTTGACGAACGCGCGCGCGATCGCGACGCGCTGCTGCTCACCACCGGAGAGCTCGTTGGGCAGCCGGTCCGCCTTGCCGTCGAGGCCGACGAGCTCCAGCACCTCGGGCACGACCTTCTTGATGGTCGGGGCGGGCTTGCCGATGACCTCGAGGGCGAACGCGACGTTCTCCGCGACCGTCTTGTTGGCCAGCAGGCGGAAGTCCTGGAACACGCAGCCGATGGTCTGGCGCAGGCGGGGAACCCGCCGGCGGGCCAGCTTGGCGACGTCGAAGTTCGACACCATCACGCGGCCCTTGCTCGGCGTCTCTTCACGCAGCAGGAGCCGGAGGAAGGTCGACTTCCCCGATCCCGAGGGACCGATGAGGAAGACGAACTCACCCTTTTCGATGTTGACGGACACCCGCTCGAGCGCGGGCCGCGTCGAGGTCTTGTAGACCTTGGAAACCTCTTCGAGCCGGATCACGATTCGGCATACTACCCACCGGTCTCGTGAAGCCCCGGTTGCCCGGTCCACCCGGGTGGAGCAAAGGGTGTTTGCGCACGGTGTGTAATGGGGTCGTACCCCCACCCCCGCGCCGGGGGCTCCGCCACCCGGACCCCCTAAAAGCCGCGGTGAGCGGTCGAGCGGACACCCCTTGCACCGATCAGACGGTCGCCGTCTGCTTCCGCCAGCGGATGCCGGCGTCGAGGAAGCCGTCGATGTCGCCGTCGAGCACCGCGGTCGGGTTGCCGACCTCGAACTCGGTCCGCAGGTCCTTGACCATCTGGTACGGGTGCAGCACGTACGAACGCATCTGGTTGCCCCAGCTGGAGCCGCCGTCCTTGAGCGCGTCCATCTCGGCGCGCTCTTCTTCCTTCTTGCGCAGCATCAGCCGGGCCTGGAGGACCTTCAGCGCGGCGGCCTTGTTCTGCAGCTGCGACTTCTCGTTCTGGCACGAAACGACGATCCCGGTCGGCAGGTGCGTGATGCGCACCGCGGAGTCGGTCGTGTTGACGCTCTGGCCGCCGGGGCCGGACGACCGGTAGACGTCGACCCGCATGTCCTTCTCCGCGATGTCGACGTGGTCGACCTCTTCGACCTCGGGCAGCACCTCGACGTGCGCGAACGACGTCTGGCGGCGGCCCTGGTTGTCGAACGGCGAGATCCGGACGAGCCGGTGGGTGCCCTGCTCGACCGAGAGGGTGCCGTAGACGTAGGGGGCGGTCACCTTGAACGTCGCCGACTTGATGCCCGCCTCTTCGGCGTAGGAGATGTCGTAGACGTCGGTCGGGTAGCCGTGGCGCTCGGCCCAGCGCAGGTACATGCGAAGCAGCATCTCGGCGAAGTCCGCGGCGTCGACGCCACCGGCCTCGGAACGGATGGTGACGACGGCGTTGCGGTCGTCGTACTCGCCGGAGAGCAGGGTGCGGACCTCGAGGCCGTCGATGGCCTTGCCCAGGTCGGTCAGCTCACCTTCGGCCTCGCCCATGCTGCCAGCGTCGCCCTCGTCCCCAGCGAGCTCGTACAGCACGCCCAGGTCGTCGAGCCGCTGGCGCAGTTCGCTGACCCGGCGCAGCTCGGTCTGCCGGTGGGACAGCTGGCTGGTGACCTTCTGCGCTGCCTCCGGGTCGTCCCAGAGGTTGGGGCTCGAAGCCTGCTGCTCGAGATCGGCCACCTGGGCGCGCAGCGCATCCAGGTCCATCACCGACTCGATCTGCGTCAGCTTGCCGGTCAGGTCCCTCAGTGCCGCGTCGAACTCATCACTCACGTTTGTCGAGGTTACGGCAAAACCCACGACCGGTCGCGAGGACCGGTCGTGGGGGCGCGAACCTCAGGCCGCGGGGATGGCGTCGAGCAGCTTCAGCGCGGCCTTGGCCTGAGCTTGGGCGAACTCGGCGACGGCCTTCTCGTACGGCCCGTCGGCGGCCTTGGTGGCCGCCTTCGCGTCGTCGAGCTGCTGGCCGTAGCTCGTCCGGGCCGACTCGAGCAGCAGCTGGCGCTGCTTCGCGGTCAACGACGCCGCGTGCACGAGCCGCAGGATGAGCGGGCTGCGCAGGTGGTCGGGACCGGCCTCGGACGTCAGCCAGGCCTTGAAGGCCTTCTTGCCGGCGGCGGTGATCAGGTACTGCTGGCTGGAGCGCGGGCCCTGCTTGCCGAGCCGGACGAGACCTTCTTTGGACAGCGCCGGGAGCTCCCGGTACACCTGGCTGCGGGTGACGCTGAAGAAGGCGCCGAATCGCTCACCCGCTCCCGCGACGAGCTGCCCGCCGGTGGCGGGACCGTCGTGGAGCAGACCGAGCAGGGCGGCGGCTGTTGCATTCAATTCGGACACGTTCCCTAGATTCCCACTTATCGGCCGCTGTGTCCACAGTGGTCAGCGGATCTGTCCATTGTGGCTAGTGAGATCCCCTCGTTCGGCCCAATGCGACCAGGTCCACTGTGGACCGCGGACACGCTGTGCAACCACGTGGGCGGCACTTTGGTCCAACCAGCCGCACGCGAGCCGCCCCGACGCCGCCAGGCAGGTGAGTTCGCCGGGCGGTCCTCCCCGGCTTGGCCGACTCCGGACACGCACCGCAACCACCCGGAAACAATGCCCGAATCACGAGATTCGTAGCCGAAGGCGACCACGACGGGGGATCCCAGGGGGTGGAGCCCCTTTGGCGGGGGTTTGGGGGTTCGACCCCCAATTCAATGCGAAAGAGGCCCGTGTTCGCATATTCTGCGAACACGGGCCTCTGCCTCTGTAGCGGGGACAGGATTTGAACCTGCGACCTCTGGGTTATGAGCCCAGCGAGCTACCGAGCTGCTCCACCCCGCGCCGTTGTGGTACTTGAATAGATTACACGGGGTGGCTACCGGGTTTACACCGGGGTGCACAAAGCGGCTGACCAGGCATTACCGGGTTTCGAGCCACTGACGGGCTCCACTGAGGACCATCGAGAGCCCGTCCTCGAACCGCGAGCCGACGTCGGCGAGGAGGTCCCCCGCCGCCTCGCTGCGGTAGCGCTCGTCCAGCTCGCCGGGCTTCGGGTAGACGGCCTGCTCCTCGATGGTGAAGCCGACGACGTAGCTGTACACGGTGAACAGCGCCTGGGCCGCCCGGCGTTCGTCCAGCCCGGCCTCGATGCTCCGCCGCAGCGGGCTCGGCCCGACCAGGCCGGTGTCCCCGAGGTAGGTGCCGGCGAAGACCTTCCCGCCGTCGCGATGGGACAGCATCATCCGGCGCAGCGCCCGCGCGCCGTGCGCGATGGCCTCCCACTCCCCCAGCGAGTCCGGCGGCCGCCGGTCCTCGGCCGAATCGGCGTACATCTGCGTCGCCATCTCGTCGAGCAGCTCCTGCTTGTTCTTCAGGTGCCAATAGAGCGCCGGCGCCTTGACGCCGAGGTCGGTGGCGATCAGCCGCAGCGTGAGCCCGTTGAGACCGACCTCGTTGAGCACCTTCAGCCCCGAACGCGCGATGTCCTGCCTGGTCAAGGCCATGATTTCGATTCTCCTCGGGGTACCGGCTTGACAATTTAACGATGTTAAGGGCATCCTCGGGTCGGGTCAATTTAACGTTGTTAAGGAGCTGGGGATGAACGAGCTGACCGCGGACGTGGTCGTCGCCGGGGCGGGGCCGACCGGGCTGATGCTGGCGAACGAGCTGGCGCTGGCGGGGGTGGACGTCGTGGTGCTGGAACGCCTGGCGGTCCGGACCGGACTGTCGAAGGCCCTGAACCTGCAGCCGCGCACGGCGGAGGTACTGGATCTCCGCGGCCTGCTGGGCCGGGCAGAGCAGCGGTCGTTCGCGACTGTCGCGGACGGACACTTCTCGGTGATCCCGGTGCGCTACACCGGCTGGGACACGCGGCACCCGTACCAGGTGGGCATCCCGCAGGCGCAGGTCGAAGCGGCGCTGGAGGAGCGGCTGGCCGAGCAGGGCGTGAAGGTGCTGCGCGGCCACGAGCTCACCGGCTTCGAGCAGGACGACGCCGGCGTGACGGTCACGGCCGGCGACCTCCGGGTGCGCGCGGCCTACCTGGTGGGCTGCGACGGCGGCCGCAGCGTCGTGCGCAAGGCCCTGAACCTGCCGTTCGAAGGCATCGAGGGGCGCGGCCACGGCGTCTCGGCGGACGTCCTGTTCCGCACGACCCCGCCGGGCGCGCCGACGGAGTGGCGGTCGATGGGGAACATGGTGACGTCGCTCAGCCCGGGCAAGTTCGTCGGCCTGATCCCGCTGGGCGAGCCGAACCTGTACCGCCTCAGCTACGGCGACCGGCTGAACCGCCCGGAGAACCTCCGAACGGAGGTCCCGGAGGAGGAAGTCCGCGCGGCGATCCGCGAACGCTTCGGCGCCGAAGCGGAGATCGAGGAGATCCGCTGGGTGTCGCGCTTCTCGGACGACAGCCGTCTGGTGGCGAAGTACCGGGTGGGCCGGGTGCTCCTGGCGGGCGACGCGGCGCACATCCACTTCCCGGCCGGCGGCCAGGGTCTGAACCTGGGTGTCCAGGACGCGATGAACCTGGGCTGGAAGCTGGCGGCCGAGCTGCGCGGCCGGGCGCCGGCCGGCCTCCTGGACACGTATGAGGAAGAGCGTCGCGCGGTGGCGAACGGGGTCCTGCAGAACGTGGCGGCGCAGAACGCCCTGATTCCCCTGACCCCGGACCAGCTGGCCCTGCGAGCCCTGTTCCGCGACCTGACGGCGCTCCCGGAGGTCCAGCGCAAGCTGTCGGGAATGGTCTCGGGCCTGGACATCCGCTACGGACCGGACGAAAGCCACCCGGCGACGGGAGCGCGTCTCCCGGACTTCCCGCTGGGCGAAGGGTTCGCGAGCGACTTGTTCCACAGTGGAAAGTTCGTCCTGCTGACGAAAACCCCGGCGTTCCCGCCCCACGCGGAGGTAGTCGTAGCGGAAGTACCAGAGCTACCCTGGCCCGACCTGACACGAATCCTCGTCCGCCCGGACGGTTACGTAGCAAGCACAACAGCATCCACAGCAGCCTGGTTAAAGAACTGAGGCGACCACGCGCCGGGGGGTCCAGGGGGGCGGAGCCCTCCCTGGCGGGGGTCTGGGGGTTCGACCCCCAGGGGGAAATGCGAAGGAGGCGCGGCCAGCGCTTTCCGCTGGCACACGCCTCCTACATCCGTAGCGGGGACAGGATTTGAACCTGCGACCTCTGGGTTATGAGCCCAGCGAGCTACCGAGCTGCTCCACCCCGCGTCGTGATACCTACCTTACGCCCTGGTTTCCAGGGGGTGCAAAGCAGGTACCCCGAAGGTAAGAGACGTCACCCTCCCGGCTGGGTGCTGGACGGCGGAGTGCTGGTCCCGGGCGCCGCGGTCTTGGCCGCTTCGTACGCCCTGGCCGCCGCGTCCAGTGCCGCCAGAGCCGCGCCCTGGTCCGTGAAGTTGCCCGACTGCTGAGCCGCCCGGAGCTTGGCGAGGGCGGACTGGATGTCCGTCACGGCCTTGTCCAAAGCCGCGTTGCCTCCGCTGGTGTTCGGTGGCGTCGTGGTCGGCGCGGTCGGGGTCGTCGTCGGCGACGTCGGGGTCGTGGGCTGTCCCGCCTGGGGTGGCGTGGTCGTCGCCTCGCCGGTGCCGGGGCCGAAGATCTGGTCGAGGGCTTCCTGCAGCGTCGCGCCGTAGCCGACCTTCGGCCCGTACGAGACGAGCACGCGGGCCAGCTGTGGATAGCTGTTCTGGTTGCGCTGCCGGATGTACACGGGCTCGACGTAGAGGAAGCCCTGCGCGACCGGCAGCGTGATCAGGTTGCCGTAGATCGGGATGACGTTGGGGTTGTTGAACAACGTCCGGTCCTGCGCCACCCGTGGATCGCTCTGGAACCGGTTCTGGACCTGGACCGGGCCGTCGACCTGCGTGGCTCCGGTGGCCGCGCTGGGGAGCTGGAGGACGCGGATCTTCCCGTAGTCGTTCGGATCCGAGGACACCGACATCCAGGACGCGAGGTACTGCCGCTGCAGACCGGTGAGCGAGCTGGTCAGCTGGAACGTCGGCTTGCTCTGGCCCGGGGTGTCGGCGAGGACGTAGTAGCCGGGCTGGTTGGCCGCGCCGGCCGCGGCCGGGTTGGAGCCGCCTTCGGCCGTCGGGTCCTGCGGGACGCTCCAGAAGGCCTGCTGCGAGTAGAACTCCTGCGGGTTGCTGACGTGGTAGCGCGACAGCAGCTCACGCTGGATCTTGAAGAGGTCCTCGGGGTAGCGGAAGTGGGACCGCAGGTCCGGCGAGATCTCGGAGCTCGGCTTCACGAGCCCGGGGAAGACCTTCTCCCACGCGTTGAGGACCGGTTCCTTGTCGTCGATCGAGTACAGGTTGACCGAGCCGTTGAAGGCGTCGACGGTGGCCTTGACCGAGTTGCGGATGTAGTTGATGGAGCTGTTGTTCTGGCGGGCGACGCCGTTGAGCGAGTCGTTGGTGGCCGCGCCGAGCTGCGTCTGCTGCGAGTACGGGAAGTTGTTGATCGTGGTGTAGCCGTCGATGATCCACTGGATCTTGCCGTCGACGACCGCGGGGTACGGGTCGCCGTCGAGGGTCAGCCACGGCGCGACCTTGCTGACGCGGTCGCGCGGGTCGCGGTTGTACATGATCTTCGAGTTGTCGCCGATGGCATCGGAGAACAGGATGTTGCGTTCGCCGTACTCGGCCGCGAAGGCCAGGCGGTTGAACCAGTTGTCGACCGAGACGCCGCCGGTGCCCTTGTAGGTGTAGCGGTCGGTGGCGGTGTCGTACTCGCCGGGCGCGTTGCCGGTGGTGCCGCCGACGATGGCGTAGTCGGAGTCCGCGGCGGACAGCTCGCCGTAGTAGATGCGGGGTTCCTTGACTTCGATGCCGGGCTGGCCCGTGCCGGACGAGCCGGCACCGGAGGGGTTCTGGGTGTCGCTGGTGGTGGCGATCGGGTAGCCGCCGTCGGAGTTGGCGTCCTTGACCGCGCGGTCGATCGTGTTGGCGGGCGCGGCGACGAAGCCGTTGCCGTGGGTGTAGACGAGGTGCTTGTTGATCCAGCTGGTCTGGTTGCCGGTCAGGCCTTCGGTCTTGATCTCCTTGGCGGCGACGATGTAGTCCTGCGTGGTGCCGCCGACGGTGTAGCGGTCGATGTCGAGCTTGGCCGGGAAGCCGTAGAAGTTCTCGCGGCCGACGCGCTGGGTGAAGGTGTCGGAGAGGATGTTCGGGTCGAGCAGCCGGATGTTCGACATCGTCCCGGTGTCGACCTTGAGCTGGTCCTCCGTGGCGGTGGAGCTGCCGGTGTAGGGCTGGTACTGGACGTCGGTGAGGCCGAACGCCTTGCGGGTGGCGTCCATGTTGCGCCCGATGGACGTCGCTTCCTTCTCGTTCGCGTTGGGCTTCACCGAGAACTGGTCGAGGATCGCGGGCCACGCGACGCCGACGAGGATGCTCGACAGGATCAGCAGCACGAGGGCGATCGCCGGCAGCTGCAGGTTGCGCAGGAAGGCACCGGCGAAGAACGCGATCGCGCAGATCACCGAGATGCACAACAGGATCAGCTTGGCGGGCAGGACCGCGTTCAGGTCGGTGTAGGTGGCCCCGATGAACAGCGGCGCGCCGCGGTCGGACAACAGCAGGTTGTACCGGTCCAGGAAGTACTCGGCGGCCTTCAGGAGCACGAAGAGGCCGACGGTGATGGCGAGCTGCGCGCGGGTCGGGCCGGCGAGCTGCCCGCCCTTGCCGGCCAGCCGGATGCCGCCGAAGACGTAGTGCGAGATCAGCGCGCCGAAGAAGGAGACGACGACGGTGATGAACAGCCAGCCGAGCAGCCAGTTGTAGAACGGCAGGCTGAAGGCGTAGAAGCCGACGTCGTTGCCGAACTCGGGATCGGTCTGGCCGAACGAGGTGCCGTTGAGGAACAGCTGCACGACCTGCCAGTCGCCCTGGGCGGACAGGCCGGCGATGAGGCCGGTGAGCACCGGGATCCCGATGCCGAAGAGACGGATGCGCGCGACGATCGCGGACCGGTAGCGGGCCAGCGGGTCGTCGGCGCCGGAGATCGGCACGAACACCGGGCGGCTGCGGTAGGCGATCATCAGGCTGATCGCGAGCGCCCCGCCGACCAGCAACCCGACCGCGAAGAACAGGATGACGCGGGTGACGACCTGCGTCGTGAACACCGAACGCGCGCCGACCTCTCCGAACCACAACCAGTCGACGTACGTGTCGAGCAAGCGGGCTCCGAGCAGGAGCGCCAGCACGATCACCGCGGCGATGATGAGGAGGATCCGGCTCCGCCGGGACAGCTTCGGCAGGCTCACCGGGGGCCGAGTCGCCACGGTGCACGCTCCTGTCATTCGTCAGCACTTGAACAGGGGCGCACGCGCCCCCTGATTCCCTAACTCTACGGATGCCGCGGGAAGTTCCCGGGACCCGCCCGAATCGGACTCGCGGCGTGGTCGCGCGGACCGGCCGGAGAGCCTTGTCCGGCCGTCGCCCGCCACCTGGCTCCGGCGCAGACCCGCGTCCGGCGTCCGGGGCGTGGCGGGTTGACCAGGACCAGGCTCTGACACGATGGGCGCATGGAACCGCAGCAGGCCGGCGTGGCCGCTCTCGCGCGCGAGATCGAAGACTTCATGGCCGCGAACGGCTGGGACCAGCCGCCGCAGCTGTTCGCGCTGGTGCCGACGGCGGCGCTGCTGGACGAGCAGCCGGAGCTGGCCGGGCAGCTCGACCGGGCGAACCCGCTGACACCGGTCGCGCAGGAAGCGCTGCCCGATGGCGACCTCGCCGAGGCGCTGGCCCGGATCGCGTGGCCCGATCTGGTGATCGGGTGCGCGCTGGCGCAGGAGATCATCGTGCTGCCGCCGGGCTCGGAGTCGGAGCTGCCGGACGTCGCGGAGGCCGACGCCGAGAGCCTGCGCCGCGCGGCCGCCGACCACCCGCAGCGGACGGAGGCCCGGCTGGTGGCCGCGGTCCTGCGCGAGGGCAACGGCGCGTGCGTCATGCGGCTGCGCGGCATCGGGACGGCCGAGGGCGCCGACGAGTCGGTCGACGAGATCGTCGAGAGCCCCGACCTCGCCCCGAACCTCCTCGAGGCCCTCAAGGCGACGCTCCTCCCCTAGCAGGACGCCGTCGGCCGGCCCGCCTTCAGGTTGGCCAGCTGCGCGAGCGCGTCGTCCAGTGTGGACACCTTGATGAGGTTGAGCCCGTCGGGCGCGGTGGTCTTGGCCTCGGCGCAGTTGTGCTCGGGCACCAGGAAGTCCGTGGCGCCGGCTTCGCGCGCGCCGACGACCTTGAACGAGATCCCGCCGATCGGGTCGACCTCACCGGTCTCGGTGATCTCGCCGGTGCCGGCGATGTGCCGCCCGCCCGCGATGTCGTCGCCCTTGAGCCGGTCGATGATCGCCAGGGTGAACATCAGCCCGGCCGACGGGCCGCCGACGTCCTGCAGGGAGATGTTGACGTTGAAGGGCGCCTCGGCGCGGTCGGTCGCGGTGAGGCCGATGAAGCCTTCCTTGCGGTCCGGGCGCGAGGCGAGCGTGAGCGGCACGGTCCGTTCCGGCTGCCCGTCCGACTGGAAGGTGATCTGGACGGTCTGGCCCGGCAGGGTGCCGGCCAGCGCGGCCCGGACGTCCGCGGCTTCGACGATCTTCTTGCCGTTCACCGTGATCAGCTTGTCGCCGGGGGCGAGCACGTGGTCGGCCGGGCTGCCGGAGACGATCTGCTTCGCCAGCACCTTGACCGGGTAGCCGAGCTCGCGCAGGGCGGCGACCTGGGCGTTCGACTGGGAGTCCTGCAGCTGCTGGATGTTCTCCTGCTTGACCTGTTCGTTCGTCTCGCCGGGCTTGAAGTACTCCTCGCGCGGCGCGAGCGCGTAACGGCCGCTGGCCCAGAAGCCGAGGCCCTGGAAGAGCGTGACGCCGTCGTGCAGCGAAACGGTCGTCATCCGCAGCTCGCCGGTCGTCGGGTGGGTCTCGTGACCGCTGACCTGGATGACCGGGTTGCCCGCGGCGTCGCGACCCAGCGTGTCGTAGGTCGGGCCGGGGCTGATGGCCACGAACGGCACCGGCACGACCAGCCCGAGCACCACGAAGACGAGGAACAGCGAGCCGCTGACCACGAGCGTCCACCCTCGGCGGGTCATCCGCCGGGCCTCGCCGGCGGCCTCGGCGCCGGGGTCCGGGCTGCTCTTCGCGGGCGCGGTCTGCTCGGAGGACTTGGTCACGACCGACAGCGTACGGTGACCGCGTTCGCTTCCCGGTGAAGGCCACGCACATGACGTGCTTCGGGCTTCCCGACCCGCGTACGGTGGACGCATGAGCAATCCCCCGTTCGGCTTCGGACCTTCCGATCCCGACAAACGAGGTGAGAACGACCCCTCGGAGCCGTCCGGTGCCGAGGCCTTCAACCAGCTCGGGCAGATGCTGAGCCAGCTGGGCCAGATGCTCAGCCAGGCCGGTACTTCCAGCGGGCCGGTGAACTACGACCTCGCCAAGCAGATCGCCCTCCAAAGCCTCGGCAGCGCCGGCAACACCGGCGAAAGCCGCCTCGGCTTCTCCGGTGGAGACGACTCGAACGCCGCCGTCCGCGACGCCGCCCACCTCGCCGAGCTGTGGCTCGACGCGGGCACCCAGTTCCCGGCCGGCGCGACGTCGGCGGTCGCCTGGTCGCCGCGCACCTGGGTCGAGAAGACGCTCCCGACGTGGCAGCGGCTGTGCGACCCGGTCGCCCGCCAGGTGTCCGGCGCCTGGATGGAAGCGCTGCCCGCGGAAGCCAAGGAAGCCGCCGGCCCGCTGCTGCAGATGATGGGGCAGATGGGCGGGATGGCCTTCGGGTCCCAGCTGGGCCAGGCCCTGGCCCAGCTCGCGCAGGAGATGCTGACGGCGTCCGAGATCGGCCTGCCCCTGGCCCCGGCCGGGACGTCGGCGCTGCTGCCGGCGAACATCGAGAAGTTCGCCGCGGGCCTGGAGCTGCCGAACAGCGAGATCCTGGTGTTCCTGGCCGCGCGCGAGGCCGCGCACCAGCGGCTGTTCACGCACGTGCCGTGGCTGCGGCAGCGCCTGCTGGCGACGGTCGAGGAGTTCGCGCACGGCATCTCGGTGGACACGTCCGCGCTCGAGTCCCTGGCCGGCCGGATCGACCCGGCCAACCCGGCGAGCATCGAAGAGGCCATGTCGTCGGGGCTGCTGGAGCCCCAGACGACGGACGAGCAGAAGGCGGCGCTTCGGCGTCTCGAGACGCTGCTCGCCCTGGTCGAGGGCTGGGTCGACGTGGTGGTGGCCGACGCGGTCGGCGACCGGTTGCCCGGAGCGGACGCGCTGCGCGAGACGCTGCGCCGCCGCCGCGCGACGGGCGGCCCGGCGGAGCAGACGTTCGCGACGCTGGTCGGCCTGGAGCTGCGCCCCCGCCGCATGAGGGACGCGTCGAACCTGTGGAAGCTGGTGGGCGACCGCCACGGGGTCGAGAAGCGCGACGGCCTGTGGTCCCACCCGGACCTGATGCCGACGGCGGAGGACCTGGACGAGCCGATCGACTTCGCGGACCGCGTCGGCGAGACGGGCTCGCTGGACGACCTGGACCCGATCGCGGAGCTGGAGCGCACGCAGCAGTCGGAGCAGTCGGAACGCTCCGAGCGCGAGCAGAAGAGCAAGGACACCCCGCCCGAGGAGGGCGAGACCCCGGCGTAGACCGGGTCGTCTTCGGAAAGCCGGTGCTCCGCGGAAGCGGGCCACCGGCTTTCCGCTTTCGTCGGCCACCCCTCGATCGCGCCGACCGGTCGTTTGCCGGTCGCCGACCCCTCGAGCGCCCGCGCCCCCACCCTTCCCCTCCCACCGGCGGCCTGTAAAGGCAACCGGGGGCGACCCGGAACCGCAGGTCACCCCGGCCGCCGTCACCCGCTCAACACTCGGTGTCGATCCCCCACCCGGCGGCGGCCGCCAACCCCTCGAGGTATCCCATCGCCCGCTCGGTCTTCGGGTACTTCCGCACCAGCGTCCAGAACGCCGCGTCGTGGCCGGGCTCGCGCAGGTGCGCCAGCTCGTGCACCAGCACGTAGTCCAGCACCCAGGGCGGGACCTTCCGCAGCCGGTCGCTGACCCGGATGGTCGCGTCGACCGGTGTGCAGGACGCCCACCGCGTGCGCATCGGCGGCACCCAGCGGACGCTCGCCGGCACCGCGGTGCCGCCCAGGTACTTGCCCGACAGCAGCGCGCAGCGCGCCAGCAGGGCTTCGTCCGACGTCTTCGGGGACGCCGGCCGTCGTGGTTCCGAGCGCTGCAGCTTGCGCTCCATCTCGGCGACCCAGTGTTTCTCCTCCGCCCTGGTCATCCGCGCGGGGATGAGGACGATGAGCGTGTCGTCCTTCCAATACGCGGTGACCGTCCGGTGCCGGCGCTGGCTGCGCCGCACTTCGACCCTGTGTCCGGGTGTGTCCGACGGGGGGTTCGTTTCCCCCCGGCCTCTCAGTGAAGGCATCTGTGCTTCGACCACCCGACAACGGTAAGGCCCGGCACCGACAACTCCGAGCGCATTGAGGTCACAGAGCCGAGTTGTCCACAGCCCCTTCTCCTTGTGGACAACTCGGCCGATCCGGCGCCTTCCCGGGCTCGATCGACGCCGCCGGGTGCCATCCTGCGGACATGATCCTCTCCACCGCGGACATGCCACCGGTCCTCCTGCCGGCCCATCCCGCCCTGCTCCCGGGCATCACGGTGCTCGAACGCGCCCCGCGCGAGATCCAGATCGGCCTCGACCCGCGCCACGGCGTGATCGTCGAAGGCCTGCCACCCGGACTCGTCACCCGGCTGCGGAAACTCGACGGCAGCAAGCCCGTCGAGCGGCTTCTGCTCGCCGAGAGCGAACACCGCGATCAGCTGCGGACGCTCCTCCGGCAGCTGACCGCGCTCGGCCTGATCACCGACGCCGGGCGCCCGGACGGCCCGGGTCTCCGCGCCGAAACCGGCCTCTGGTCCCTGCGGGCCCGCCACCACCAGACCGCCCTGAGCGACCGGCGCCGCGCCACCGCGGTCACGGTCCACGGCGACGGCCGGGTGGCGGTCGCCGTCGCGGTGCTGCTGGCCAACGCCGGGATCGGGCACGTCGAGCTGGAGCTGCCCGGCACGGTGACCGAGCACGACCTGGGCACCGGCTTCACCGAAGCCGACCTGGGCCGGTCCCGGCGCCACGCCCTCGGCGACCTGCTCCGCCGCGTCGATCCCGAGGTCCGCGTCACCCGCCTGCACGACCGTTATCCGGAGCTGGCGCTGCTCACCGACGCCGTCGTCCCGGCGCCGGAAGTCGTCGCCGAATTGATGGAGGACGGCGTCCCGCACATGGCCGTCCGCGTGCGCGACGGGACGGGCATCGTCGGGCCGCTGGTCCTCCCGGGCCGCAGTTCCTGCCTGCGCTGCGCCGACCTGCACCGCACCGACCTCGACCCGTGCTGGCCGCGCGTCGCCGGGCAGCTGACCGGCCGGCACCAGCGGCCCGACCTCGGAGCGGTCCACGCCTGCGCGTCGCTGGCCGTCGCGCAGGCCATGCGGCTGCTCTCCCCCGCCCAGCCACCGCCGCCGGCCTGGAACGCGACCCTCGAGATCGACGCCTTCGACGGCCGCATCCGCCACCGCGGCTGGCCCCCGCACCCGCGGTGCGGCTGTGGCGCTCCGGCGCCGCAACAGGAGACGTAGGCCACTAAGTCGTCGTGAGCAGGCTGCGCGACGCCGAGGTCGCAAGGCAGAATCGCGGAGGTGACCGACTTCCGCGACCCAGGCGATCGTGACCCCGCGATGCCGCGCAAGGGTGCTGCCCGTACCGCCAAGCTCGCCAGTCTGCCGCTCGGGATCGCCGGCCGGGCGGTCGGCGGGTGGGGCAAGCGGCTGGCCGGCCAGAGCGCGGAGCAGGTCAACGCGACGCTCTCCGCGAAGGCCGCCGAGCAGCTGTTCGAGGTGCTCGGCACGCTCAAGGGCGGGGCGATGAAGTTCGGCCAGGCGCTGAGCGTGTTCGAGGCGGCGGTGCCGGACGACATGGCGAAGCCGTACCGCGAGGCGCTGACGAAGCTGCAGGCCGCGGCGCCGCCGATGGCGGTCCGGCAGACCCACCGCGTGCTCGCCGAGCAGCTGGGCCGCACCTGGGCCAGCCGGTTCGCCTCGTTCGACGACGAGCCGGCGGCGGCCGCGAGCATCGGCCAGGTGCACCGTGCGGTCTGGCACGACGGCCGCGAGGTCGCGGTCAAGGTGCAGTACCCGGGCGCCGACGAGGCGTTGCGCAGCGACCTGCGGCAGCTGCAGCGGTTCAGCAGGCTGTTCCAGGCGTTCGTGCCCGGCACGGAGGTCAAGCCGCTGCTGGCCGAGCTCGCCGAGCGCATGAACGAGGAGCTCGACTACCAGGCCGAGGCCCAGCACCAGCGCACCTTCGCGAAGGCGTTCGAGGGCGATCCCGGCATCCTGGTGCCGCGCGTGGTCGCCAGTGCGCCGAAGGTCGTGGTGACGGAGTGGGTGACCGGCACGCCGTTGTCGAAGGTCATCGCGGACGGCGACCGCGAAACGCGGAACCTGGCGGGCCGGCTGCTGGCGGAGTTCCACTACTCGTCCCCCGAACGCGTCCACCTGCTGCACTCGGACCCGCACCCGGGCAACTTCATGATCACCGCCGACGACCGGCTGTGCGTCATCGACTTCGGCGGCGTGGCCCGGCTGCCCGACGGCATCCCCCGCCACCTGGGCGAGATGACGCGGCTGGCCCTCGACGGCGAGTCCGCCGGGCTGATGCGCCTGCTGCGGGAGAACCGGTTCATCCGGCCGGACAGCGACCTGGCCGCGGACGAAGTGCTCGCGTACCTGGCGCCGTTCACCGAGCCACTGGCGGAGCCGATGTTCCACTTCACGCGCAAGTGGATGCAGAAGCAGGCGTGGCGCGTCGGCGACAGCCGCGGCAACGACTTCCGGGTCGGGCGGTCGCTCAACCTGCCGCCCGAATACTTGATGATCCACCGGGTGACGGCCGGGTCGACGGGCATCCTCTGCCAGCTCGACGCGGAGATCCCGGCACGCGGCATCGTGGAGCGCTGGCAGCCCGGGTTCGCCGCCTGAGTTGTCCACAGGCCGGGCCACCAACGGACGGATTCCGGCGAGTTGTCCACAGCTGCGGGGAACGGGGTTCCACCCGGTTGGCCGAGCCGCCATGCTCGGTTCATGACCGCTACTCAACGCACCGACGCTCTGGCCCTCGGTAACCCCGGCTCGTGCGAGGTGATGAACCTCGAACAGTTGCGCAGGGCCGGGGTGTCCGACCGAAGAACCCGGCGGCTCTGCGGCCCCGGCGGGCCGTGGCGCCGCCTGCACCCCGGTGTCGTCCTGCTGCGCAACTGCGCCCCGACGCGGCGGCAGCTGCTGCACGCCGCTCTGGTGCGCTACGGCCCGCGGGTCGTGATCACGGGCGCCGACGCACTGCGGGCCCACGGCGTGAAGTGCCCGGCAGACGACGAAATCCGGCTGCTGGTGCCCAACCACTGCCGGGTGGCGGCGTGCGACGGCGTCAGCGCGGCACGCACGGCCCGGCTGCCGGCGCCGGTGGAGGTGGACGGCCTGCCGTTCGCGCCGCCGCCCCGGGCGGCGCTCGACCTGGCGAGGTCCGAGCCCGACCCGGCACGGATCCGCCACCTGCTGACGCTCCCGCTCTACTGGGGCCTGTGCGACCGGCAGGAGCTGCTGACGGAGCTGGCCGAGGGGCCCCAGCGCGGCACGGCGGCGGTCCGGAAGGTCCTCCGCGAGCTGGACGAGGGGCCGATCCAGGCCCACGGCCTGGCCGTGCAGGCCCTGGACACGGCGCGTCTCCCACCGCCGGTCTGGGACGTGACGATCTGCGACCGCCGGGGCCGCCGCATCGGCGAGGCGGACGCGTGGTGGGACGAGATCGGCCTGGCCTGGCAGTACCGCTGCGGCCCCGGCACGGGCGGCTTCTCGCACCTGGCCCTGGCCGCGACGGGGATCGTCCTGGTCCGCTGCACGGTCCGCCAGCTGCGCCAGGTCCCCCGCGAGGTGGCGCGAGAGCTGGCCCAGGCCTTCGGCGAGGCATCCCGCACTCCACGTCCCAAGGTCCGAGCAGTCCCGATGACCCCGATCGGCGACGCGGCATGACCCCTACCGCCGGCGACGCGGAGTCACGCGTTCAGCCCATCCGGAGGGCTCGATTTTCGCGCACCCGTCACAGCCCGTCCGGAGGACGAAACTGTTTGTCCGCCAGGCCCGCGCGCCAGGCACACCACCCAGGCAACCGCATTCCTCAGGAGGGCCGATCGATCACCAGTACTCGTCGGGCAGCTTGCCTTCGATGTCCCGCACGTGCTGTCGCGCGCAGTCCGGGCACAGCCATCGCAGCCCGCCCCGCTCGCGGCTGGACACCCACGCGAGCGCCGTAGCCGGGTCCTCGTCCGCGCCGCGGGTGTGGCCGCACCGCGTGCACGCGACCGGCTCCGGCGCGCTCACGGGCGCCGTCCACTGTGGATCGCCTTGGCGCCGAACAGGAACAGGTCGTCGCGGCGGCCGAGGAAGTCCGGGCCGTCCGGCTCGGTCAGCGCGGCGACGGTGGCGCGATCATCGGCGTCGAGCCGGTCCCCGGCCGACTCGGCGAGCCACCCCACGCGATGCACCACGTACTCGCGCAGCAGGTCCGAACCCGGCATGGGATGGTCGATGAGCGCGCCGAACGACTCGACGTCCTCGAGCCCGGCCTCGCGCAGAGCGCGCGGCCAGCCGTAGGGCATGGCGACGCTGCCCGGAAGCCCGGCCCGCATTTCGGCGAACCATTCGGCCCGCGCGGCGAGCAGCCGTTGCTCCAACCCCGGCCGTCCCACCCCGACATCCCAAGGGAGGCACCGCATTTCGAGCCCACCCTCGCCAATGGCGAGTACCCCACCGGGACGCAGCAGCCCGGCGAGAGCGCGCAAGGCGGCCTGCTGGTCGCCGACGTGGTGCACGACGCCCGAGGCCCACACGAGGTCGGCGGCGGGCACCCGCTCGGCCAACCGCGGATCGGCGAGGTCTCCATGCACGCCGACGACCTCGACGTTCCCACCGGCGGCCTCGGTCACGGCCCGCCGCGCCTCGGCCAGCAGCGCGGGCGTGGCATCGAGGAGCACGACGGTGCCCCCATCGCCGCGGGCGAGCTCTCGCGCGAAGAGCACGCTCATCCCGCCGGCCCCGCACCCGACGTCGAGAAGCGTCGGCCGCCCGGGCACGCGGCCGAGCAACCGCCGCGCGACGGGCGCGAGCGCGCCCGCATCGAGCGAGTCGGCCATGCGCAGCTGAGCGAGGCGGTCCGCCCAGTCGATGTCGTCGTGGGTGTGTGCGGACATCGCCCCATTCAACACCAGCGAACGCGACCGGACAGCACCCGAAGGAGGCCGCCGGACCCATACCCGCAGGTCCGCGCCGGCTTCCCGGCCCGGCGGCGAACGTCCGACGCCACCGCGGCCGGGCAGCACGACGGCCCCCGCCGCCCGGAGGCGGCAGGGGCCCTGCGCTCAGTCCTGGTCCAGCTCGTACCGCTCCGCTCGCCGAGACGCCCATCGGGCTACCCGCGTCCAGCGGCGTACGGCACGCGCGCTACCTCGGGCCCGCTGGGCGCGGACCCCTTCCTCCAGATCCCGTATTCGGGCCCTGGACAGTTCTTCGTAAAGCAACATCTCGCTGATCTCCTCGATCTCGGTCTTCGTCAACTGCAGTTGCGGACGGCACATCCGCGCTTCGTGGTCCTTCGTGGTGACCGGTTCGACGCTCATGCGGCGGCGCTCCGGTGATCGCCGCCGGCCTTGGCCGCGACGGGCTCGACGGCAGCGTTCTTGCGCGGGCGGCCACGGGGCCGCTTGCGCGCGATCACGACACCGCGCTCGAAGATCTCGCCGCCCCAGACGCCCCACGGCTCGCGACGAGCCAGCGCGCCCGCCAGGCAGGCGTCGCGCACCGGGCAGTCGGCGCACTGCGCCTTCGCACGCTCGAGCTCGGCCGGGGACTCGGCGAACCACAGGTCCGCGTCGCCCGAACGGCAGGGCAGAGCCGCGTCCGGTACCGCGATGGGGTCGAGCAGGTCGGCGAATATTGCCTCACCCGAGGTGTAGGCGATGGCCGAAGACATGGCAGTTCCTCCTTGTGTCGTACGGGTTTTCGGTTGAGAGATGGAGCTGGGCAACGCTGTTCCTCTTGGGTTGTGCAGCCAAAAACACAAAGGCCGCGGATCCGGGTTCTCCGGTTCCGCGGCCTTCGTGAGCCTCTAGTCCTGACTAGGTCAGGAACTTCGCTCCCGTAGTGACAACGGAACACGGAACTGCTTGATGGTCGGCAGATCGGCCTGCGGGTACGCGGCGAGAACGCCCTGCGTCCCGAAGACGACGACACCAGTGGCCAAGCGCCGCTCGACGCGACGCATGCCACGGATCCCATGCGCGCTCACGGGCACACCGGTGCCCGGGCGCTGCGCAGCCGCAACTTCCGCGGCGCAGGACAGACGGGTGCCCGGGTTCGTGAGCGTCATAGTGATGGTCATTTCACCGGCACCTCCTTCTGTACTCTGCACACACGGCCGCCGAGCGGCGCTGCTACGTGGATCCCCAGTCGAGCCCTTCGGGCTCGGTACTGGCAGGTTATTGCCCCCCACCACACCGAGGCAACTCAATTAACGGGAAAATCCTCGAAGATACGAAGATCGGCCCTGAGCAGCGGGTTCGCCGCGTCGATCATGGCCCGGACGCGGTCAACACCACATCGCCACGACACCGCCGCACAAGCGACGCGGATGCGACCCGCGCCGCCTCGGACGCGGCCGAGACCGCATCGACGCCAGTGCCCCGCACCGGCCGCCGCTAGCCCGCCGACGCCCGGACCACGCCGAGGATCTCCGCGCCGAACCGCTCCAGCTTCGTCGCGCCGATCCCCGAGATCGACACCAGCGCCGCTTCGTCCACCGGGCGCTGCTCGGCGATGGCCATCAGCGTCGCGTCGGTGAACACGACGAACGTCGGCACCTTCAGCTCCCGGGCCCGGTCGCCGCGCCACGACTTCAAGCGCTCCAGCAGGCCCTCGTCCACCGTTGACGGGCACTTCCCGCAGCGGCCCAGCTTGACCTCGATGGTCTCCAGCAGCGGCCCGCCGCAGACGCGGCAGCGCGTCTTGATCGGCGTCGCCGGCTTCTGCTGAGAGCGGGCCACCCGGGCGGCCGGGTGGTCCTCCGGAATCAGGCCGTACAGGAACCGGCTGCGCCGGCGGTTGCGCCGCGCGCCCGGCGTGCGGGCCAGCGCCCACGACAGCCAGAGGTGCTCGCGAGCGCGCGTCACGCCGACGTAGAACAGCCGCCGCTCCTCTTCGATCGCCGCTTCGTCGTCGCCCGCGTGCAGGATCGGCATCGTGCCCTCGGCCAGGCCGACGAGGAACACCGCGTCCCACTCCAGGCCCTTCGCCGCGTGCAGCGAGGCCAGCGTCACGCCCTCGACCGTCGGCGGGTGCTGGGCCGCGGCGCGCTGGTCCAGCTCGGTGTTGAAGCGCGGCAGGTCCGCGTCCCCGACCGCGGAGGCCAGCTCTTCGGCCAGCTCGACGATCGCCAGGAGCGCGTCCCAGCGTTCCTTGGCCGCGCCGCCCGCCGGTGGCGACTCGGTGAGCCCGACGCGGGCGAGCACCGACCGCACCGTCGTGACCAGGTCGGAGCTGCCGTCGCCGCTCGCCGCCCGCAGCGCCGACATCGCCTGCCGGACCTCGGTCCGGTTGAAGAACCGCTCGCCGCCGCGGACCAGATAAGGGATGCGGGCCTCGGTCAGCGCCGACTCGTACGCCTCGGACTGCGCGTTCACCCGGTACAGCACCGCGATCTCGCTCGCCGCGACGCCGCCGTCCAGCAGCTCGCGTACCCGCCGGGCGACGGCCTCGGCCTCGACCGCCTCGTCGTCGAACTCGGCGAAGCGCGGCTCCGGGCCCGGCGGCCGCTGGCCGATCAGCTTCAGCCGCGAACCCGCGGGCCGTCCGCGCGCGGCGCCGATGACGCGGTTCGCCAGCGAGACGACCTCGGGCGTCGATCGGTAGTCGCGCTCGAGCCGGACGACGGTCGCGTCCGGGTAGCGGCGCGTGAAATCCAGCAGCGACTTCGGCGACGCGCCGCCGAAGGAGTAGATGGTCTGGTTGGCGTCGCCGACGACGGTCAGGTCGTCGCGGCCGCCGAGCCAGGCATCGAGCAGGCGCTGCTGCAGCGGCGTGACGTCCTGGTACTCGTCGACGACGAAGCAGCGGTAGCGGTCGCGGAACTCCTCGGCGACGACGCCGTGCTCCTCGAGCACCGCCGTCGTGTGCAGCAGGAGGTCGTCGAAGTCGAGCACCTGGGCGGCGTTCTTCAGTTCTTCGTACGTGCGGTAGACCTGGGCGATCTGAGCTGCCGGCGCCGGGATGTCGCGCTGAGCGCGCGCGGTGACGGCCGGGTAGTCGTCCGGGCTGATCAGCGACGCCTTCGCCCACTCGATCTCGCTCGACAGGTCGCGCAGGACCTCGGTCTCGGTGCCGAGCTTGGCCCGGGTCGCGGCCTGGCCGACGTAGCGGAACTTGTTCTCGAGCAGGTCCCACGGCCGGTCGCCGACCACGCGCGGCCAGAAGTAGCGCAGCTGGCGGCGGGCGGCGGCGTGGAACGTCAGTGCCTGCGCGGCTTCGACGCCGAGGCCCCGCAGCCGCGTCCGCATCTCCCCCGCGGCCCGCGTCGTGAACGTGACGGCGAGCACCTGACCAGCGGAAACGTGTCCCGACCGGATGAGGTGGGCAATCCGGTGGGTGATCGTGCGGGTCTTGCCCGTGCCGGCCCCGGCGAGCACGCAGACCGGCCCCCGCGGGGCACTGGCGGCGGCGCGCTGCTCGGGGTCGAGACCATCGAGCAGACGGTTCAGGCTCTTGGGGGAAAGTACGCCGGTCACGTCCGGCATCCTCGCAGAGGGGGACGGGGAATCGGGGCAGGGGCACGCGGCCGTATCCTGGTCTGATGGCGGGACAGCAGGACAAGGAAGCGGCCAAGCTGGCCAAGAAGGAGAAGCGCGCGGCGAGCAAGGCCCGCCGTGGCCAGCTCTTCGAGGCCTTCAAGATGCAGCGCAAGGAAGACCCGTGGCTCATCCCGTGGATGGCCGGGTCGATCGTCGTCGTCGCCGGCGTGTTGTTCGGGATCGGGTTCTTCTTCGACTCGCAGTGGGTGCTGCTGCCGCTGGGCCTGGTGCTCGGCGCCCTGCTCGCCATGATCATCTTCGGCCGGCGCGTCCAGAAGACCGTCTACTCGAAGGCCGACGGCCAGCCCGGCGCCGCGGCGTGGGCGCTGGAGAACCTCCGCGGCAAGTGGAAGGTGACGCCGACCGTCGCGGCGACGACGCAGCTCGACGCCGTGCACCGCGTGCTGGGCGGCCCGGGCGTGGTGCTCGTCGCCGAGGGCGCGTCGCACCGCGTCAAGACGCTGCTCTCGCAGGAGAAGAAGCGCGTCTCCCGCTTGGTCGGTGACACGCCGATCTACGACGTGACGATCGGCCACGAAGAGGGCCAGATCCCGCTGAAGAAGCTCCAGGGCTTCCTCATGAAGCTGCCGCGCAACCTCAAGCCGGCCCAGGTCGACGCGCTGGAGGCGAAGCTCGCCGCACTCGGCAACCGCGGCGCGGCGATGCCGAAGGGCCCGATGCCGGCCGGCGCGAAGATGCGCAACGTCCAGCGCACGATCCGCCGTCGCTGACCCGCGCGAACGACGAAGGCCCCGTCCACCCGGACGGGGCCTTTCTCATGCAGCGGTCAGCGCATCCGGATGACCACGGTGCCGGTCAGCCGGTCGAGCCAGCTGCGGCCGTCGGCGTTGCGGACGGCCGCCGGGATGATCACGAACGTCAGCACCGCCCGGACCAGCGCACGCGGCGGCCCGACCAGCGCGGCGCCGTCGAGCCGGGCGACGCGGACGCCGACGGCACCCATCCCGGGCGTGAACCCGAAGAAGCCGGCGGACACGACGGAGATGACCGCCCACACGCCGCCGGACCAGAGGTTGAAGTTCTGCATCACGGCCGGGTCCTGCAGGCTGGGGTGCACGAAGATGGCCGTGACCAGGGCCGCGACCACGAGGTCGACGATCAGCCCGAGCAGCCGCGCGCCCCCGCTCGCCGCCGAGCCCACGCCCGATTCGGGCAAACCGAACTTCTCGCCCGGCCAGCGCGACTCGTGCTGATCAGCGTCCTGCCGGCCCTCGCCGGTGCCGGGCAGCCATTCACCGGTCCATCTCGCCACCCATCCAGGGTATGCCGGTGGCGCGGACCACATCCGCCCTGGTCGGATAGCCGGTATCCACCCACCCGTTAACACCCGCGAAACATACGGGTGACGGTCGGGCAACACCGCCCTCTTAGCGTGAGCCGAAGAGAGCACTGCCGTACGAGCTCGAACGAGAAGGAGTCACCGAGGGTGCCCACTACTCCAGACGACATCCAGCGCCTCATCGCCGATGAGGACGTCGAGGTCATCGACGTCCAGTTCTGCGACCTGCCCGGCGTGATGCAGCATTTCACGGTCCCCGCGAAGGCCTTCACAGATGAGGCCTACGAAGAGGGTCTCGCGTTCGACGGCTCCTCGGTGCGCGGCTTCCAGTCCATTCACGAGTCCGACATGTTGCTCCTGCCGGACGCGGCGACCGCGCGGATCGACCCGTTCCGCAAGGCGAAGACGCTCGCGCTCAACTTCTTCGTGCACGACCCGTTCACCCGTGAGGCGTACAGCCGCGACCCGCGCAACATCGCGCGCAAGGCCGAGCAGTACATCTCCGAGTACGGCGTCGCCGACAACGTCTACTTCGGCCCCGAAGCCGAGTTCTACATCTTCGACTCGGTCCGCTTCGACTCCGCCGAGCACGCCTCGTTCCACGAGATCGACTCGGTCGAGGGCTGGTGGAACACCGGCACCGACGAGGTCGGCGGCAACCAGGGCTACAAGACGAAGTTCAAGGGCGGCTACTTCCCCGTCCCGCCGGTCGACCACTTCGCCGACCTGCGCGACGACATCGTCCGCAACCTGACGAACACCGGTTTCGAGATCGAGCGCGCGCACCACGAGGTGGGCACCGCCGGCCAGACCGAGATCAACTACAAGTTCAACACGCTGCTGCACGCCGCGGACGACCTGCAGCTGTTCAAGTACATCGTGAAGAACACGGTGTTCGCCGCGGGCAAGACGGCGACGTTCATGCCGAAGCCGCTCGCCGGCGACAACGGCTCGGGCATGCACTGCCACCAGTCGCTGTGGAAGGACGGCCAGCCGCTGTTCCACGACGAGTCGGGCTACGCCGGCCTGTCGGACACCGCGCGCCACTACATCGGCGGCCTGCTCAAGCACGCCCCGAGCCTGCTGGCCTTCACGAACCCGACGGTGAACTCCTACCACCGCCTGGTGCCGGGCTTCGAAGCGCCGGTTTCGCTGGTCTACTCGCAGCGCAACCGCTCGGCCTGCGTCCGCATCCCGATCACGGGCAACAACCCGAAGGCGAAGCGCGCCGAGTTCCGCTGCCCGGACTCCTCGGGCAACCCGTACCTGGCGTTCTCGGCGATGATGATGGCCGGGCTCGACGGCATCAAGAACAAGATCGAGCCGGCGGACCCGATCGACAAGGACCTCTACGAGCTCCCGCCCGAGGAGGCCAAGAACGTCAAGCTGGTCCCGGGCGACCTCGGCACGGTGCTGGACACTCTCGAGGCCGACCACGACTACCTCCTCGAGGGCGGCGTGTTCACGCCGGACGTGATCGAGACGTGGATCTCCTTCAAGCGCGAGAACGAGATCGACCCGCTGCGCCTGCGCCCGCACCCGTACGAGTTCGCTCTGTACTACGACGTGTGATGCGGTAGGACGGCCCCGGACACGCCGGCGGCGAGGTGCGAAGAGCCCTCGCCGCCGGCGTTTCTCGTTCAGGCCGGGCGCAGGTCCAGCCACATGATGCGGAGGCCGACGTCGCCGTGGACGGGGTGACGGAACGCTCCCGGGGCCACTCCGAGAGTCGTGAAGCCGAGGCTTTCGTAGAGGCGGATCGCGCTCTTGTTGGTGTCCACCACCGCGTTGAACTGGATCGCCGCGAAGCCCGCCTCGCGCGCCCACGTGATCATGTCCGCCGCCAGCGCACGGCCTACTCCCCTGCCCCGGGCTCGGCCATCGCCGGGTCGTACGGGAACGTCCGCTGCTCCCTGACGACGTCGTCGATGATCGGCCAGATTCCCGGCCAGTCGCCGGGACCGGCCGGGCGGATCTCCACCCTCAGCCTTCCGAAGTAGAGAGCAGCTTCAGGTCCGCGCCCGCGGCTTCGAAGCGGCTTCGCGGGTCCGCCACCAGCTTCCGGACTTCCAGGTCCATCAACCCCAGAGTGCAGGTGATCTCCGCGGCCAGGGTCCCGTCGAGCTTGTAGATGTTCGAGTCCATCTTGAACGTCTTGCCGCTGCCGAACTTGACGTCGCACGTCACGTCGACCTCGTCGCCCGCGCGCAGTTCGCGGCGGAACACCACGTGCGTCTCCAGCAGCACCGACGCGAGCTTCTCCTTGACGAAGTTCTCGAACCCGCCGGCCGCTTCGAGCAGCTCCAGTCTCGAGACCTCGCCGTAGGAGTGGTAGACGGCGTGGTTGAGGTGGCCCAGGGTGTCCAACTCGTAGTGCCGGACCTTGATCCGGGTCCGGTACGGCTCGCGCTCAGTCACCAGCCCACTGTAGGTCAGGCCTCGTAGAACAGGTGCTCGACTATGGTGTGCGCCCGCCGGGTGATGCGGCGGTACGTGTCCAGGAACTCGCCCGGGTCGTCCGCGGCCGTCTGACCCAGCACCCGGGCCACCGCCGCCAGGTCACGCCCCGAGCCCGGGACCTCGTCGACCGCCTTGCCGCGCACCAGCATCCCCGCGTTGCGCACCCGCGTCGCCAGCAGCCACGCCTCCCGCAGCGAAGCCGCCTCGGACGCCGAAGCCAGCCCCGCTTCCGGCAGGTACGCCAGCGCGTCGAGCGTCGACGTCGTCCGCAGCGCCGGCACCGAACCAGCGTGCTGGAGCTGCAGCAGCTGGACCGTCCACTCGACGTCGGCGAGGCCGCCGCGGCCGAGTTTCGTGTGGCGCGTCGGGTCGGCTCCACGGGGCATCCGCTCGGTCTCCACCCGCGCCTTGATGCGGCGGATCTCGCGCGCCTTCGTCCCGTCCAGGCCTCTCTCGGGGTAGCGGATCGGGTCGATCATCGCGATGAAGCGCTCGCCGAGGTCGTCGTCGCCCGCGACGAACCGGGCGCGCAGCAGCGCCTGCGCCTCCCACACCTCGCCCCAGCGCGCGTAGTACGTGCGGTACGACTCCAGCGTGCGCACCAGCGGCCCGCTCCGCCCCTCCGGCCGCAGGTCGGCGTCGACCTCCAGGGCCGGGTCCGAGCTCGGCGCGCCCAGCATCTTCCGGACGGTCTCCGCGACCGACGAAGCGAACTTCACCGCGTCGGCGTCCGAGACCCCTTCGGACGGCTCGCACACGAAGAGGACGTCGGCGTCGGAGCCGTAGCCGAGTTCGGCGCCGCCGAGCCGGCCCATCCCGATCACGGCGATGCGCGCCGGCGTGCGACCCAGCTCCGCCTGGCGCTGGCGGAACGCCGCGGCCAGCGCGCCCTGCAGCACCGCCACCCAGACACTCGAGAGCGCTTCGCACACCGCGGGCACGTCGAGCAGGCCGAGCAGGTCGGCGCACGCGATCCGCAGCAGCTCGTGCCGCCGCAGCGAACGCGCGGCCGCGACGGCGGCGTTCAACCCGGGCTGACGCCGGACGGCGGCCCGCAGCGACGTCGCCACCTCGGCGGGCGCGCGGCCCAGCAGCCGGGCCGGGTCGCCGAGCAGCCGCAGCACCTCCGGCGCGCGCACGAGCAGGTCCGGCACCAGCCGGGACGTGCCGAGCAAGGCCGCCAGGTTCTCCACGACCGTGCCTTCGTCGCGCAAGACCCGCAGGTACCACGGCGTGTCCTGCAGAGCCTCGGACACCTTCCGGTACGACAGCAGCCCGCCGTCGGGATCGGGCGTGTCGGCCAGGAGGTCGAGCAGCACCGGCAGCAGCGCCTGCTGGATCGCGGCGCGCCGAGAGACGCCGGAGGTGAGGGCCTTGATGTGCTGGAGGGCGCCGTCGGGGGCGGTGTAGCCGAGCGCCGCCAGCCGGCTCGCGGCCTGTTTGGTGGTCAGGCGCAGCGCCTCGGTCGGCACGTTCGCGACGGACTGCAGCAGCGGCCGGTAGAAGATCTTTTCGTGCAGGCGGCGGATGCCCTTGCCGTGCTTGCGGAACTCGGCCAGCAGCGCCTCGCCCTGGCTCTTGCCGCCGCTCGCCTTGATCCCGCTGGCCCGCGCCAGGATCCGCAGCTCGTCGGTGTCCGACGTCGCGGGGAACAGGTGCGTCCGGCGCAGCCGCCGCAGCTGCAGCCGGTGCTCGATCATCCGCAGGAACTCGTACGACGCGCCCAGCTCGGCCGCGTCCTGCCGGCCGACGTAGCCGCCTTCGCCGAGCGCGGCGAGCGCGTCCATCGTGGACGGCGAACGCAGGTCGGCGTCGACGCGGCCGTGCACCAGCTGCAGCAGCTGCACCGCGAACTCGACGTCACGCAGCCCGCCGCGGCCCAGCTTGAGCTCGCGTTCGGCGTGTTCGGACGGCACGTGCCCCTCGACGCGGCGGCGCATCTGCTGCACCTCGCCGACGAAGTTGTCGCGGTCGGCCGCCGACCACACCAGCGGCGCGACCATCTCGGCGTACTGCCGGCCGAGCTCGGCGTCGCCCGCCACCGGGCGCGCCTTGAGCAGCGCCTGGAACTCCCAGGTCTTGGCCCACTTCTGGTAGTAGCCCTGGTGGCTTTCCAGGGTGCGGACCAGCGCGCCGGCCTTGCCTTCGGGGCGCAGCGCGGCGTCGACCTCGAAGCACGCCTTCCCGACGACCCGCATCGTCGTGCTCGCCAGCCGCGTCGCGACGCCGAGGTCGTCCGCGCCGACGAAGATGACGTCGACGTCGCTGACGTAGTTGAGCTCCCGGCCACCGCACTTGCCCATCGCGATGATCGCGAGGCTGCCCTCGGCGGACGCGCCGACCTCGGCCTCGGCGACGGCGAGCCCGGCGGCGAGCGCGGCTTCGGCCAGCTCGGTCAGCTGCGCCGCGACCTCGGCGTAGCCGGGGTGCTCGAGCCCGTCCTCGACGAGGTGGCCCAGGTCCGCGGCGGCGATGCCGAGCAGCTGGCCGCGGTAGGCGATCTTGAGGGCCTGCTCGGCTTCGAGCCCGGTGACCACCGACCCGTCTTCGCGCACGAGCGCCGTGCGCAGGTTGTCCCGGTAGCACGCGGAGTCGGTGCACTTGTCGCCGGTGAGCGACTGCCACTGCCCCGGGTTCGCGGCGAGGAAGTCGGCGAGCGCGCTCGACGTCCCGAGCACGCTGAGGAAGCGGCCGCGGAAGGTCCGGTGGGCCCGCAGTTGCTCGTCGAGCCGCGTCCACTCGCCCTCGTCGGCTTCGCGGATCCGGTCGATCCCGCGCAGCGCGAGATCCGGGTCGGCGGTCCGGGACAACGCCGCGAGGACGTCGGCGGCGGCCGCGACCGGGCCGCCGTCGTCCCACCAGCCGGCCGCGCGCACCTGACCCTCGGCACGGGAATCGGTGAATCCGTACCTCGCCGCCGAAGCGGTCGAACGCGCGCGGTCAGCCATCATGGACCACCGTATCCGGGAAGACGCCGGTTCAGGCGGCGAGCCGGCCCGGTTCGGTCCCGGCGGGCGTCGGCTCGGGGACCTGGAAGCTGTGCGCGGTGACGGGGTGGCGCCGGGAAAGCAGCCAGATCCCGAGGCCCACACCGATGCCGACGACACCGACGGCGATGGTGCCCGCGGCGCCGAGCGAGGCGATCTTGCCGGACACCGCCCCGACGATCGCGGCGGCGGGCAGCGTGAACAGCCACGCGATGACCATCCGGCCCGCCATCCGCCAGCGCACCGGGGCCTCCCGGCGGCCGACGCCGGAGCCGACGATCCCGCCGGAGCACACGTGCGTCGTCGACAGCGGGAAGCCGAGCCGCGACGAGATCAGGATGACCAGCGCCGAGCTCGTCTGGGCGGCGAAGCCTTGCGGACCCTCGATGTCGGTCAGGCCCTTGCCGAGGGTGTGGGTGATGCGCCAGCCGCCGAGGTACGTGCCGAGCGCGAGGGCGCAAGCGGCGCTGATGATCACCCAGACGGGTGGCGACGCGCCCGCCGGCAGGCTGCCGGCGGTGACGAGCGTGAGCGTGATGACGCCCATGGTCTTCTGCGCGTCGTTGGTGCCGTGGGCGAGGGAGACGAGCGACGCCGAGACGACCTGGCCGACCTTGAACCCGCGCGTGGCCGGCCGGCCACGGACGAGGAAGCGGTAGACGAGGTACGTCGCGATCATCGCGACGACGCCGGCGATCACCGGGCTCGCGGCCGCCGGGATCAGGACCTTCTCGACGATCTTTCCGAAGTGGACCGAGTCGGTGCCCGCCGAAACCCAGGTGGCGCCGATCAGGCCGCCGAACAGGGCGTGCGACGAGCTCGACGGCAGGCCGACGAACCACGTCACGAGGTTCCAGACGATCGCGCCGATCAGCCCACCGAAGACGATCGACGGTCCGATCTTCGTGTCGTCGACCAGACCGCTGGAGATCGTCTTGGCGACCTCGACCGACAGGAACGCGCCGACCAGGTTCAGCACCGCGGAGATCGCGACGGCGACGCGGGGTTTGAGGGCCCCGGTCGCGATCGACGTCGCCATCGAGTTCGCGGTGTCGTGGAACCCGTTCGTGAAATCGAAAACCAAGGCCGTGACGACGACGAGCACGACCAGCAACGAGGGTTCCACCCCGACCTCCGAACCCTTGTGGGACTCCTTCCGCAAGGTACCTGAAGGGTGATGCCTGCCGTTAACAGGACGTTGCTTATCGTGACCCTTGCCGTTAAGCCAGTGGTAACGAGCGTTGACTGTCGGCGGCGGGCTCGAGCTCCCCGGCGGCCAACCGGACGAACCGCTGCGCGAACGGGCGCCAGGTTTCCTCGAGATCGGCGTGCACGGTGATCAACGCGTCGTGCTCGAGTGAGCCCGGACGGGCGAATTCCGCCATCTCGGGCTCATCGGCCGCCCAGCTCGCGACGACGGCGGGCGTCGTCTCGATGTGGAACTGGACACCGTAGACACAACGGTTGAACCGGAACGCCTGGTTTTGGTACAGCGGCGCGGAAGCGAGCAGCTCGGCGCCGGGCGGGAGCCGGGTGATCGCGTCGTTGTGGAACTGCAGGACGTCCTGCATGAGCGGCATCTCGGCGAAGAGCGGGTCGGTCCACGCCGCGTCCTTCTTGGCGACGAGGTGCGGACCGACCTCGGGCCCGTCCCGCCCGACCTCGACGCGGCCGCCGGTCGCGACGGCCAGCAGCTGGGCGCCGAGGCAGATCCCCAGGGTCGGGATCCGCTTCGTCGCGGCTTTCGCCAGCAGGCGCCGGACGTCGGCGAGCCACGGGTGCTTCGCGTCGTCCTCCGCGGCCATGCCGCCGCCGAGGCAGACGACACCTTGGTAGACGTCGGGGTCGGCGGGCAGGTCGTCGTTCGGCGGCAACCGGACGTCGAGCTCCGCGCCGGCGTCGGTGAGCCAGTCGCCGAGGGGGCCGAGCGGGTCCGACGCGTCCGGCTGGATGATGAGCAGTCGTGTCACGTCTTCCAGGGTAGGTGCGTCAGCAGGCGCACCGGATCGCGGCTGTTCGTCCTGGGCCATCGACGGGGTAGCCGGCCGCGATCCAGCTGGTGATGCCGCCGGAGAGCCGTTTCACCTGGAACCCGAGCTCGGCGAGCTTGAGGGCGCCTTTGGTGGCGGCGTTGCAGTTGATGCTTTCGCAGTAGCAGATGTAGACGAGCCGCTTGTCGAGGCGGGCGGTGGTTTCGGCCGTCATGTCCTTGTAGGGGAGGTTGATCGCGCCGGGGATGCGAGCTGCCTTGAAGGCTTCTTCGGCGCGCGTCTCGACTACGACGTAGCCGTCGGTGTGACCGGCTTCGAGATCTCGGACGAGATCGTCGGGGTCGACCTCGAAGGCGAGTTCGGCACCGAAGTAGTTCATGGCGACTTCGGGCGCCGGGGCGGGGACGGTGAGCGTGCGTGCGGTGGTCATGCCTTGAATCCTGCTGGTCCCGGCGGTTCGGACACAGGGCAGAATCGAGGCGGAAGCCCGGGACGGCCGGGGATTTCCGCGTTCTGACCCTGCTCACCTTGGAGAATCGCGGTGGACCTCGACGACGTCGACTGGCACCTGCTGGAGCTCCTCCAGGAGGACGGCCGGCTCAGCTTTTCGGAGCTGGGCCGCCGGGTGTCGCTGTCGGGTTCGGCGGTGACGGAACGGGTGCGCCGTCTCGAGGAGCGCGGAGTGATCACGGGCTACGCGGCTCGCGTCGACACGACGAAGCTGGGGCTGCCGATCGAAGCGATGGTGCGGGCCCGGGTGCGGAGTCTGGACACGCCGCGGTTCCGGACGGCGGTGTTGCCCCTGCCGCAGGTCGTTGCCGCGGATCACATCACGGGGGACGAATGCTGGATCCTGCGGGTGCTGTGCCGGGACACCGCGGAGCTGGAGGGGCTGGTCGAGAAGGTACAGCGGTACGGGGAGACGACGACGTCGCTGGTGTTGTCGAGCCCGCTGCGGAGCCGGCCGGCGCCTCGGCCGCACTCGGTTTGAGGCTTCGAGCGTGATCGGGGGGCATCACGCGTGACTGAAGGGGCATCACGTGTGCTTGGAGGGTCGACACGGCGAATCCGGGCATGAAAAAGGGCCCGGGCCGGGAGACTCGCGTCTCAACCGGGCCCAGACCCTTCCCCAAAATAAGTTCGGCGGTGTCCTACTCTCCCACAACCCTTCGGTTGCAGTACCATCGGCGCTATCAGGCTTAGCTTCCGGGTTCGGAATGGGACC